>JAEYSQ010000057.1 GCA_023434465.1 Actinomycetes bacterium
CGCCACATACCGATGGTCGCGTTTCAGCGCGGCATCCGTTTCGTCGAGGTGTCCGAGGTGGTCAACGGCAGCTTGCTGGATTCCGGTCACGCGCTCGCCCGCCGCGGGGAGGAGCTTCACCGCGCCCTCGACCGGTTGGTGCTCGAAGGCGAAGCGGCCGAGTCGATCCTGGCCGAAGTCTCGCGGCGAATCGGCAATCCCGTGGTGCTGGAGGATGCGCGGGGCGAGCTGGTTGCGCTCGGATCGGTGTCCCGCCAGGAGAACGAGGTCGTCGACACCTGGTCGGGGCTCAAGTGGTCGGACCGGGATCCAGGCGAGGCCGAGGGAGCGGCCGCGGTGCCGGTGATGGTGCGGGGCCGGACCTGGGGCAGGGTGATCGCGCTGAAGACCGACGCCGAGTTCGACCGGTTCACGCCGATCGCGCTGGAACGGGCCGGGGTGGCGGTCGGGTTGGGCTTGATGCGAGGCGGCGAGGAAGCCGAACTTAGAGCCCGGTCACGCGGCAACCTGCTTTTCGAACTGGCTTCCGGACTGATGGAGCCGCTTTCGGCTGCCCGCCGGGCATCGACGCTAGGTTTCCCGCGCCGTCACGGCCAGCTGGTCCCGATCGCCGCGGTCTGGCGGCCCGATTCAATCGACGAGAACGTCGGGTACGAGGAAGCGTGGGCATCGATTCTGCCGGCGATCCGAGCGGCGCTGGCCGAGCCGGACCGGCCGGCGCTGCTCGGCTCCCGGGGCAACTGCACGCTCGGCGTGCTCGACCGTGGCACGCTCGGGTCCGAACCGGATGACGTGGCGTCCCGGGAGCGGCTGGCCCGGCGGTTCGCCGGGGTCCTGACCAGGCACGAGATCGACCCCGCATCGGTCGCCCTGGCGATCGGTGGTGCGGCCGGCAGCTGGGATGACCTCGCCCCGGCCCTGGTCCGGGCCCGTTTCGCAGCCGAAGCTGGTGCTGCCGGTCCGGTCCGGGCCTGGCACGACGCCAGTCGTACCGAGATCGGCCAACTGCTGCTCTCGATGCGCGGCACCCCGGAGCTGGTCCAGTTCAGCGACGAACGGCTGGGTCCGCTGCTCGATCTGCCGGGGGAGCGGGGCCGCGACCTGCTCGACACGCTCGAGGTGTTCCTGCACAGTGGTGGCCGCAAGACCGAGGCGGCAGCGGAACTGGAGATCGAAAGGCAGTCGCTCTATCACCGTCTGTCACGGATCGAAGAGGTCCTCGATGTCGACCTGAAAGACGGCGACACGGTGCTCGCCCTCCACCTCGGCGTGATGATCCGCAGGTTGCTCCAGCAATCAGGTAGGTGAACCTAGCTCGCCACCAGCGTCATCAGCACGATGCCGATCGCTATGGCGGCGATGAAGATTCCGAGCACCGGGACCCGGCGTTTGGCTGGTATCGCCTTGACCAACATCGGGATCGCCAGCAGAGCCGGCACTCCCATCAGCATGAAGAGCACCCCGCAGAACCACCAGCCGGCCGTGCCGTCCATGTCCTCGGGCGGATTGTTTGCGTAGTAGAGGAAGTTGTATCCGAGCGAGATGAAGAGGGCCGGCCAGCTGAGCAGGAGCAGCCCCGCCGCGCCCTTCGAAACCTTCGAGCCACCGATCATCGCGACGAACAGGCCGATGACCCCGGCCGGAATCCCGGTGAACATCAGAAGCTCGGACCGGTCAGGGCAGGTCTGCCGGATCTCGTACGGACCACCTTCGGCACAGAAGCCGCCGACGTCCATCACATCCCGCATCCCGAGCCACAGGGCCGAAACTCCGTAGGCGACCATGACCATCCCGACGAAGAAGAGCAGGTAGCCGAGTACCGGCAACGGCTCGTTATCCGGCAAGTGCACGGTGCCTGGCTCGGGTCCGGACGAGGACACGCCAGCAGAATAGTCCGTCAGCCGGTCGAGCCTGCTACCTGGGCTTGAAGGTCCTCGACCACGGTCGGGTCACGGAGCGTGCTCACGTCACCGAGTTCCTTGCCGTCGGCGATGTCTCGGAGCAGGCGCCGCATGATCTTGCCGGAGCGCGTCTTGGGCAGGTCGTCCGCGAAGTAGATCGCCTTCGGTCGGGCCAGCTTGCCGATCCGCACCGCGACGTGCTCGCGCAACTCGTCGGTGAACTCGCTGCCGGGTGGCGCCTCGTCGTTCGGTGTCGCGAAGGCGATGATCGCCTGGCCGGTGTCTTCGTCCGGCACCCCGATCACCGCTGCTTCGGCCACGTGGGGATGCGAGACCAGGGAAGACTCGATCTCCATGGTCGAGAGCCGGTGACCGGAGACGTTGATCACGTCGTCGATCCGGCCGACGATCCAGAAGTAGCCGTCTTCGTCCCGCCGGGCGGCGTCGCCGACCAGGTACGTGTCCCGGCCGTAGCGGTCCCAATACGCGTTGATGTACCGCTCCGGCTCCTTGAAGAGCGTGCGGGCCATGGCCGGCCAGGGCCGGGTGAGGACCAGGGTGCCGCCACCTTCTTCGATCTCGTTGGCGTTGTTGTCGTAGATCGCGGCCCGGACGCCGGGCAGCGGACGAGTGGCCGATCCCGGCTTGGTGGTGGTGATGCCGGGCAGGGGAGAGATCATGATCGCCCCGGTCTCGGTTTGCCACCAGGTGTCAACGATCGGGCAGCGGCCACCGCCGATGTGCTCGTTGTACCAGAGCCACGCTTTCGGGTTGATCGGCTCGCCGACCGATCCGAGCAGACGAAGCGAACTCAGGTCATGGGCCGCAGGAAGGTCCTCGCCCCACTTCATGAAGGAACGGATTACGGTCGGGGCGGTGTAGAGGATCGTTGCCCGGTAGCGCTCGACGATCTCCCACCAGCGGTCCCTGGCCGGGAAGTCGGGTGCCCCCTCGAACATGATCGAAGTCGCCCCGTTGGCCAGCGGTCCGTAAACGATGTAGGAGTGCCCGGTCACCCAGCCGATGTCGGCCGCACACCAGAACACGTCGTCCTCCTTGAGGTCGAACACCATCCGGTGCGTCGCGGCAACCTGCGTCAGATATCCACCGGTCGTGTGGACGATTCCCTTTGGCTTGGCGGTCGAACCGGAGGTGTAGAGCAAGAAGAGCGGGTCCTCGGCGTCCATCGGTTCCGGATCACAGACCGGATCGGCCTCGGCCAAAGCGGTCGTCCAGTCGATGTCCCGGCCCTGTTTCAGCGGCGGCTCGGTGCCACAGCGGTCGAACACGACCACGTGCTCCATGGCCGGCAGCTGGTCCAGCGAATCGTCGATCGCCGCCTTCATCGGCATCGGCTTGCCGCGCCGCAGGGTGGCATCCGCAGTGATCAACGCCTTGGCTTCGGAGAACTCCATCCGCTCTCTCAGCGAATCGGCCGAGAAGCCGCCGAAGACCACGTTGTGAATCGCTCCGATCCGGGTGCAGGCGAGCATCGCGACCGCGGCCTCGGGAACCATCGGCATGAAGATTCCGACCACGTCGCCCTTCTTCACGCCCCCGCTCCGGAGGACGTTCGCGAGGCGCTGGGTCTGGTCGAGCAGCCAACCGTAGGTGACCGAGATCCGGCCGCCGGCGTCGCTGCCGACTCCGGTGACGGGCTGGTCCTCGGGCCCCGCATCCTCGGCTTCCCAGTGGTACGCGATCTCGTCGGCGCGGCCCGCTTCGACATGACGGTCCAGGCAGTTGGCGCTGACATTCAGCTTGCCGCCGGCAAACCAGGTGACGTGGGGTGGGTCACACCAGTCGAGCACCGTGTTCCACGGTTCGATCCACTCGAGCTTCGCGGCCCAGTCTGCCCACCATCCCTCCGGGTCGGCGTCGGCCCGCTCGTAGACCTCCGGGTCCTTGCACCCGGCCGCCGCTGTGAAACCGGCGGGGGGCGGGAAGGTCTGCTCGGTCTTGAGCAGGACGTCAAGTTCTGAATCGTCGGCCATTGGTCTCTCTTCCGGTCGGGTCCCGTCTCCTCGTACCCGCATGCTAGCCACCGCAAATGGGTTCACCCACGAGCGACCGACTCCGGACCCGTGGTCGGTCAGTTATCGCCGAAGTGGAGCACCCAGATGCGCGCTCCCCGAACTCCCTGAAACCGGCCTTTGACCACGCCGGCTCCGACGTCCGAAAACGACCTGCTGAGAATCGCCTCGCGATGCCCCTTCGATCTCATCCAGGCGATGAAGATCGAACGGACGTTACCCAGCCGGCCGCTGCCCCAGGCGATGTTCTCACCGGTCGCCCAACCACCGGCTCCGAGGTATTTGGACTTGCGGATCCAGAAATCGAATTTGCGGCCACAGGCTTCGTGGGAGAAACCGCACCGGCGGATGTCGCGGGCCTTGCGACCGGCCGACCAGGTCAGTCGCCGCTTTACCCGGTACTTCGTGAGGCCCTTCTTGCCGCGGGCAAAGTTGACCATGCAGGTCATCGAGCGGCGGGCCTTTGCCATCGCGGCCTGGCCGCCGCCTGCCTTCCGGTTCGGACAGACCTTGTTCGGGGCGATCAGCTTCGCCGCATCGGCCCCGGCCGGGGCGGCCGGCCCCCCTCCGGGGATCAGCAGCAGGGCGGCCAGGGTTAAAGCGGCAATCAGACTTGACCGCTTGGCTACTCTGGATGCAGGCGAAATGAAAGCGAGATCAGGCAATGTCAGATGATTCAACACGTGTCAGCACAAGAGATTCGGAATGGCGGGAGAAGCTTTCTCCCGAGGCGTACGAAGTAACCCGCAACGCCGCTACGGAACGGCCCTTCACAGGTCCCCACCTGGATAACAAGCGTAACGGGTCCTATGCCTGCGTCTGTTGCGGAGAGGAGTTGTTCTCCTCCGATGCCAAGTTTGATTCCGGCACCGGCTGGCCGAGTTTCACCGAGCCCGCCAACCTCGAACGGGTGGAGCTGAGGGAAGACTCGAGCCACGGGATGGTCCGAACCGAAGTTGTCTGCAGAAGCTGCGACGCACATCTCGGCCACGTCTTCCCGGACGGCCCTGGCCCCGGCGGCCAGCGTTTCTGCATCAACGGCTGCGCCCTGGAATTCAACGAGAACTAGCCCCGGGACCGGGCCTCTGGCCGGGATCAACCGTCTGGTCAGCCTCGCCGGTGGTCACCTTGCGGGGAGTCACGGTGGCTGACGTTCCGGTCCGGTTCCAGGAACGCGTACCGGGTGGCGATCGCAACCGCCTGGGTACGGGTATCAACGCCGAGTTTTGCGACCACGTTCCGGACGTGTGTATAGACCGTGGCCGGGCGCAACCCGGTCTCGTCCGCCACTCCCTGGGCCCGCATTCCGGTGGCGAGCAGCGCGAGGATCTCCCGTTCCCGCTCGGAAAGCGAACGAAGCCGCTCCAGTTCGTCGGCCTCGCCCGGCAGATCCACCTCGCCGGGGAACCAGCGGCCGCCGTCGATAACGGTTTCCAGAGCTTCGCGGATCTGATCGCTGTCGGCTGACTTGACCAGGAAACCGGCCGCTCCTTCGCGGAAGGCCATCCGGACGAGATCCGGTTCCTCATGGGCCGTGAAGACGAGCACCCGAAGCTGGGGCCAGCGTGAAAGTAGCCGGCCCATCGCTTCAATTCCGTTGACTTCCGGGAGCTCGACGTCGATGATCAGAAGGTCGGGCCGGTGCTCCCTGACCGCGGACATGACGGCCGCCCCGTCGACGGCTTCACCGACCACTTCGAAACCGGGTATCTCGTCGATCCGCTGGCGGATCGCCTGGCGGATTATCCAGTGGTCATCGCAGATCAGTACGCGGTAGCCACTCACGCCGGCCCGATGTTGGCAGGAGCTCCGTAGGGGTGGAGGACTTCCGGAATCGCGACTTGGCCGTCGGCCTTTTGATGGTTTTCAAGTAGCGCGATGATCGTTCTGCCCACCGCGACCGCCGTTCCGTTCAGCGTGTTGACAAACTCGGGGGCGGCGCCCGGCCCGGGCCGGTATCGACAACCGATGCGCCTTGCCTGGAAGTCGGTCGTGTTCGAGCAGGACGTCAGTTCCCGGTAGCGATCCTGGCTGGGGATCCAGGCCTCGCAGTCGTACTTTTTGGCGGCCGAGCCTCCGAGGTCACCGGCGGCCACGTTGACGACCCGGTAGGGCAGGCCGAGGTCAGCCAGGATGCCCTCTTCGATCGCCAGGATCCGCTCGTGTTCAGTGCTCGCGTCTTCGGGCTTTACGAACGAGAACATCTCGACCTTGTCGAACTGGTGGACCCGGAAAATGCCGTGGGTGTCCCTTCCGGCCGCCCCGGCCTCGCGCCGGAAGCAGCTCGAGAACCCGGCATACCGGATCGGCAACTGATCCGCTTCGAGAATCTGACCGGCGTGGAGGCCGGCGAGCGGGACTTCAGAGGTGCCCGCCAGGTAGAGGTCGTCCTTTTCGAGTTCATAGATCTGGTCGCGATCGCCCGGCAGAAACCCGGTACCGAACAGGGCCTCCTCGCGAACCAGGATCGGCGGGATCACCGGTTCGTGACCCTCGGCCCGGAGCTTCTCCAGGGCCCAGCGGACCAGTGCGAACTCGAGCATCACCAGGTCACCCTTGAGATAGGCGAAACGGGCGCCGGAAACTTTCGCGGCCGCTTCCAGCTCGATTCCGTCACCGGCAAGTTCGACGTGGTCCTTCGGTTCGAAGCCGAAATCGTGAATCTCGCCGACCTGCCGGATCAGCTCCGCGTCCTCGTCGGTGAAACCATCCGGGCTCGAAGGATCGGGCAGGTTGGGCAGGGAGGCGGCCACCTCGCTCAGCCGGGTCTCGACCGACTCGAGTTCGCCTTCCTTTTCCTCGAGGCGGACCTTCAGCTCGCGGACCGCCTCCATTTGGGCGGCCGCGTCTTCGCCGGCCTTCTTCAGGGCACCGATCTTTTCCGACTCTTTCTTCCGTTCGCCGCGAGCCGCTTCGATCTCGGGCAGCAGCTGACGACGACGTTCGTCGAGTTCGAGCAACTGGTCGACGTTTCCGGCCGCACCCCGCCGGTCCAGCGCAGCTTTGACCCGCTCGGGTTCGGAGCGGATCAGTTTCAGGTCTAGCACGGCCCCCGCCGCCGGTTACTCGTCGTGGGTGCCGGTTGAGGGCTTGGTGTCCTCGGGGACCGAAGCGTCGGTCTCCTTGGAGAACTCTTCCGCCCCGTCTTCACCGGCGTCGGCGCCGGCGTAATCAGCGACGAAACGCGCGACCTTCTCGGCTTCCTCGCCGACCACGATGTTCTGCGGCATGATCGCGCCCGAGAAACCGCCGTTCTGGATCGCGTGGAGGGCCGACTCGTAGGTTTCGGTCCGCTGGTCGAGGTTCGGTCCCTGGACCCGGGTCCCGCGATTGCCCGTGCCGAGCGCACCAGCGGGAGCGAGGGTGTGGCAGCCGGCGCAGTTCGCGGCGAAGAGCTGGGCTCCCTCGTAGTCGGGAGAGTCCTTCGAGACCGTGATTCCTTCTTCTCCGAATCCGCAGGCGGAGAGAGAGAAGGCGGCGGCAATGACAAGTGTTGTAATGGCTACGGCACGCACAGCGAGCGCATCATATTGTCTGCGGCGATCAGATGGTTCCACCCGATCGAAACGAGTTCCGCCAGACCGTCGGCCTGCTACCCACAGGAGTGACTGTCGTGTCCGCTTTTCAAGGCGGGGAGCCCGCCGGAGCGACCGCTTCGGCGGTGTGTTCACTCTCCCTGAGACCGATGATGATGCTGGTCTGCCTCGATCTCGAATCCCGCTCCCTCGAGGTCGTGCGAGAAGCTGGCCGCTTCGGGATCTCGGTTCTCGGGGAGGGTCAGCGGGCTGCGGCCGAGCTTTTCGCGACCAAGGCGGCGCAGGGAGAAAAGTGGGCCTCTGTCGGGTGGCGCGATCACCTCGGCGTGCCGATCATCGAAGGCAGCCTGGCCCGGGTGGTCTGCGAGGTGGCGGAAATCATTCCCGGCGGCGATCACGTGATCGTGACCGGGGAGGTGCTCGAGGTCGAAGCCGAAGATCAGCCCGGTGAACCACTGATCTACCACGGTGGCCTTTTTCGCCGGCTCGATACCGGATCGGACTAGGCTGGGCCGATGGGCAGCCATCCCTTCTACTGGCTTGATGTTTTCGCCGAGGCTCCACTGGCCGGCAACGGGCTCGCCGTCGTCCTCGATGCCGACGACGTCGGAGCGGAGACCATGCTTGCTTTCGCCCGCGAGACCGGACTTTCGGAGACGACCTTCGTCCAGCCGGCGTCGGCTGCGGCCGGGGCAAAAGGAGCTGACTACCGCAACCGGATCTGGACGATAAGCGGCGAGATTCCGTTTGCCGGGCACCCTTCACTCGGTACGGCGGTGGCGGTGGCGATCGACGGCGGAATCGAACAGGCGACCTTTACGCAGGAAACCGGAGTCGGGCTGCAGCGGGTCGATGTCAGTCGGGAAAACGGTGAATGGCAGGCCTCGGTACTGCAGGAGCCGGCCGAGTTCGGTGAGGTGATACCGACCGCAAAAGTCGCCGCAGTACTCGGGGTGGCCGAGGAGTCGATCGATTCCCGTTATTCGGCCCAGATCGTCTCGACCGGTCTGCCAGCCCTGCTCGTTCCGATCCGGGACCTCGACGGGCTCGCTGCCTGCCAGGGTGACGCGGCCGCCCTGGAGCAGCTCGGCCTTGGCCTTTCGCTCAACGTCTATCCCT
This sequence comes from Actinomycetes bacterium, assembly GCA_023434465.1. GTDB lineage: Bacteria > Actinomycetota > Thermoleophilia > Solirubrobacterales > 70-9 > 67-14. The sequence goes on from JAEYSQ010000057.1 coordinate 8,590, forward strand.
TCATTTTCGATGTGGCCGCCCGAGCCGTGCGATCGCGCTGCTTCGCGCTCGATCTCGGCGACTTCGAGGATCCGGCCACCGGTTCGGCCGCCGGCCCCCTGGTCGCCTACCTCCAGGACATCCTCGACGTCGACCGGATAGAGGTGCGGCAGGGAATCGAAATGGGCCGACCCAGCCTGATCGAAGCCCGCATGGATTCCGGTCGTCCCCGGGTGACCGGCCAGGTCCACGTCGTGATGAGCGGCCAGACCAACCTTCCTGGCTGAGACCGGCACCGGGTTAGACTCGGTCGATGGTCGTTTCGATAGCTGGTGGACATGGTCAGATCGCTCTCGCGCTAACCCGGCTCCTGGAGGTCGACGGGATCACGGTCCGGTCGCTGATTCGCAACCCCGCACAGGCCGACGAAGTGATTCAGGCGGGCGGTGAACCGGTCGTCGTCGATTTCGAATCCGCCGCTGATGACGAGATCGATGCCGCGATCAGCGAGTCGGACGTCGTCGTCTTCGCCGCCGGTGCCGGGCCCGGCAGCGGTACGGAGCGAAAGGAAACCGTCGATTACGGGGCCGCAGTCAGACTGATCGAAGCCGCGCGGCGATCCGGTTCACCGCGCTACGTGATGATCTCCGCCGTGAGTGCCGACCCCGACTATCCGGGCGACGAAGTCTTCGCGGTCTACCTGCGGGCCAAGGGCAGGGCGGATGCGGATCTCACTGCCAGCGGCCTCGACCACCTGATCCTGCGCCCGGTCGGCCTGACCGACGATCAGGCCAAAAGCCAGGTCAGTCTCGTTCGCGACGCCGACCAGCTCGAATCGAAGACGGTGCCAAGAGCCGATGTCGCGGCAGTCCTCGCGGAAGCGATCGCCCACCACCCGGAGGCGAGTGGCATCTGGAACCTCAGTTCCGGCCAGAAGCCGGTATCCAGAGCGTTCGACTGAGGAGTCCGGGCGGGTAGTCCGGCGGGGCTAATTGGTCAGAACATTCCGGCGGTGGTTTCGATCGCCCGCCAGAGCAGGAAGGCGGTGACCAGGCAGGCGAGGGTCATGATCGCGGTTTCGCGACGGATGATGGCCAGGCCGATCGTCTCCTGATGGTCAGGCTCGAGAGCGGCGAAGAGTTCCCCGAGCTCCCGGTTGGACTTCGCTTCGGTCGGGCTGAGACGGTCGGCGAGCTCCTGGCTTGCTGCCGCACCGCGCATCAACTCGGCCATGAAGGAGACCGCGACCGGCAGGAAGACGTAGAGGTAATGGAGTTCGTCGCTCGCCCGGTGGCCTCCGGCGTAGACCACGCAGGCGAAGATCACGAAGGCGCCGGTGATGGCCTGAGCGGCCCGCAGCAGGTACCAGAAGGCGACCGAAGGGCGATTCCGGTTCCAGGCGATCACTCCGACCAGAGCCGCCACCAGGTTGGCCGCGATCACGGCAAGGCCCAGTGCGGAGTACGCAGTGGACACCTCTAATCCCGCCTGAACGGGTCGGGATTCGGCTTTTTTATGCGAAAAATCACTATGTAACGACTTGATACAAAGTCAGGGCTGAGAGGTGTATAACCCATGGAAAGGGACACCCTAGTTCCCCCGACGGAATCCCCCACTTAGGACCCATTTGCTCCACCAGTACCTCCCAGTTCTAGTTTTTGGCGCGCTCGGCATCCTCGTCGGCGGTGCTTTCGCGACCCTGAACCTGATCCTCGGCCCGAAGAAGCTGGGGGGCGACGAATCCAGCGCTGCGATCCGGCAGCTGGATCCCTACGAGTGCGGCCTCCCCTCGGAGATCTCGAAGACCTTCCGTTTCGGGGTCAGCTTCTACCTGGTGGCGATGCTCTTCATCCTCTTCGACATCGAGGTCGTGTTCCTCTATCCCGTCGGGGCGATCCTCAAGTCGACCGATTCGATCTTCGTGCTCGCCGAAGTGATCCTTTTCGTGACCCTGCTTTTCGTGGCTCTGGTCTATGTCTGGCGAAAGGGGGCACTCGATTGGAGGTAGAACGCCAGAAGCTGCGGGTTCACGCTCCGCTCGAGCAGCCCAGCTCGCCGGAAGAACTGCGGGCCCGCCAACTCAAGGCCCGCGACATGCTGCGCGGCGACCTGACCGGCGAAGACCTCGAGAAGTACGTCGAGGAGCGGGTGGTCACGACGACGCTCGACAAGGTTCTCAACCAGGCTCGCGCCCACTCGATCTTCCCCGCGACCTTCGGCCTCGCCTGCTGCGCGATCGAAATGATGTCAACCGTCTCGCCGCGCTACGACATCGCCCGTTTCGGCGCCGAGGCCTTCCGCGCCTCGCCCCGTCAGGCTGACCTGTTGATCCTCTCCGGCCGGGTCTCGATCAAGATGGCTCCGATCGTTCGCCGTATCTACGACCAGATGCTGGAACCGAAATGGGCGATCTCGATGGGCGCCTGCTCGTCGTCGGGCGGAATGTTTCAGAACTACGCCGTGGTCCAGGGCGCCGACAAGTTCATGCCGGTGGACATCCACGTGCCTGGCTGCCCGCCCCGCCCCGAGGCCCTGCTCTACGGCTTCACGAAGCTGCAGCAGATGATCATGGGCAATCCGGAACCTGGTTGGAGGAGCCGGTACAACGCCCACGGGACCGAGGAGTGGGCCCGCGGTGGGCCGGCTTCGCGGCCTTCCGAGGAAGCACTCGAGGCTTACGAGAAAGCCCGGGAGGTCCTCGGTGCCTGACGCGCCCGGACTGGAACTGATCCTCGCCGAGATCAACCGTGAACATCCCGGAGCCGTGCTCGATACGAGCCATGACCGGGAGCAGGCGGCCCTGATCGTCGACCCTTCGATGGTGGTCGAGGTCCTGGCCTGGCTCAAGGAAACCCCGGGCCAGGAGTACACCTTCCTCAGCTCGGTCCACGGCGCCGACTACTTCCCCAAGACGCCCCGCTTCGCGGTCCACTACGAGCTCCTCAACCGCGAACGCCCCGAACGAGTCCGCGTAAAAGCCGTCGTCGCTGATCCTGCGGCGGCTGTCTCCCCGAACGAAGCTCCGATGGTGGCGATTGGTCCCGATGAGATCGGCGGCACCGAAAACGAAGCCTCGGTCGCGGCCAAGGACGAAACACTTGCCGGGTCTTCAGCGGCGCCGGTGGGGGGTCCGACCGGAACTCCCGGCGAAGTCCGGCCGGACGGACCCCCCGCCGGTGCCGCCACCGCCTCCAGGGAGGTCGACGGACAGCTGCTCCCGGTGGTTCCCTCGGTCGTCGAACTGTTTCCGACCGCTGACTTCCAGGAGCGGGAGGTCTTTGACTTTTTCGGGATCTACTTCGAAGGCCACCCGGACCTGCGGCGGATCCTGATGCCGGAGGACTACGTCGGCTGGCCGCAGCGGCGCGACTTCCCGGTCGGCGGCGAACCGGTGATCTTCACCCGTGACGAAGTCAACAACCCGGGCTGGTGGCAGTGATGGCAAGGGTCGAAGACACGCTTTCCGACCGCGAGATCCGCCAGGCAGGAGCGAGCGAAGCTCCCGGCACCCTGCGCGACGAGGAGATAATCGTCTCCGATTTCACCGCCGAGCTGGCCGAGCGCATGCCGGGAATCGAGTTTGAACTCGAGCCCGAGCAGGAAATGCTGACGGTCAACATGGGCCCGCACCACCCGGCGACCCACGGCGTGCTTCGTCTGGTCGTCGATCTCGAAGGTGAAGTCGTCAAGGACCTGAAACCGGTCATCGGCTATGTCCACACCGGCATCGAGAAGTCCTGCGAGACGATGCAGTACTGGAAGGTCATTCCCTTCGTCGAGCGGATGGACTACCTCTCTTACTTCTTCAACATGCAGGCCTACGTGGGGGCGGTCGAGCACCTGGTCGGTCTCGAGGTCCCGCGCCGCGCCCAGTGGCTCCGGGTCCTCCACATGGAACTAAACCGGCTTCACTCCCACCTGGTCTGGCTGGGAACCACGGCTCTCGACCTCGGCGCGATGGGCGTCTACTTCTATTGCTTCCGTGACCGCGACCGGGTGCTCGACACCTTCGAGATGTCGACCGGGCAGCGCATGCACACCCGCTATTTCCAGATCGGTGGCGTCGCCGAGGACATCCCGGCCGGTTTCGAGGCGAAAGTCCGCAAGACGGTCGAACAGCTCAGGACCGGCATCCACCAGTACGAGTCGCTGCTCGACAAGAACGAGATCTTCCTGATCCGGACGAAGGACGTCGGGGTCGTTTCCCGGCAGCGTCTGCTCGATCTCGGGGTGACCGGTCCGCTCCTCCGGGCCGCCGGTGATCCGTGGGACCTGCGCAAGGAAGGCGGTTACCTCGCCTACCCGGAACTCGATTTCGACGTACCCGTCGGAACGGTCGGTGACGGCTACGACCGGTACCGGGTTCGCCTGGCCGAGATGAAGGAGTCGCTCCGGATCATCGAGCAGATCCTCGACGGCCTGCCCGAAGGTCCCTGGGTCGCCGACGACCGCAAGTACGCGCTGCCACCGCGGGCCGAGCTCTCGACCTCGATGGAATCGCTGATCCACCATTTCAAGCTGGTCACCGAGGGATTCCGGGTCGAACCGGGCGAGGTTTACAACCCGATCGAATCCCCGCGCGGTGAACTGGGCTGCTTCGTGATGGCCGACGGTTCCTCGAAGCCCGCCCGGGTCCACTTCCGTGACCCTTCCTTCGTCAACCTTCAGGCCCTGGCCGACATGACGATCGGCGAGTACGTCGCCGATCTGATCCAGACTCTCGCCATGCTCGATCCGATTCTTGGAGGTATCGACCGATGACCCCCGTGATGCCGTCGGATTTCGACCCTTCGGAAGCCAGGCCTGAGGATTTCGTCTCGCCCGGCCTCCCCGTCGACGAAGCGAATACGACCGGCCGTTTTCCACTCGGTGACCCGGAGCAGATCCCCGACCCGACCGAGGTCGAGATGCCCGACGACCTGCGCGAGGAGATCCAGGGCGTGGTCGACAAGTATCCGGACCGCGACACGGCCGGCGCACCGAAGTCGGCGGCGATCCCGGCGCTCTGGATCATTCAGCGCCGCTACGGATGGTGCACACCCGAGGGGATCGTCCAGGCTGCCTGCGTGATGCGGGTGACTCCGGCTTACCTCGAATCGGTCGCTTCCTTCTATGACCTGCTCCGGACCAGCCCGCAGGGCGAGCATCAGGTGCTGGTCTGCACCAACATCGCCTGCTGGATGCGGGGTGGTGACGAGCTGCTCGATTCATTCTGCGAAAAGACCGGCGCCGATCGCGAAGCGGCCGGTCACGGCGGCGCCCTCTCGGCCGACGGCCGGATCCTGGTCTCCGGGTTCGAGTGTCTCGGCGCCTGTGATCTCGCGCCGATGGCCTCGGTCGACGAGCGCTACTTCGGTCCGCTCGAGAACGCCGACGCGAAGACGATCGTCGACCAGCTCGAAGCGGGCGAGGAAGTCCTGCCGGAAAAAGCGCTCGAAAAGCGTGGACTTGCCGGTGGGGCCGTTGACTCGAACGACCCCCGGGTGGTTGACGGAAAGGGGCCGAACCGATGAGCGGGACCGAAACCGGAAGCGTGGAAGCGATCGAGACGCGGGTGCTGCTGCGCCACGCCGAGGATCCGAAGATGGCGACCCTGCCCGGATACGAGTCCTACGGTGGCTACGAAGTTCTGAAGAAGGCGCTGAAGGAAATCGAACCGGAGTGGATCGTCAACGAGCTCGAGGAATCGGGTCTGCGCGGTCGCGGTGGCGCCGGATTCTCGATGGGCAAGAAGGTTTCCTTCCTGCCCCACACCGACCAGGCCAAGTACCTCTGCTGCAACGCCGATGAATCCGAACCCGGCGCGTTCAAGGACCGTGAGCTGATGCAGCGAAACCCCCATCAGTTGATCGAGGGGATGATCATCTCCAGCTTCGCGGCGGGGATCGGTCACGCCTTCATCTTCATCCGGGGCGAGTACGACGATCAGGCCGACATCCTTGACCGTGCGGTCGCGGAGGCCTACGACGCCGGTTACCTCGGTGCCAACATCCTCGGCTCCGGCTACGGCCTCGAACTCATCGTCCACCGCGGTGCCGGTGCCTACATCTGCGGTGAGGAAACGGCATTGCTGGACGCGCTCGAAGGCAAGCGGGGAAATCCGCGCCTGAAGCCGCCGTTCCCGGCCGTTCAGGGCCTCTACGGCGGTCCGACCCTTATCAACAACGTCGAGACGCTCAGCAACGTCAGCCACATCGTCGCCAACGGCGCCGACTGGTTCAAGAGCTTCGGTACCGAGCAGTCACCGGGGACCAAGGTCGTCTCGGTCTCCGGTTGCGTGAAGCGTCCGGGCAACTTCGAAGTCGAACTCGGCGTGTCCCTGCGGGACCTGATCTACGGGCTGGCCGGTGGTCCGCTCGAAGGCCGCGAGATCAAGGCCTTCTACCCGGGAGGTTCCTCGTCACCGGTGCTGACCCCGGCGGAGATGGACCTGCCCTACTCGTTCGAGGCGATGGCCGAGGCCGGCTCGATGCTCGGTTCAGGCTCGATCATCGTCGCCGATGATTCGGTCTCGATTCCGCGGATGGCGAAGCGGACTTCGAAGTTCTACCGGCACGAGTCCTGCGGCAAGTGCACTCCCTGCCGCGAGGGAACCAGCTGGACCGACAAGATGCTCGAACGGGTCTGTGCCGGTGAGGCGACCCCGATGGATCTCGACATCATCTCCTCGGTCCAGGACAACATCATGGGCAACTGTCTCTGCGTGCTCGGCGACGCGATGGCGATGCCGGTCAGTTCGATGGTCAAGAAGTTCCGCGACGAGTTCGAGCAGACGATCGCCAGCGAAGCGGTCAACGCCTGGGAGTCTTCGCTGGGAGATGGCGAGGAGTCCCCGGGTCGTGACGTCAACGCCAACGAGGATCCGCCCGGTCCCGGCGGCGAAAGCCCGGAAGCGATCCGGCGCGAGCGCCTCGCCGGCCGCGACATCCCCTCGACGGTCAACGGTGGAGGCGGTTACTGATGCCGGCGCCCAAGAAGAATCCGATCACCCTTACGGTCGACGGTCGCGAGATCGAGGCGATCGAAGGCACGATGCTGGTCGACGCGGCCAAGCAGGGTGACATCGAGATCCCCGTCTTCTGTTACGAACCGAAGCTCGGCGCACCGGTCGGTGCCTGTCGCATGTGCCTGGTCGAGATCGAGGGAATCCCGAAGCTCCAGACCGCTTGCTCGACCCCGGTTCGCGACGGCATGGTCGTCCACACCCGGACCGAGCAGGTCAAGGAAGCCCAGAACGCGGTGGTCGAGTTCCTGCTCGTCAACCACCCGCTCGACTGCCCGGTCTGCGACAAGGGCGGCGAATGCCCGCTGCAGGACATCTCGATGGGCTGGGGCCCCGACCGCAGCCGCGTCGTCGACCCTAAACGCCACTTCGAAAAGCCGGTTCCGCTCTCGCCGCTCATCGCAATCGACCGCGAGCGCTGCATCCTCTGTTACCGCTGCGCCCGGTTCAGCCAGGAGGTCTCCGAGGACGGTCAGCTCCAGCTCCTCGAGCGTGGTGCCGACTCCTACATCGGGACCTTCGACGACCGGCCCTACATCGCTCCCTTCCAGGGCAACATCACGGAACTTTGTCCGGTCGGTGCCCTGACGTCGTACACCTACCGCTTCCAGGCCCGTCCCTGGGACATCGAACAGGGCGGTTCCGTCTGCACCCTCTGTCCGAGCCAATGCAACGTGAGCTTTACGATCCGGGACGAGCAGGTCAAACGGGTGCTCGACCGGCAAAACGACGCCGTCGACGACGGCTGGCTCTGCGATCGCGGACGCTACGGCTACCAGGCGATGTACTCGCAGGACCGGGTCATGAACCCGCTGCGCTACGTCGACGGTCACCCGGTTCCGGCGGGCTGGGCGGACGCCCTGGAGGCGGCCCAGCTCGGGCTCGCCGCGGCGGATGGCAAGGTCGCGGCGCTGGTCGGCGACGCCTCCAACGAAGAAGCCTTCATCCTGCAGGACCTGGTCCGGAACGGTCTTGGCTCCAGGGACATCGATTCGCGGCCCGCTCCCACGATCGGCCGTGACCAGCGGGTCCTTCTCGACGATCCCGCCACCCAGGCCCGGGTCGCCGACATCGATCACGCCGATCTCGTACTCGTGCTCGGCACCGATCCGATCCACTCCGCGCCCGCCTTCGACCTGCGGGTTCGCAAGGCGGTTCGCCGGAACGGCACCGCGCTCGCAGTAGCCACCGAGCGTCCCTCGGCTCTCGACGGCGGAGCCTCGGAAGTGGAAAGGATCGCTCCCGGCCAGTCCGCCACCTACCTCGCCGGTCTGCTCGACCAGGTCAAGGCCGGCTCCAGCGAAGGGATCGCCGGGCTGCTCAAGGATTCCGGTCATACCGTGCTGATCTGGGGTGAACGGATCGCCCGCGGCGAGAACGGGCCGGCTGCGATCGAGTCGCTGCTGGGCCTCGCGGCTGCCCTCGACCTGGCCGGCCAGGACGAATCGGGCCTGATCGAGATTCCCGACGTCGCCAACGCCCGCGGCCTGCGTGAAGTGGGTTGCCTGCCCGACGCCGGGCCCGGTCTGGCCCCGGTCGAAGCCGGTCGCGACGTCGAGGAGATCCGCGCCGGCCTCGAATCCGGCGAAGTGAAAGCGGTCGTGCTCTACGGCGTCGACCCGCTCCGCGACTTTCCCGATACCGACGGCTGGCGCCGCGCTCTCGAAAATGCCGACTTCATCGTCCACTTCACGATGGCTGCGACCGACACCACCGAGTTCGCGGACGTCGTCTTCCCGCTTGAATCACACGCGGAGAAGGACGGCACCATCACCCACACCGAAGGTCGCCTGCAGCGGGTCCGTCCCGCCGCCGCCCGTCCCGGCGACATCCGCGGAGGCTGGCACGTCCTGGCCGAACTCGCCGCCGCTCTCGGCCACGAAACCGGAATCAACTCAGTTCCCGAAGCGCTGGCAAAGATCACCGAGTCCGTCCCCTTCTACGCCGGTCTCACCGATCAGGAAATCGGTGGCCGCGGCATCCGTTGGCAGGACCGTCCGGCCGCTGATTCCTGGTCCTTGAACGCTGCGGCGGGGCCCGTCGGGGGTACCGACGGCCGGACTTCGCCGGGAGTTCCGTCGGTACCCCCGACGGACCCCGCTGATGCTTCGGGCAGCGGTCTGGTGCTTGGTACCTACCGCGACCTGTGGGCCAATTCCACTACGGACCTTAGTCCCGCGCTCAACTATCTGATTCCCGCCCAGCGACTGGAAGTGTCGGTTGCTGATGCGGAGCGACTCGGACTCGAACGGGGTGATGAGGTTGCCGTCAAGTCCGGTGACGCCGAAGTCACCGCTGTCGTGGCGATCCGGGCGGCGCTGCCGGAGGGGACCTGCTTCCTGATCGAAGGAACCC
>JAEYSQ010000077.1 GCA_023434465.1 Actinomycetes bacterium
TCGACGTGCTGGCTCGCTGGCTCAACCAGTACCAGCGAAGGGGAATGAAGATCCCGGGTCAGATCCCCTACTCGATCCGCTACCTGTTCGGACGGATGATTCAAAACAGCGACAACGCCGCCACGACTGGCCTCTTTTACTTCGGCGGCGGGTGCAGGAGCCTGACCCGGTTCAACCTGATGATCCCGATGAACGAGACTAAGGTCGGTTGCGAATCCGACAGTTACTACGGCTGGGGCAACACCGAGACCTCAGCCGCGGACCAGGTCCGATTGATGAAGGTTTACGCCTACGGCTCGAAGCCCGTGGTGGCTCCGCAGGGCGCCACCCGCACCCGCAAGGCGTCGATCCGTAACTGCCGCAAGATCAAGCGGACCAGCCGACGCAAGGCCTGCGTCAGGCGGGCGAAGCGGAAGTTCCGGAAGGTTCAAAAGCAGCCGATCCTGGGTCAGGATGCACGGAACTACGGAACCGGCCTGATGCAGGGCGTCGAGCCGGACCAGCGCTTCGGAGTCACCTGTGGACCGTGGGGCGAGACCTGCGACCCGCCGAACTGGGCAACGCCCGATCCGGCGGTCACCGTGTCGCTGAAGAACGGCTGGAAGACCTTGCCGACCTGCACCGACCCGATTCCCCAGTGTCCCTGGCAGGTCAACAGCAACGGCTGGATCAAGGGCAAAGGCCGCGACTACGTGATCAGCGTTCTGACCACGAAGGACCCGGTCGGCTCCGGGGACACCTACGGGTTCAACTACGGGATCGAGACCATCCAGGGAATCTCGAAGCTGGTCTGGAGCAACCTGGCGCCCTGACTGCGCCTGGCCGGAGCCCGCTCTAGCCTTCTGCGCCGGTCGAGGCGTGACTCTCTCCCACCGGCTTCGATTCGGGGGACCCGCGCTGGCGAAGGTAGATCGCGAAGACCGCCATCGACCCGACCGCGAGGAACTCGGACTGCCAGTTCTGCAGGGTTCTCTCCCAGAAATCAGCGGTGCCGAGATACGAGACCCACTCGACCGGCTGAAGACCGAACGAGATCTGCTCCTGGTTGTAGGCCGCCTGGCCGGTCAGGGACTGGGCAAACCAGGCGGCCAGAAAGATGGTTCCCATCAGGATCAGAAGCGAATTGGAGTACATGAAGGTGGCGAAACCGCCGACCCGGGCCAGATAGGGGGAATCGTCCTCGGCGAAACCCTCGACCTTCTGTCTTCGGTCGCTTTCGGTACCGATGTCACCCGGCGGCTTCGATTCGGGGGATCCTCGCTGGATCAACCAGATCGTGGCGAGGATGAAGAGCAGGAACTGCAGGTACTCGGACTGCCAGTTCTCCATCACGTCCCGGGCGAAATCAGGGGACTTCAGGTAGCTCCCGTAATCCAGCAGCTGCGGCTTCTCTTTGACCAGCGTCGCCCTGGCGATTTCCTGGTCGTTGTAACTGTGAAAGCCGGCCAGGGACTGACCGGCCAGCGCCAGCAGGAAGAGCAGGCCGAAAAAGATCGCGAGGCTCTGGTTGCGGATCGCCTTCACGGCGTGGCGGCTCCCACGTAGATCGCGTACGCCAGCCCACCCGCCACGACGAAGAGATACAAGGCGAAGACGGTTCGCATGGCCCGACAGGTACCCGGTTCCCGACCCGGAAACCCGGCCAAAAGCCGACCCGTTAACTCAGCGGCGTCGGGGTGCCCATTCGGGGAAGAACGGACTGCCGTCGAAGCGGTTGGTCACCGGCTTGACGAACCCTCCTTCTGCGGCTCCGTTGATCCCGTCCAGCCGCCAGAGCTCGGAAGTCAGGCCCCCCACCGGAAGGGCTCGACCGAGGATCTCCCTGCCGTCCGGCGAGAAGACCAGATCCTCGTAGGAGACGAATGCCTGGTTTGGCGAGATCTGACGCAACCCGGTGCCGTCACGGTTGATCATCCAGTTGCGGTACGGCGCGTAAAAGGCGATCCGCTTGCCGCTTGGGTGCCAGTCGAAGCTGACCGGGGTGCCGGCTTCTCCGCTGCCTGAATAGATCAGTCGTTTCTTGCCGCTCTTCACGTTCACGGCCATCAGCGACGAACCGCGGTTCACGTCGATGTAGGCGATCTCGCGTCCGTTCGGTGACCAGACCGGATGAAGCAGGCCGGTCCGGTACTTCCGGAAGAGGTAGCGAAGGCCGCGACCGTTTGCCTTCATCACATAGATCCGGGTGTCATTGCTCCCGGCGAAGACGATCCTCTTCCCGTTGGGAGACCAGGAAGCCCAATCGACCCCAGCGAACCGGGCGACGACCGGATAGCGCTTCAGCAGGTTGACCGTCCGTCCGCCGTTGATCGGCATCCGGAAGAGCCCGCCATGCGTGAAAAGGAGCTGCCTGCCGTTCGGCGACGCGTGAAGGCTATGGGCGGCCTTCCGGGCGACTCGCTTGAGACCGGTGCCGTTCGGCTTCACCTTCCAGATCGAGGTGTAGTCGCTGAACAGGATCGGACCGTTGCTGGCAGCTTTGGCCGCCGGGGCGGCGATAACGAGCATTGCCAGACACAGACCGAACGCACCGACGAACTTACTTCGCATCTGAACTCCCCGAAATCGTTTGGACGGACCCCCCGGACCAGCGGAAGTGTATGCCTTGTCAGAGCAGTCTTGCCCTGAGTTCCTCCGCGGACTGCGGCGAAAGCAGGCCGGGGGCCACGTCGAATACGGTCCGAGCCCCGCTTTCTCCGGCCCGGGCGAGCCGATGGACGGCCCGCGCGTAGGCGAGGAGGACGCTTGCGGTGAATCCGGGATTGTCGTCGAGCTTCAAGCCGTACTCGATCAACTGGCGATTTCCGCTGCCGGTGGCGCCGGATCGCATCACGAAGCCGCCGTGCGGCATCGAGGCGTGATCGCGGGCCATCTCATCCTCCGAGATGAAGTGGACCGTCGTGTCGTACTGGTCAAAGTAGTGCGGCATGGTGACGATCGCCTGCCGCACCGCCTCGGGATCGGCCTCACCTTCGAGAACGACGAAGCACTCGCGGGTGTGCTTTTCGCGGGTCGTGAGATCAAGCTGAGAGCCGCTACGGACCCCGTCGATTGCCGACTCGGCGGGCAGCGTGTACTGAACTGCGTGAGCGACCCCATCGACGCGCCGCACGGCATCAGAGTGTCCCTGGCTCACCCCCCGACCCCAGAAAGTGTGGGTATCGCCCCCGGGCAGGATCGCCTCGCCGTAAAGACGGTTGATCGAGAAGACCCCGGGGTCCCAACCGGTCGAGATCAGACCGACTTTGCCTCCCGAGCGCGCCGCCTGATCGACCGCCTCGAAGTACTCGGGAATACGGGCGTGCGTGTCGTAGCTGTCAACCGTGTTGAACTTCCCGGCCAGGGCCGGGCCCTGCTCCGGCAGGTCTTCCTTCGAGCCGCCGCAGAGCACCAGAACGTCAACGCGGTCCCGGTGCCGGTCAAGGTCGGACCAGGAGTAGACCTCCGTGTTTTCTCTTTCCGGCTTCACCTGTTCGGGATCCCGCCGGGTGTACACGCCGGCCAGGACCATGTCCGGGTTCCGGGGTACAGCATCCTCGACGCCCCTCCCCAGGTTGCCGTAACCCGCAATGCCGACTCGAATCAACTCACTCAAAATGGACTCCTCAGGCCGTGGCCGCTGATTTTTCGCCGCGGATCGCGGCCCGCCGCTCGTACATCCGCCGGTCGGCCTTTCCGATCAGACGGTCGAGGTCGTCGCCGCTCCCGACCCGTCCCGTGGCCACACCGATGGTTACCCCTGCGCCCGGCTCCACATCGCGGATCCCGCTTTCCACCCGCTTCTGGATCACCTCTTCGTCCGGTGGCGGACCCGCGCCGAGCGAGACGAACTCGTCCCCACCCCAGCGGGCGGTCACCTCGCCGCCGGCCTCGACCAGTGAGCTTGCGACGACTCGCAGCACCTCGTCGCCATGGTCGTGGCCGCGCCGGTCGTTGATCGATTTTAAGTAGTCGACATACCCATAGGCACACCAGGTCTCCGTGCCCGGTGCGCTGACCTGCGGAGCTGCCCCGAACAGCCCGTTGCGGTTGAGCACGCCGGTCAGCGGATCGAGTCTCGCGTTCGCCTGAAGTTCGCGGTACAGCGCCGTGCCCCGGTTGCGCTCGATCCGGAAAAGCCACAGGATCGCCGCCGCGACCACGGCACCGAGCAGGATCAACACGTAACTGTCAAACAGGAATTCGTTCGGCTCGCCCGAGCGTTCGATCGTGATCGTCCAGGCGGCCAGACCAACCGCGATGAAGGCCGAGAAGGTCGACCAGCGACGAAGCGTGACCCCGCCGGCGATCAGGATAACCACGAGATAGCCGCAGACCTGCCACCAGGGATCCACCTCGAGGATTCCGTCGTAAATCGTGTTGGCGTAGGTGACAAAGAGTC
>JAEYSQ010000088.1 GCA_023434465.1 Actinomycetes bacterium
GTCACGTAGTGAGGCACCTCGCGGAAGGTGATGGTGAGGGGACCGATCTCGACCGAGCCTTCCGGGTCGTACTCGGAGGTGTCGAATGCCTGCTCGAAGTGCCGGCCGAGACTCCACGAGCCATCGAGGTCCTCGAGGAACTGATGCGAACCGGGCGGTCCGAACAATTTTGGCCGCGCCGGATCATCGGTGCCGGGCCAGGGATCGATCGGAACCGGTTGCTGGCGGGGAGCGAACCGCAGCGCAAAGCCGTACGGGATCAGGTCGGCGAAATGGTCGGAATGGAGGTGGGAGATCACGATCGCGTCGACGTCGACATAGTCGTGGTACTTGCGCAATTTTCCGAAGACACCGTTGCCGCAGTCGAGCAGCACGGTCGTTTCGCCCTCGGTGATCAGGTACCCGCTGCAGGCACCGTCCGCGTCCTGCCAGGCAGGTGACTTCCCCAGGACCGTTAGCTTCATGACCTCGGACCGAATCCGTTCATCCGGGGAATGGTACTCCGGAGGAGCGGGCGCAGACTCTGGCCAACTCTCCGTGAATGCTCTTGGCCGGGGGTTTCCGGTTCGCGTCCGGTGAAGACCGGATACGGCGCCTACGTCCGGTCTGCCCAGCGCGGCGGCCGCAGCAGCAGCATCGGCTGGCGGGGTGGCACGAGACCCTCGGGACGGCTCTCCCGGAAGGTGCCGCACGGCTCTTCGAGATCAAGCGCGCAAAGCATCTTCTGCCGGAAGTAGCAGTCCTCACAGGAGGGCGTTTCTTTTTTCGAGCGAGCCACCGCGGGCCATCCAAGCAGGCCGGTCAGGATCGTGTCGGCGACGATTCCGCAAATCGCAGGATTCTTGATTCACAACTCTGCAACAACCCCCGCATTTTGCGGCGCGCCGGTCGGCCGACGGGGGAGAACGCTCCGGACCGGCGACTGATGCACCGATCTCACCGACTCGATGAGGGGCCGAATATTCGCCGCCGTTTCCGACCCGGGCGGCTATCCTGACCGCAGGAGGGGAGCCCCGAGGGGGCGACCGGTCGACACGAGGGAGCTGTCTTGAAGGTTCGTATCCCACTGCTCGTCGTCTCACTGCTGGTGTTCGTTTCGGCGGCCACCGAGGCTTCGGCATCGCCCTGGATCCATGCCCACCGGGCTGGCCCGCTCAAGAGCGGAAAGGCTTCCGCGCCCGAGAACTCGATGCCGGCCTTCCGGCAGGCGGCGGCCCGGGGGTTCGTCCTCGAGGCAGACGTCAAGCTGACTTCGGACAAGGTGCCGGTCGTGATTCACGATGACTCCCTCGACCGGACCACCAACTGCTCGGGACCGGTCTCGGATTATTCGGCCGCCCGGATCTCCGCCGATTGCGAGATCGACGTGATCGGGATCGGTGACGAAACCGTCAGCCTGCCGGCGGGTGACCGACGCCGGGCCCCCGTTCCCACCCTGGCCCAACTGCTCGGATTGGTCAAAAAGACCGGCGCTGTGACCAACATCGAGCTCAAGAACATCCCGACCGACCTCGATTGGGATCCGACCTATGACTTCGCCGAAACGGTCGCCCGCCGGATCAAGACCGCCCGCGTGCCTTCCTCCCAGCTGATCGTCCAGTCCTTCACCCTGGGCAACCTGACCCGGTTTCGTCAGGTCTATCCCGAACCAGAGACCGCATTCCTGACTTTGAACGCGGTCAACTCTTTCGCGGTCCAGGTCGCCCGCGACAACGGCATCGACTGGGTTTCGCCCCAGTGGCCGATCGACCAGACGCTGGTCTCCGACGCCCACCACGCCGGACTGCGGGTAGTGCCGTGGACGATCGACAACGCCGGGGATGCGAGGGCCGCCACCAGACTCGGAGTCGACGCCCTGATCAGCAATGACCCGGTCACGCTCCGGACCGCGATCAAGCGGGTCACGCCGAAGCTGGCCGCGATTCCTCCAGCCCCTTCGGCGAAGGCCTGCCGCTCGACCTTCGCCCGCGACACGCGCCGTCCGGCCCGGGCGATGCTGAAACGAAAACAGGCCAGGGGCGGCCCCCGCGTCTTTGCGATGCAGTTCAAGCAGGAAGCCCGTCACATCAAGACCTACGCCGCTTTCCGCAAGAAAATCGAATGCGTGATCCGCAAGTGGGTTTTGCCCTTCAGATCGAAACACCGGCCCAACGTGGTGGCCTTCAACGAAGACATCGGTCTGATGACCCTGGGAACCGGTTCCCGCGGTGCGGGAGCCCGGTCGGCGTTCGCCAGGCCGGCCGAGGTCACCGAGTGCTCCGATGCCGCACCGCCATGCCGGGCCCTGGTCGGCCTCAACCGGGTGACCGCCGCCTACGGGGAAGTCAACTCCGAGTACACGCACCGGTTCCCGGCCGCGAGTCCGCTGTCGCGGGGTTTCACCGCTGCGGTCGACACCGACGCCCGGGGCTGGATGCAGGTTTTTTCCGACATGGCACGCCGCTACCGGATCTACATTCTCGGTTCGAACAACCAGCCTCACTTCCGCGAATCGATGGACCCGGCCGAGCTCGAACTGTTTCGTGATCCTGATCTGCGACGACCGAAGAGTGTCTACGTGGCGACCGGACCAGAGGTCTACAACGAGGTATTCATGTGGGGACCGAAGCTGGTCCGCCAGGAAGGACCCCGACCGCTACGCAACGTGGTGGCCCGCAACGAGAAGATTCCGCTGACCTCGATCGAGGTGGCACTCGGCTTGACCGCCGGTCCGATTTCGGGTCCGGATGGCATCGCGAACCTGAAGCCGTACCGGATACCGAAGACCAGGGCGAAGGTCGGATTCGCGACCAGCCTGCCGGCCTTCCAGTTCGGTTACTGGCTCGGTGAGCCGGTGCCTTCGGATCGCCCCTGTGCCGACATAGCGGTCAGCTACATGCGGTGCCTCAGCCACCTCGGCACGAACCTGGTCATGCAGGACGAAGCCAACCCCGGCGAGTGGGCGACCCCTCCCGGCACCTACTGGCAGCCGCTCGACTGGATGGGATCGACCTGGCGGTCGGTGGTCGACCCCGGAGTCAGGTTCACCTACAACGTCACTCCGCACATGGTCGGCAATCTCGGGGACCTCCCCTTCGACGGCCAGACCGCAATCACCCAGCGCGGTCTGCTCGGCAAGAAGAAATGCCATTACGTCGGCAACGGACGGCTGGCCGGCACCGACGATCCGTCCTACGCGCGCTACACCGGCGGCAAACGCCAGTTCATCACTCTCTCCCCCTGGGTTCGCAGGGACGGCCCCCGGGCAGAGCTGGTCGAACGCTCCCGGGCGATGATGGCGGCCAGCGGCAGCAAACACGAGAACCGCTACCTCGAAACCGCCGCCATAGCCGACCTTCCCTTCCCCCCGAAGAAGAAGAGAAAGAACTGCGTTTCATAAGCAAGCCGGGCGGGGTCCGCCCCGCCCGACTTGCCAAACCCGGCGCCCTGCCGGAACCACCGCAGGGCTGAGGTCTAGTACCGGTAGTGCTCAGGCTTGTAGGGGCCCTCGACCTTGACTCCGATGTAGGCGGCCTGATCGGGCGTCAGCTCGGTGAGATCGGCCCCGACCGCCTTGAGGTGGAGGCGGGCTACCTTCTCATCGAGGTGCTTCGGCAGGACGAAGACTCCGAGACCGTAGTCCTCAGCCTTCGCGTAGAGCTCGATCTGGGCGATCACCTGGTTGGTGAAGGAGTTCGACATCACGAAACTCGGGTGGCCGGTTGCGTTACCGAGGTTGAGGAGGCGGCCTTCGGAAAGCACGATGATCGAATGGCCGTCGGCGAAGCGGTACTCGTGGACCTGCGGCTTGATCTCGATCTTCTCGATGCCGGGGATCGACTCGAGGCCGACCATGTCGATCTCGTTGTCGAAGTGGCCGATGTTGCCGACGATCGCCTGATGTTTCATCTTCGACATGTCGGCGGCGGTGATGATGTCCTTGTTGCCGGTCGTGGTGATGAAGATGTCGGCGGTTCCCACCACGTCTTCGAGACGACGGACCTCGTAACCCTGCATCGACGCCTGGAGGGCACAGATCGGGTCGATCTCGGTCACGATCACCCGGGCGCCCTGACCGCGCAGCGATTCGGCGCAGCCCTTGCCGACGTCGCCGAAACCGCAGATCACCGCGGCCTTGCCCGCGATCATCACGTCGGTCGCGCGGTTGATGCCGTCGATCAGGGAATGGCGGCAGCCATAGAGGTTGTCGAACTTGGATTTGGTGACCGAGTCGTTGACGTTGATCGCCGGGAAGAGCAGCTCGCTCTTCTCCATCATCTCGTAGAGACGGTGGACGCCGGTCGTGGTCTCCTCGGTCACGCCCTTGATGCCCTTCGCGATCTCCGTCCACTTCTGCGGATCGGCCGCGAGCGAGTCGGTCAGCGTCTGGAGCACGATGCGGAACTCCTCCGAGTCGGCCCCGGCCGGGTCCGGGACGGCTCCGGCCTTCTCGAACTCGACGCCCTTGTGGATCAGCAGGGTCGCGTCACCGCCGTCGTCGAGGATCATGTTCGGACCGACGGATCCGTCGGCACCGGGCTCGGGCCAGGTCAGGGCCTGTTCGGTGCACCACCAGTACTCCTCCAGGGTTTCGCCCTTCCAGGCATAGACCGGGATCCCTTGCGGATCCTCGGGGGTACCGTCCGGTCCGACCGCGATCGCGGCGGCAGCGTGATCCTGGGTCGAGAAGATGTTGCAGCTGGCCCAGCGCACGTCAGCGCCGAGTTCGACCAGGGTTTCGATCAGGACCGCCGTCTGGATCGTCATGTGGAGCGAACCGGTGATCCGGGCTCCGGCCAGCGGCTTCGAGTCCGCGAACTCACGCCGGGTTGCCATCAGGCCGGGCATCTCATGCTCGGCCAGCCGGATCTCCTTGCGGCCGTAATCGGCGAGGGAAAGGTCGGCAACCTTGAAATCCTGTGTTGCTGTGGCGGTTTCGCTCATCTGTAAAGGTTTTCTCCTGCGAGTTAGGTTGACCAATCACGCTACCATTCCTGTACCCATGGGATCGTCGGAACGCTCCGAAAGACTTGCCGCCTCACCCGACCTCTTCGAGAACCGTTTGCTCAATTTCTTCTCGAGGGTCCACCCCGTCGTACCTTTTTTGATCTACGGCCCGGTCATCGCCCTGCTGGTCTGGCTGGGAATCGATCGTGGTGTTTCCGTGCTCGCATCGATCGGACTATTCGTGGCCGGGCTAGCGATCTGGACCCTTTCCGAGTACTGGCTTCACCGTCTGCTTTTCCACTGGACGCCGAAGTTCAGGGGTGGGGACAAGATCAACTTCATCATCCACGGGGTCCATCACGACCACCCCAACGACAAGATGCGTCTAGTGATGCCGCCGGCCGCGAGCATCCCCCTCGCACTGGTCTTTTACGCGGCCTTCATGCTGGTATTCGGCTCGCCCCACGGCTTCGTGCTTTTCGGCGGTTTTCTCGCCGGCTACCTGGCCTACGACTACACGCACTACTACCTGCATCATTTCGTTCCCAAGTCCACGGTCGGCAAGAAGGTTCGCGAGCATCACATGCGACACCACTTCCAGGACCATCACTACGGGTATGGCGTCTCGACCCCTTTCTGGGATCACATTTTCCGCACGGTTCCTCGTTCGCGGAAGGCAGATCGCAGCGTCTGATAAGCCGAAGTGCCCGGATCGCGAATTGATTCGCGGATTGGTGAAACTTTCTTGACACTCCGGGTTTCTTCTGTACAGTGATACGCCAGTTCTGACCGGCATCTTCGATCCTTCGCGATCGGCCTTGTCAGGCGGAGAAGGATCAGGGGATCCGGGCCCGTCTCATGTCAGCACCTAATGGTTGCTGCGTTGCCGCTTCAGATCAGAGTCCTCGGAGAGTGACTCTGGTTCGAACACAACAACGAAAACGCAAGGAACCACATGACTCACAGCATGATGCGTGGCCGAAAGGCTGCTCTTTTCGCGGCCTTGATCCCCGCGATCGCCGTCGCCGTCGCCCTAGTTTCCTCGGTCTTCGCGCCGGCCGCAGTGGCTACCTCCCCGTCGGTTACCTGCATGGCGAATCCTCTCGGCGCTGCCACCGGCTACACCGAGTTCACCCAGACCAACGGTTCACGCGGAGCCGAATCCGAAGGCGCGATCGCCTACGGCGGCAATCTGGCCGCTTCCGGGATGACGGTCGGCACCCATCTGACCAACCCGCCCTACACGAACTCGTACCCGACCCTGGTCGTCAACGGAACTTCCAACTCGTTCAACCTTCAGCGGGGAAGCGCCTGGACCCCGGGCCTGACCGGCTACATCAACTACAACGGTGGCGGCTCCCAGCTCACTGCCGCCCCGGTCGACTTCCCGGCCGCTTTCGCCGATCTCACCGCGAAATCGAGCGACTGGGCGAGCCAGACGGCAACCGGCTCCGCTTCGGTGATCAACACCGGCGGCTCGAACCCGGCCGGCATCTCACTGGGCGGCAACGCGCTTTACCTCAAGGGCACCGACACGACCCTCAACGTCTTCTCCGTCACCCCGGCGATGCTGACCGGCAACGTGGCAGTGCTGATCGAGGTCCCGGTCGGCGCCACCGCGCTGATCAACGTCTCCGGCACCAACGTGCAGATCGACGGCAACATGTTCTTCCGCCAGGGCATCGGCGGCAGCTGGACCCAGGCCCAGGATTCCGCAACTGCGACCCAGAACAAGAACACCTTCTGGAACTTCGCGGACGCGACCGATCTCAAGCTCAACACCGGTTCGGCGTTCGGCGGAACGATCCTCGCCCCGAAAGCCCACGTAAACGCGTTCAACGTCGGCCACAACATCGGCCAGGTGATCGCCAAGAGCTTCCAGTCGAACCGGGAAACGCACCACGCGCCGTTCACCGGCTGCCTGCCGGATACCCCGGAAGGTCCGACCGGACCCACCGGCCCGACCGGCCCCACTTCGCCGACGGGCCCGACTGGTCCGACCAGCCCGACCGGACCTACCGGTCCGACCTCACCGACGGGCCCGACCGGTCCGACCAGCCCGACCGGACCCACTGGTCCGACTGGTCCGACCGGTCCGACCACTCCGGAGAAACCGAAGCTGAAGTTCAACAAGATCGCCGACAACCCCGAGGTCGTCGAAGGCAGTTTCGTCGTCTTCACGATCACCGTCAAGAACTGGGGCACCGGCAACTCCGACAACGT
>JAEYSQ010000142.1 GCA_023434465.1 Actinomycetes bacterium
TCAGAAGCCCGGCCCGGCGCAGGGTCGAAAAGCGCTGCTCCAGAAACTGGTCGGGGATGCTTCGGCGTTCGGCCAGTTCCTTGACCGGCATCGGCCTTTCACCGGCTCCAGCCAGTTCGACCAGCGCCACGACGGCGTAGCGCGATTTCGAAGTCACCGAGATCACGACACCTTTTTATCGCATCGCGCGGCAGAAAACAGACTAAACCTGTCAGGAAATAGGGTTTTTCCGGGTTTCAGGCTTCGGAGAGCCGGTTCCGGGCCGACTGCACCCGGGCCAGGGTCTCTTCGCGGCCCAGGGCAGCGACCGATTCGAAGATTCCGGGCGAGATCGTGGTGCCGGTGATCGCGACCCGGATCGGCTGGAAGACCTTGCCGGCTCCGAGCTCGAGTCGTTCGGGCAGTGGTTCGACCGCGTCCTGGACCGACTCGGTCGTGAAGCCGTCGCGGTTGGGACCGTCATCACCCTCCGGAACCCCGGCCAGGGCACAGTGGACTTCGGCCAACGCGCGTCCGGCGTCCCCCTTCATCACCTTGCGCCAGGCTTTTTCGTCATCCACGGGGGGCTCGAACAGGAAGCGGATCAGCGGCCAGACTTCCCGCAGGGTCTGGGCTTTCTCCTGGGCGATCTCACAACCGAACGCAAAACGATCCTCGTTGAGCGGCCGGCCGCTCGTCTCCGCGTCGACGAACTCCCGCACCGTGTCCTGGTACTCGCCCAGCGGCAGCTCGCGCATGTACCGGCCGTTCATCCAGCGCAACTTCTTTTCGTCGAAGACCGCCGATGCCCGGCCCACGTCCTCGGGCCGGAAGCGTTTGATCAGCTCGTCGGTCGAGAGCAGGGTTTCGTCGTCGCCCGGACCCCATCCGAGCAGTGCGACGTAGTTGCGGATCGCTTCCGGCAGGTATCCGGCATCGCGCAGTTCCTGAACCGAGGCCGCGCCGTGGCGTTTGGAGAGCTTCTTTCCGTCCGGCCCGTGGAGCAACGGCACGTGGGCGTAGCGGGGCGGCTCGATCTCGAGGGCCTCGAAGACCAGCAGTTGTTTGGGCGTATTCGAGAGGTGATCGTCGCCGCGGATCACCTCGGTGATGCCCATGTCGGCGTCATCGACCGCGACGGCAAAGTTGTAGAGGACCGAGCCGTCACCCCGGGCAATCACGAAGTCGTCGTAACTGCGATTCGGGAACCGGACCTCGCCCCGGATCAGATCCTTGACCACCGTGTCTCCGTCGTCGGGAACCCGCAGGCGGATCGCTCCTGTTCCGTCGGCGGACGGAGTGCCCCGATACCCGCGATCGTTGCCGTGCTCCGCCTTCCAGGCTTTGACGTCCTCCGCGGTGGCGGAATCCCGGTACGCGGCGCCGCTTTCGAGCAGCTTCTCGAGAGCTGCGGAGTGCTCCACTTCTCGACCGACCTGCGATAGCGGACCCTCATCCCAGTCGAGCCCGAGCCAGCGCAGCGCATCGAGGATCTGGGCCACGTTCTCGGGCGTCGAGCGCTCGAGGTCCGTGTCCTCGATGCGGAGGACCATGGTCCCCCCGTCGTGGCGGGCGGCGAGCCAGTTGTACAGTGCGGTCCTGGCTCCCCCGATGTGAAGTGCGCCGGTGGGAGAAGGTGCGAATCTGACCCGGAGGTCATTTTTTTCGATGCTCATCGGTGCCCATGTTTCCACAGCGGGCGGCCTGGCGAAGGCCGTGGCACGCGGCGAGGAGCTCGGCTGCAGTTCGATTCAGATCTTCAACCAGAGCCCGAGAGCCTGGCGCCCAACGGCTTTCTCGGAAGAGGACTTCGCCCAGTTCCGGGAGGCCATGAAAGCGAGCCGGGTCGAGAGCGTGATCATCCACGCGATCTACCTGATCAGCACCGCTACCCCGGACCGGGAGATGCGGAAAAAGTCGCGCCAGGCCCTCGAGCACGCACTCGCGGTGGGTGACGGGATCGGAGCCGACGGCGTCGTGCTCCACCCCGGTTCACGCAAGAACGAAGAGCTGATCCCTTCGATCATCCGGTCGGGGGAAATGATCGGTGAAGCGCTCTCGGAAACCGATCGCTGTCCGCTCCTGATCGAGCAGATGGCCGGTCACCAGAACGTCCTCGCCCACACCTTCGAAGAGATCGCCGGGATCATCGAGGCAGCCGGCGGCGGAAAGCGACT
Source organism: Actinomycetes bacterium (assembly GCA_023434465.1). Lineage (GTDB taxonomy): Bacteria > Actinomycetota > Thermoleophilia > Solirubrobacterales > 70-9 > 67-14. The sequence goes on from JAEYSQ010000142.1 coordinate 2,157, forward strand.
CGGCCTCTGTCTCGACTCCTGCCACCTCTACGCTTCCGGGTACGACATCGGCACCTACGACGGCATCGACCGCATGCTGAAGGAAGCCGAAAGCAAACTCGGCAAGAAGCGCCTCGGGGCCCTGCACCTGAACGACTCGAAAGAGCCGCTCGGCAGCCGCCGCGACCGTCACGAGGACATCGGCAAGGGCGAGATCGGAGAGCACGGATTTGCCCGCTTCCTGTCCGAGCCACGCTTCGACGGCCTGCCGGCCACGATGGAAACGCCCGGACCGGACCGCAAGGGTCCGGTCGCTGCCGACCTCGACTTTGCGGTACGGCTCAGGAAACGCGGAGCAGGAGCCCGAAAGCGCCGGCAGCGCTGAACTCCTACATCACCGAACGGTATCCTCCGGGCCGGGTGGCGGTTCGACCTTTCTAGCATCGAAGTCACGAGAGGACAGGAATGACAGGTCCACGCACCACGCTTGCTGAAAGCTTCTTCACGAAACCGGCCGGGAGCAGGGACTTCCCCAGCGGTGGCGTTGACGCAAAGGCAGCGAAGCTCATGCTTCAGAGCGAGATGATGCTCGACGGCGACCCGAACAAAAATCTCGCCACCTTCGTGACCACATACATGGAGCCCGAGGCGCGGGACGTCATCACCGAAAACCTCCATCGCAACTACATCGATCACGCGGAGTACCCCCGCACCGCCGAGATCTCGAAGCGATGCGTGCGGATGATTCACAACCTCTTCAACGGTCCGGGAGAACCGGACATGCCCGGCACCGCCACGGTCGGTTCCTCGGAAGCCGTCATGCTCGGCGGTCTCGCCATGAAGTGGCGCTGGAAGAAGACCCGCGAAGTTGCCGGGCAGTCCGACGCGAAGCCGAATCTGGTCTACGGCGGCGATGTCCATGTGGTCTGGGACAAGTTCTGCCGGTACTTCGACGTCGAGCCCCGCAAGGTCGACATCCCCGAAGGCAAGACCACCGTTGGTGTAGATGAGCTGGGTCCGCAGATCGACGAGAACACAATTGGCGTGGTCGGCGTGGTCGGCACCACCTTCACCGGCGAATGCGACGACGTCGAGGCCCTCGATAAGCACCTGATCGAGCTGAAAAACGACAAGGGTCTCGATGTCCCCATGCACATCGATGCCGCCAGCGGTGGATTCGTCTTTCCCTTCTCCCACCCGGATTTCAAGTGGGACTTCCGGCTCGAGTCGGTCAAGTCGATCAACACCTCCGGCCACAAGTTCGGACAGGTCTATCCGGGTGTCGGGTGGCTGATCATGCGGGACGACGAACAGGTTCCGGAGGGGATCGTCTTCTATGAGGATTACCTCGGAGAAAAGGATGCAACCTTCACTCTGAACTTCTCATGCAGCGCCTCGTTCGTTCTCGCCCAGTACTACATGTTCATCCGTGAAGGCCACGCCGGGTACTCCTCCCTGGTTCGCGCGATGACCGAGAACCGGGATGCGCTCTCGAACCGTCTGGCACAGATCGACGCCCTGACCATCCTGACCAGCGAGCGGCCGATCCTGCCGTTGATGATCTGCAAGGTCAACGAGGACGAAGGGTTCACCGGGACGGACCTGGTCGGTGAGTTGGCTCGCCGAAACGGCTGGCTGGTACCGGCGTACAAGATGCCACCGAAGAACGATCATCAGCAGATCCTTCGAATGCTGATCAAGGTCAACCAGACCCGCGAACTCAGCGATGCCCTGGCCGACGACTTTCAGGATTCGGTGGAGTTCCTCCGGGCCAAGGCCACGGCCGGTGCACTGTCCGGTCCGAAGCCGAACGTCCACACCGGACACGGCTATTAGGACGACCCACTGGTGGGGGCCTGGCCTCCACCAAGAAATTCACAGAAGCGAGAAGACCCATGTGCACAACTCTTGTTTACTCGGATTCAAACGGCGGGCAATACCTCGGGCGAACCCTCGAGCTCGATGTCGAGGAGTTCTACGCGATCGCCTATGTCCCGGTAGGCACGAGGTTCGAGTCCCGAGCCGATGGAAGCGACCCCGTCGACTTCGTATCGAAACACCCGTTCATCGCAATCGGGTCCCCGGTCAGGAAACCGACCTCGAAAAATCCGTTCACACCCTCCGACCTGAAGATCTGCGAGGGGATGAACGCCGCCGGCCTGACGTGCAGCATGCTCGCCTACCCGACTGCCGGCGGTATCGAAGAGGCCAAGCTCGTCACCAGAAAGCTGATTGATGCCAGCGACCTCGGGAGCTGGATGCTGAGCAGCTTTTCGAGCGTCGATGAGGTTAGGGGGGCGCTGGAGAAACAGGAAGTCTTCCTGACCCGGATCTCCCTCATCGGCGATCTTCCCTACCCCTTCCACATTGCTGTCCACGACAAGTCCGGCAAGGGCATCGTGATCGAGTGGCATCAGGGAGAGATGAATGTCTTCGACAACCCGGTTGGCGTAATGACCAATGGTCCCGACTTCCAGTGGCATCTGACCAACATCGGGAACTGGACCCACCTGACCAATGTCGACGTGGCGAGCAGCAAGTTCGGTGACTACGAAGTGCACCAGCCCGACTCCGGGATCGCCACGGCGACCCTGCCCTCTTCGAATACCTCGGTCGGTCGTTTCATCAAATCGCTCTACTACTCGAAGTTCCTCGAAAAGACCTCTGACCCCGATACCGCTCTGCTGACCGTGGCCCGCGCGATGAACAACTTCGATCGTCCCCGTGGCATAACGGTCGATCCCAAGAGCGGAGGCGAGGGCATGAGCTTCGAGGGCCAGAGCCTCAACGAGGATGCGCCCCCGACGGAGTACACGTCGTGGACCAACCTCTCCGACCTCAATCGCGGGAAATTCCTGGTCCGCAACTACCGTTCGTTCAATTACACGGCATTCGACCTGAACGAACTGGCCGACCAGGACGAGGTACTCCTCACCCTAACTTCCCAGCTCGACCCGATGGGCGGCTACGGAACCGACAAGCTCACATCCTTTTCAATCCTTCCCTGAGGCTAAACCAGGCCAAACGCCCACGGTCAGCAGTCATCCCACCCACGGTGCCGCAGGTCTTGACCTGATGCGGTGCATAACCTGCGGCACCATCAGTCGAGTTCACCCCACCGGCGAGAAGTCACCAGCGAGCAAGGTCTGGAGCGAAGCGACAGCCCGCTCGAGACTCGGCCTTTCCGGAGCAGGATAGGGTGGTTCGGCTCGGAGGCCCTAGGTGCGGCGGGCAAGGAATAAGCGAGTCGGCGCAGGGGGCGCTATGAAATAGCGTTCCCAAGCCGTCGAGCGTTGACGCCGCCAGGCGTGCATAGGGCCCCGAGACGGACCACCCGGAGGCAGCAGCCCTCAACGAGAAAGGCCCGCCAGCGCGAAGCGCGGACGGGCCTTTCGACGTAACAGTTCGCCTTTAGTCGGCGAGCCTCAGTCTTCGTCCCACTCGAAGGGTGGGTACTCGGTGGACATCCAGTAGCTGTAGAAAGCTCCGCGCAGGTTCCAGGTGAAGCCGTTGCGGATCACGTTGAAGAGCCCATCGGGGATCTTCTTGGTGAAGAGGATCGTGAAGAAGGCGAAGAACGAGCAGATCTGCGCCACAAAGAAAATGAGCGACGCGACGATCACGTACGGAATCGCGATCAGCCCTGCGAACAGGGGCCGCCACCGGGAGACGCGCTCGGGGTAGGCCGCCCTCAGCTGGATCGTGTCATCCGGCGTTTCTTCAAGGGTGAATGGCGGGTACTTGTCGGTGATCAGCATGTGGTACGCCATCACGCGCAGTGCCCAGCGGTGGACGCCGTACATGTAGTTCCACATCCCCTCGGGGTACTTCGCGGTGAAGAGCGTTGCGAAGAACGCGATGAAGGCGACGAACATGGCACCGATTCCGAGAAAGAAGAGGGCGACGTAATGCGGAATCAGGATCAACCACTTGATCAGCGGCATGAACCTTGAATACTCGGGCAGCAACTGAGCATCCACGTCAACCGGATAATCCCCGGCGACGGCGGGGGCTTGAGTCACCTCGGTGACCGTCACCTCCTCGTCAGGGGTGGGCGTCGGTATATCGGTCATCAACTCTCCTTGGACGAAATCTTCCCCAAAAAAACCGGGCCACCGGAAATCTACTCGCTAGAGCGGCGTTTTCCTGCCCAGGATTCCTTTTAGAACTCCGTATCGATCCAGGGCATCATGTCGCGGAGTTCGGCCCCGACGGTCTCGACCTTGTGATCCTTGCCTTCCTGGCGCATGCGGTCGAAGTTCTCGTTGCCGGCCCGGTTTTCGCCGATGAACTCCTTGGCGAAATCACCGGACTGGATCTCGGAGAGGATCTGCTTCATCGCGGCACGTGACTCCTCACCAATCACCCGGGGTCCGCGGGTCAGGTCGCCGTACTCGGCGGTGTTCGAGATCGAGTACCGCATCCCCTGGATGCCCTTCTCGTACATCAGGTCGACGATCAACTTGAGCTCATGCAGGCACTCGAAGTATGCGAGGCGCGGGTCGTATCCGGCTTCGACGAGAGTGTCGAAACCCGCCCGGACCAGTTCCGTCGCTCCGCCACAAAGCACGGCCTGTTCACCGAACAGGTCGGTTTCGCATTCGTCCTTGAAGGTGGTTTCGATGACGCCGGCCCTTCCGCCACCGATCCCGATCGCGTAGGCGAGCACGAGATCGTGGGCGCCTCCGGTGGCGTCCTGCTGGACGGCCATCAGGCAGGGCACACCGGAGCCTTCCTCGAACTGGCGTCGGACCATGTGTCCCGGACCCTTCGGGGCGACCATGCCGACGTCGACCCCGGCCGGCGGAACGATCTGATCGAAGCGGATCGCGAAACCGTGGGCGAACATCAAGAGGTTGCCCTCGGCGATTCCGTCCTTGATCTCGTTCTCCCAGATCTCGGCCTGCTTTTCGTCCGGCAGGAGGATCATCACGATGTCGCCCTTGCTGGCGGCGTCGGCGACCGTGAGGACCTCGAGCCCGGCGGCGGTGGCCTGCTCGCGGCTGGCCGATCCTTCCCGAAGGCCGACCACGACGTTTACACCCGAATCCTTCAGGTTCAGGGCGTGCGCGTGGCCCTGTGAACCGAAGCCGAGGATCGCGACGGTCTTGCCCTCAAGCTTCGAGAGGTCGCCGTCCTTGTCGTAGAAGATGTCTTGGGTGCTCATAGGACCCGGATGCTAAGGGTTACTCAGGAGCGCCGCCCTGTGGAGCTTGCCGGAGGGAGTCTTCGGCAGTTGGTCGACGACTTCGATCTGCTTCGGAATCTTGTAGGGAGCGAGTTTTCCGTCGCAGTGGGCGCGCAATTCATCGATGCTCACCGACCCTCCTTCCCGCGGCACCACGACCGCGGTGACGGCCTGCTGCCATTCCGGATCGGGCCGACCGACCACCGCCGCCTCGAGGATCCCGGGATGCTGTACCAGCACGTCCTCCACTTCGGCCGGAATCACGTTTTCACCGCCGGTGATGATCATTTCGTCGGTCCGGCCCTGGACGAAAAGGAAGCCGTCTTCGTCGATCCAACCGACGTCACCGGTGTGCAGCCAGCCGTCGGCGTCGAGTGCCCCGGCAGACACGGTCGGGCCCTGAACCAGGATCTCCCCGGCCTGGATGCGCAGGTGCGAGGTGAGGAGCGGACGACCGACCGAGCCGACCTTGCGGCGGGCCTCGGCGACCTCGAGGGTCGTCACCTGGGAACAGGTTTCGGTCAGGCCATAGGTCTGGATCACTTTGGCTCCGCGGTCGAGAGCCTCGCTGAGGGCGCTCGGTGGTACCGGCCCGCCACCGACCAGGATTGCCCGGGGCGCGGTCAGGTCCACGTCTTCGTCGAGCAGCCGGAGCAACATCGTCGAAACCATCGAGACGACGGTCACTCCGTCGCGCTCGATCGCCTCGGTCACTCCCGCCGGGGTGAACCGGTCCTGCAACACGATCGCGGTGCCGTAGATCACCGACCGCATGACGATCGAGAGTCCGGAAATATGACTGGTCGGCAGCGCGCAGAGCCAGCGGTCCGACGGATCGACCCCGATGTTGAAAGCTGACCCCATGGCGCTGAAGAGGTGGTTCCCATAGGAGAGAGAAACGGTGTGCGGCCGACCGGTCGATCCGCTGGTCAGGATGCGGCAATGGGGGTCCGACATGTCGTGCTCGCCGAGCAAGGGCAGGTCGGCCTCGGTCTGGGTCAACTTGCCAGGGTCGTCGAGATCGACCGAGACTTCACAGGACGCGATTGCCTCGGCCCGTTCCTCCGGCGAAAGCTTCGGGCTGATCGGCAAAAGCACGGCGCCGGTCTTCATCAGGGCATGGATCAGGATGATCTTGTCCCGGCCGGGACGCATGTTCATCGCCACGGTTGCCCCCCTTCGCACCCCCCAGGCGGCCAGCCGACGAGCCGCGTGGGCCGCCTCCTCTTCCAGCTCGGCATAGGTCATCGACTCACCGTCCGCGATCAGGGCGATCCGGTCGGGGCAGCTCTGTGCTCTCTGGGCCAGCCAGTTGTCGAGTTTCAATTGACCTCGTTTATCGTGGTGCTTCTCAAAATCTTTGCGATCTGCGAGCCCGGCGGCTCGCGGCATGATGAACGGAGTAACGGACTTGCCCGAAAGACACCGCAACGCGCCCCCCGAAGAAACGCTTTACCAGCCAATCGAGTGGCTGTCGGCCGGAGATTACTCCGACATCCTCTACGAGAAGGCCGAGGGTATCGCCAAGATCACGATCAATCGGCCGGAGGTGCGAAATGCGTTTCGTCCGCAGACCCTGGCCGAGCTTCGGGACGCCTTCGGAAAAGCCCGGGATGATCTCGAAGTGGGCTCGATCATCTTCACCGGAGCCGGGACTGAAGCGTTCTGTTCCGGTGGCGATCAGCGGATTCGTGGCGACGACGGCTACATCGGTGACGACGACGTTGCCGATCAGGGCGTCGGCCGCCTCGATGTCGGGGATCTCCACGTCCAGATCCGACGCCTGCCGAAGCCGGTGGTGGCCATGGTCGCCGGATACGCGGTCGGTGGCGGTCATATCCTCCATCTCGTCTGTGACATGACGATCGCCGGTGACAATGCCCGATTCGGCCAGACCGGTCCCCGGGTCGGCAGCTTCGACGGCGGCTTCGGGGCCAGCCTCCTGGCGCGGAACATCGGCGTCAAGCGAGCCAAGGAAGTGTGGTTTCTCTGCCGGCACTACACAGCGGATGAAGCCGAACGCATGGGGCTGGTCAACGCCGTCGTTCCGGTCGAAGACCTGGAGAGGGAAACTGTCGCCTGGTGTCGCGAGATGTCTCACCTCTCCCCGCTCTCTCTCCGCCTGCTGAAGTCGAGCTTCAACGCCGAAGAAGACGGCCTGACCGGTCTGCAACAGCTGTCGCATGACGCAACCCTGCTCTTCTACATGTCGGAAGAGGGCCAGGAAGGCAGGAACGCCTTCCAGGAAGGCCGCAAGCCCGACTTCGAGAAGTTCCCGAAACGCCCGTGAGAATCTGGCTGAACGCGGCGCGGCCGCGCACCCTGCCCGCCGCGATCGCGCCGGTTCTGGTCGGCACCGCGGCCGCAGTGTTCGCGGTCGACGATCTGCCTCGTCTGGGCGGATTTCTGGCTGCCCTGGTGGCCAGCGTCCTGATCCAGATCGGCACCAATCTGGCAAACGATTACTCGGATGCGCGTCGGGGAGCGGACTCGGCCGACCGTCTCGGGCCGGTCCGGGTCACTTCTGCCGGACTGATCACCCCCCGCCGGGTTCTGACCGCAACCTGGGTCGCCTTCGGCCTCGCCGCGCTGCTGGGCATCTACCTGGCCTGGCTGGCTGGCTGGATCATCCTCGTGGTCGGAATCGTTTCGATCGCTGCCGGGTTCCTCTACACCGGCGGACCCAGGCCCTACGGTTACGCGGGCCTCGGCGAGGTCTTCGTCTTTCTCTTCTTCGGACTGGTCTCGGTCAACGGCTCCTACTACGTTCAGCTGGAAGAACTGGCCTGGCGGCCGTTCGGTCTCTCGGTGGCGGTCGGCCTGCTTTCGACGGCCATTCTGGTCGTCAACAACGTGCGTGACATCGACTCCGACCGGCGCGCCAGCAAGAACACCCTGGCTGTCCGTCTCGGCCGGGCAAAAACCCGTCGTCTCTACGTGTTCCTGATGCTCTCTGCCTTCTTCGTGCTGGGACTAACCGTCGTGTTGAACGACGGTCCCTGGCTTGCTCTGCTCGGCCTGGTCGCGATTCCGATGGCCCGCGATCCGATCGCGGCGGTAACCGGCCGCACCGACGGACCGTCGCTGAACAAGGCACTGGCCGGCACCGGGGCCGTTCTCGGCGTGACCGCGCTCCTGACCGCGATCGGGCTGGTTCTGGGGGCCTGAGATGGAAGTCGGACCGCTCAGCGTTGAGGCGATTCCCTTCGCGCTGACTTTCCGGCAGCCCTACGTGACGGCGACCGGCACGCTCGAGCGCCGCGAGTCGGTTCTGCTCCGTCTGCGGGACGAGAACGGGATCACGGGACTTGGCGAGGGGGTCCCGATGTCACTGAGGGGCGGCGACGGAATCAAGCGGGTCCTGGCCGAACTGGAGCGTTGGGCTGAAGATCCAGGTCTCGTTCCGACGATTGCCCCGGCCCGCTGTGCCGTCTCGATGGCGGTCGCCGACCTGGTCGCCAGGCGCGAGGAGATTCCTCTCTGGCAGTACCTCGACCCGGCGGCCACGCCACGCACGCTCAAGTGCAATGCGACGATTACGGCCGGAGCGGTCGGTGAGGTGGTCGCACAGTGCGAGCAGTGGGCGAACGACGGCTTCGACGTTTTCAAGCTCAAGGCCGGCCCCGACGTGGCGGTTGAGCTGGCAACCGCAGTGCGCTCCGCGCTGGGACCGGAGGCCGTGATCCGGCTCGATGCGAACGGTACCTGGGGATCCCGCGGGGCGTAGATCCTCGAGCGACTCGAACCGGTCGGACCCGAACTGGTCGAAGAGCCGGTCACCGGCCTCGCCGATCTGGCGTCGCTGAACCGGAAGACCTCTATCCCCCTGGTCGCCGACGAATCCGTCAACGATCCGGAAGAAGCCGCCGACGCATTCCTGGAAAAGGCCTGCACCGCCGTAACCGTAAAGTTGACGAAGATCGGCGGGCTCGACGCAACCCTCGGTGGCCATCTCCCCACCTACCTTTCAAGCGCTCTCGACGGGCCGGTCGGCATCGCCGCGGCCGCCCACGTCGCACAGACTCTCGACCCCGCTCTGCCCTGGCCCGGAATGGCCCACGGCCTCGCTACGGAGCGTCTGTTCGTCGAGCAGCTCTCGGCTGCCGGGCCCCTGACCGCCCGAAACGAGCTCGACCCTCCCGCCAACGGCTTCGGCCTGGGAGTCGAACTGGACGAAAAGGTCCTTCTCAGCTGCCGCCTCTAGGCTTGCCTGTTCTCCGGCCGTAACCTGCAACAACGTCGGCGCAAGGCCTGGTTTGGCGCTCCGCAACTCCGTCGGCGTCTAGGCTCTCGTCTCCGTGGACCCGTCCAACCGAAACACCGCGCTTTGCACGGCTTTTGCAGAGGAGCTGGCCCGTTGTGGTGTTCGCCTGGCTGTGATCTCTCCCGGTTCGCGTTCTACCCCGCTTGCGCTCGCCCTTTTTCGGCAGGATCAGATCGAGGTGGAAGTCGCGCTGGATGAGAGGTCCGCCTCCTATTACGCGCTCGGTGCCGCCCAGGCGACCTGTACCCCGGTCGCCCTCGTCTGCACCTCGGGGACCGCGGCAGCGAACTTCCACCCGGCGGTGGCCGAGGCCGACCTCTCCGCGATCCCGTTGATCGTCCTCACTGCCGACCGTCCTCCCGAACTCCGGGACATCGGGGCCGGCCAGACGATCGACCAGATCAAGCTGTTCGGGGACTCAGTGCGCTGGTTTTCGGAAGTTGGAAGTCACGAGGCCGATGATTCAGGACTGCTCCATTTCCGCTCGCTCGCCTGTCGCGCTTTTGCCACGGCCGGCGGTGATCCCCGCCCAGGCCCGGTCCACCTCAATTTCCCCTTGCGGGACCCACTCGCTCCGGTCCCGGAAGAAGGCGCGGTCACCGCGACCCGCCGACTGGCCCTCGAAGGACGGCGTTCGGGGCCGCTGACCCTGGTCGAAAAGGCGACCTGTGGCGCGGACCGCGCGACGGTGAGCCGGCTGGTGGCGATGATCCAGGCCGCCGAGAGGATCCTGATCCTGGCCGGTCGCCAGACCGAAACCTCGATCCGCGAGCCGCTTGCCCGCCTGGCTAACGCATGCCGGGCCCCGGTCCTGGCCGAGCCGACCTCCCAGTTCCGGCTTGGCCCGCATGACCGCGGCGCCGTGATCACTGCCTACGAACGGGTCGCTCGTCGGCGTGAACCGGCTCTCGCGCCCGACCTGGTGATCCGCCTGGGGGAGTTTCCGACTTCGAAGCAACTACGCCTCTGGCTCGCGGAGGTCGACCCGGTCCAGATCGTGATCGACCCCGGCTACGGCTGGTACGAACCGATCCGGACCGCAGACCTGATTGTGCGGTCAGACCCCTCCACCCTGCTTCATCAGATCGAAAACACGGCCGAGCAGCGTATTGACGGTCCGGCCGGCAGCAGTTTCTGGAACAAATGGATGGAAGCCGAGAAGAGCGAACGCAGGGAGGTCGAAGGCGCCTGGACCGAGGGCGGAAATCTTCAGGCCGGCGAAGTTCACGCGTTCCTGGCCGGCCTGCAGGCCGACGGCAGTCTGGTCTATACGGCATCGAGCCTGGCGATCCGCGACCAGGAAGAATCTGTGCCGGCTCTGGATCGAGACGTCACCTTCCTTGCCAACCGCGGTGCCAACGGGATCGATGGGCTGCTCGCATCCGGCCTGGGCGCGGCGACGGCCAGCCGCAAGCCGACCACCATCGTCACTGGCGATCTCGGCTTCTTCCATGATGTCGGGAGCCTTGCCCTCGCCCGCAGTCTGGAGATTTCGGTACGGATCGTCGTTCTCAACAACGTGGGCGGAGGGATCTTTGAACGCCTGCCTCAGCGCGATTCGATGTCAGCGGCCGAATTCGAAGCCCTGATGCGTACGCCATCGGGCCTTGTTGTCGAGGATGCGGCGCGCCTCTACGGGCTGCCGTTCCATCGGGTCTCCGACATCGACTCGCTCCGGGTGGCCTTCGAAGCCGACGCTGGCGCCGTCTCGGTGATCGAAGTCCCGGTCGCCGGCTGAGGTTTTTCACCCGATCGTCAGCTCAGGAGGGGCAGCAGGGCGCCGAGCTTGATCTCGGTTTCCGCCAGCTCCGCTGCCGGGTCTGAATCGGCGACCACGCCTACCCCGGCGAAGAGATGGGCTTCGCGGTCACGGATCAGGGCACTGCGGAGTGCGACACAGAACTCTCCGTCACCGGAGCCGTCCATCCAGCCGACCGGGCTCGCATACCAGCCCCGGTCCATGGCTTCGACCTCCGTCATCACATGGCGGGCCTTCTTCCAGGGCTCGCCCCCGACGGCCGGGGTCGGATGGAGCAGCCCGGCCAGCTCGATCGCGGTCCGGGGCTGCGACAGCTGGGCGTACACCGGGGTGCCAAGATGCTGGATGTTCGCGACCTTGATGATCTCCGGTTCATCGGCAGCCTCAACCCAGACGCTCAACCGTCCGAGCGTCTTGACGATGCGCCGGACCACCACCGCCTGCTCGCCGCGGTCTTTGTTGCTGCCCAGAAGCTGCTGCGCGAGGTGGTCATCGACCGCCGGGTCACTGCTCCGGCGGGTCGATCCGGCCAGGCCGACGGTGGCCACGCCGCGGCCCACGCAGCGAACGAGAAGCTCCGGGCTCGCGCCGATGAACACCGCTTCGCCGGTTCCGGCGCAAAAGTTGAAGCAGGACGGAAAGCCCTGCCGAAGTGCGTCGAAGATCGCTGCCGGATCATGAGCGGAGCCGGCCCGGACCACGACCTCGCGGGCCAGCACCACCTTCTCGATCTCCCCCGCCCTGATCCGCTCGACCGCTGCCGCCACCGATCGTTCGTACTCTTCCGGGCTGCGGACGCTTTCGATCACCGGAGCGACCGTCGGATGGGGGTCGATCATCGGCAGCTCCGCACTGACCAGCCCCGCTACCCGGTTGAGGGCACTTTCGGCCAGGGCTTCCGGGTCACTTCCGGACCCGACCATCAGATTCACGGTGATGAAGGTGCCGGCCTCGGAAGACTGGATGGCGAGCTCCGGCAGGATCATCGAAGCGGGCTCGAAAGAGGACCAGGCAGGATCAGCCTCCGCATCGGCGGTGCCGAAACCGGCCTCGTCGTGGAATGAAAAGCCACCGGTCCAGACCGGTCCCGTCGTGAAGCCGGCCGAACCGCGGACAACCGCTTCACCGGACAGATGGGCGCATTCGGCCGCCACCTCGACGAATCGGTCCGGCCCCCGCGAGTTGACCTCATGAACGCGGCCGAGCGCGGCCATTCTGAGGTCACGGTCAGGCTGTTCCCAGCAAAAGAACGGTTCCCCGGCCCGCCTTGAGGCGAAGACGGTCGCCACGGGGTCATGACATTCGAACGGCAGGCTGACCGAAACCACGGTCGGCGCGCGTCGCCGCGACGCTTCGGTCAGCGCCTCGCGCAGCTCCAAATCAAGATTCGCCCGATCTGCGGGCGACGACATCAGTCGCCGCCGCGGCCCAGGGCCACTTCGCCCGTGCGGACCATCTCCAGCAGACCATGTGGCCGGAGCATGCTCTCGAACGCTTCGATCTTGTCGTGAGAGCCGGTCACCTCGACGATCAGGGCCCGCCTCGAGACGTCGACGATCTTGGCCCGGAAGATCTCGGCGAACTGGACGATCTCGGCCCGGTTTTCGACCGCGGCGGAAACCTTGAACAGAGCAAGCTCCCTCGCGACCGTCTCTTCGGGCTCCATGTCCCGGATCTTCAGCACGTTGACCAGCTTGTGAAGCTGCTTGGTCACCTGATCGATCGGATGCACGGCACCGTCGAGAGTCAAGGTGATGCGGGAAATGTCCGGGTCCTCGGTCGGACCGACCGCGAGGGTGTCGATGTTGAAGCCACGGCGGGAGAAAAGGCCCGCCACCCGGGCCAGAACGCCGGCGCGGTTCTCGACCAGTATCGAAAGCACATGTTTGCGACCGGAGAGCCGGGCCCGGCCGGTGTGGAGGTCCTCGAGTCTGACCATGTCCGTAGAAGCCATGGCTAGCCCACCATGTCCCTTGCCGCGTTCCCGGCGGGAATCATCGGGTAGCAGTTGTCTCTCGGGCTCACCCGGACGTCGAGCAGGGCGGGGCCTTCGGCGTCAAGGGTGGCGACGATCATCTCGTCAAGGTCGGCGCTGTCCTCGCAGCGCAGCCCCTGGGCGCCGAATGCCTCAGTCAGCTTTACCCAGTCTGGGCTCGGGCCGTTCTCGACGCCGCTGTAGCGCTCCGACCAGAACAGTTCCTGCCACTGGCGGACCATTCCCATGAAGCCGTTGTTCATCAAGAAGACCTTGACCGGGACCTCTTCGTTGACGGCCGTGGCAAGCTCCTGGACGTTCATGATGAGGCTGCCGTCACCGGTCACGCAAACCACTTGTTCACCCGGGCAGGCCACTTTGGCGCCGATCGCGGCCGGCAGACCGAAGCCCATGGTGCCGAGACCACCGGAGTTGATCCAACGGCGCGGATGGTTGAACCCGTAGTACTGCGCCGCCCACATCTGATGCTGGCCGACGTCGGAGGCAACGATCGCGTCCCCGCCAGTCAGCTCGTGGAGACGCTGGATCATGAGCTGCGGTTTGATCTCGCCCGGGGCACCGGGATCGTAGGTCAGCGGGTATTCACCCTGCCAGGCCTTGATCCGGCTCCACCAGCCCTCGAGACGGGAAGAATCGGTCTGCAGGGACAGGTACTCGCGGGTCAGCTTCGGCAGGACCAGCTTGACATCGCCAACGATCGGAATGTGAGCCGGGACGTTCTTTGAAATCTCGGCCGGGTCGATGTCGATGTGAATGAACTTGGCCGAGGGGGCGAACTCGGAAAGCTTGCCGGTGATCCGGTCATCGAACCGCGCGCCAATCGCGATGATCAGATCGGCCTCGTCCATCGCGTAGTTGGCGGCCCGGGTGCCGTGCATCCCGAGCATGCCGAGCCACTGTTCGTTGTCGGCCGGGAAGCAACCCAGACCCATCAAGGTCGAAGTGACCGGGAAGTTGTCGGCGGCGCACAGTTCCCGCAGCTCGGCCGAGGCGTTGCCGTTCTCGACCCCGCCACCGGAATAGATCACCGGCCGGCGGGCATTGGCCATCGCCTTGGCGGCAATCCGGATCTGTTTCAGGTTGCCTTCCGTCGTCGGCTTATAGCCACCGAGGTCAACCGGTTCGGTCCGCGGCTCATAATCGATGTCAGCCCGCGCGAGGTCCTGCGGTATGTCGATCAGAACCGGCCCCGGCCGGCCGGTCGAGGCGATGTGAAAAGCCTCGTGCACGTACTCGGGAATCTGCTCTGCCTCGGTGACCAGGAGCGAGTGCTTGACGATCGGCATCGTGATGCCGACGATGTCCGCTTCCTGGAAACCGTCGGTGCCGATCAGGTCGGTGCGGACCTGGCCGGTGACGAAGACGGTGGGAACCGAATCCATCATCGCGTCGGCAATCGCCGTGACCAGGTTGGTGGCACCCGGACCGGAGGTGCCAAAGGCGACTCCGACCTTGCCGGATGCGTGGGCGTAACCCTCGGCAGCGTGGCCGGCAGCCTGTTCGTGACGAGCCTGTACATGCCGCAGATCTGCGTCGACCAACGCGTCATAGGTGGGCAGGTTCGCCCCACCGGGAATACCGAAGATGTGGTCGACACCTTCGACTTCGAGGGATTTGAATAGTGCGTCTGCGGCTCTCATCGGACCAACGATCCTAACGAATAAGTCGTTTGCGGCTCAGGCATTCTGAGCGGTTGAGAGCGCGCCACCCTCGAGCTCGCCCGGGTTCCACTTGGTCCTTGGGGTAATCGCTCTCGGAATCACCCGGTCTTTGTGCTGTTCGATGGTCGTCAGCACCGATCGCACCAGCTCTTCGCCGAGCGGATTCGGTTCGAGCCCGAGATCGAGCAGCTTCTGGTTCTTCGGGTTGTAATAGTGGCTCTCGAGTTCAACTCGCGGGTTCGGATAAGCCTCGATCGACACCTGATAGCCGACCTCTCCGGCGCAGCGCTGGACCAGCTCGGCCAGTTCCGCCACCGTGAAATGCTCGGTGAACTGGTTGAAAACCCGGAACTCGCCCCGATCGGCCGGGTTCAGGGTCGCCAGCTCGACGCACCGCAGGGTGTCGCGGATGTTGAGGTAACCGCGGGTTTGCCCGCCCGCCCCGTAGACGGTCAGCGGGTGACCGATCACGGCCTGGACACAGAACCGGTTGAGGACGGTGCCGAAGGTTTCGTCGTAATCGAAGCGGGTGGCCAGAGCCGGGTCGAGGGCGGTTTCGTCGGTTTCGATCCCGTAGACGACGCCCTGGTTGAGGTCGGTGGCGCGCAGCCCCCACACCCGGGTCGCGAAGTGGATGTTGGTCGAGTCGTGGACCTTTGAAGCGTGATAGAGCGAAGCCGGCAGTTTCGGAAACGGCAGGGTGTCCTTGCGGCCGTTGTGCTCGATTTCGATGAAGCCCTCTTCGATGTCGATGTTGGGCGTTCCGTACTCGCCCATCGTCCCGAGCTTGATCAGATGAGCGTCCGGCACGTGCTCGCGCATCGAAAAGAGCAGATTAAGGGTGCCGATCACGTTGGTCTGCTGCGTCTCGACCGCGGTCTGACGGGAACGCATCGAGTAGGGGGCCGAAGGCTGCTCGCCGTAATGGATCACGGCCTCGGGCAGGAACCCGGCCACCACTCCGTCGAGGAACTCTCCGTCCTCGATGCATCCGACCCGCGCCTCGATCCGCCGGCCCGAAACCCGCTCCCATGCCTCGAGTCGGTCTTCGAGGCTTGAAATGGGGATCAGCGAATCCGTCGACTGGTCCAGGTGCCAGCGGCGCCTGGCAAAGTTGTCGACAATCATCACATCGTGGCCGCGATCGGAGAACCTCATCGCCGTGGGCCATCCGAGATAGCCGTCACCACCAAGAATCAGAATTCGCATAAGGGCCCAGATTACCTGAACCATGAGGGTCTAGGATTGTCTCAGTGCGTCTGCTCGCCCTCGTTCTCATCGTCCTTGCAGGCTTGGCTCTAAGGATGGACGCGGCCTGGCACGGCTCCCCCGGCAACCTGCCCGACTCGGCCGCCTACGAACGGATCGCCCGCGGCATTCACGAGGACGGAAGGTTCGTCCAGAAGGGACCCGGGACCCCGGCCCATCCTCAGGCCGCATCGAACTACAGCCCCGGACTGCCCCTGGCGGTGGCCGGAATCTTCGAACTGGCCGGCCGGGACGATCTCCGGCTTGCCAGGGTGCTGCTGGCCCTGATCGCCACTCTGGCGATCCCGCTGGCCTGGCTACTCGCCCGGCGACTGGCCCCGCCCGAGGATCCCGGAGTCGCCGGAATCATCGCCGCGGCAACGGTCGCCTTCTACCCATGCCTGATCGCCGATGCCGGAATGCTGCTGACCGAAGCACTGGTCGGAACCCTGATCATCGGAGCCCTGCTGGCAATGTTGAGGGCCAGGGACAAGCTTCCCCTGACCGGTCGTCCGCCTGGCTCCCGCGCCTTCGACTGGATCTTGCCCGGGCTCCTGCTCGGGGCGGCGGCGATGGTCCGCCCGGAATACCTGCCGGTTTCAGCTTTGATGATTCTCGCCTGGGTCCTGGTCAGCCGGGGTCTCTGCCTTCGCCGGGCACTGGCCGGGGCGGCAGTGATGAGCGGTGCTCTCCTCCTGGTGATCGCGCCGTGGAGCGCCCGCAACCTCGATGAGTCCGGACGCCTCACGCCGCTTTCAACCGGCGGCGGACAGACGCTCTTCACCGGCAGCTACCTCGCCTCGGCCGGAGATCCGCTTGAGGTGATGCCGACCGTCCTCGACCGAAATCCGGTCCTGGCGAAACAAATCGAAGCGCAGAACGCGAGGAGCGGCGAAGGCCCGGAGTCGATCACACCGGAACGCGTGCTCGCCTTGCTTGCCGCCACCCGGATGCCGGACCTGCCGCCTGACGTCGCCCTGGCCAGGCTGGGACGCTCGAACTACATGGCCGCCCTGAGGAATGACCCGGTTGGTCTGGCCGGGTACCTGGCCGGAAAGTCGGCTCGGATCTGGTGGCGGGGACGAACCGACCTGACCGGCACGACACCGGGCCGTGCCTTTCACATGACCCTGATCGCGGCAGCCCTCGGAGGCCTGCTGCTACTCGCCTTCCGCCGGCGACCGGAGTTCTGGCTGATCCTTGCGCTCGCGGTCTCAGTCACGGTGATCGGTGCGATCCTGGTCGCTTCCCCGCGCCGGACGCTTTCCTTCTGGCCGGTCATCGCCTGCCTGTCAGGGCTCGGCTTCTCGCTCGGATTGCGCCTTGCCCGGGATGCCGTGACCAGCCGGATGAGGCCGGTTCCCATAGCCTGACCGGCCCGGATGCCACTGATCAAGAATTACTTCACCCGGTACGGACGCGGGGCGCTGATCGCCCTTGCCGTGATCGTCTGCGCCGGGTTCCTGATCCGGGCCTGGGTTGTGGTCAACCCGCTGGAAGATCCCGGTGACGATGCGCTCGCTTACCGGGCGCTGGCCGAATCCCTCTACGTGGACGGGACCTACGGTTACAAAAAAGATTCCTCCAGCGGTCCGGAGTTCAAGTCACCGAGCGACTGGTCCCCCGGCGCACCGCTGATCTACGCCGCCGCCTACTACCTGACCGGCGGTGTCAGGGACGGGGTCGCCCGCGGAGTCGAGGCGATCCTCGGCACGGCAGCGATCCTGCTCGCCTTTCTCCTCACGGCCCGCCTGCTCGGCCCTCCCTCCTCGCGCCGGGCACCCGCGGGATCCCTGGAGACGACGAAGAATCCGGATCTCACCGAGTCAAGCGCAGGTCCCGCGGCCACGGACTGGCGAGTCGCCCTCGGTCCGTTGGCCGCTGCCGCGCTGGTCGCTTTCTACCCGCCGTTCATTCACTAGACCGGGGCGTTGATGAGCGAGCCCCCGGCATTCTTCAAGCTGCCCGCCTCCGTGCTCGCCTTCATCTGGGCCGACCGGCGACTGAACGCACCGCCCACCGGGAAGAATCAGACCGGCGCTTCGTTCTGGTCGCGGATCTGGCCGTCGCTGATTCCGGGCCTCGGCTTTGGCCTGACCGCGCTGATTCGTCCCGAGTACCTCTCGGTCTGCGCCGCTTTCGCGCTCTTCCTGCTGATTCGGGCCTGGGTCCGGTCCGGGCCGAAACTGGCCTTTGCTTCCTCGGTCCTGTTCGTCCTCGCGGTTCTCGTTCCGATCGTTCCCTGGACGATCCACAACTACCACCAGCTCGACCGGGTCGTTCCGGTTTCGACCGGCAGCGGCAAGGCGCTGTTCACCGGCACCTACTACCCGGGCGATGGCGAGTATCAGCAGGTAAAGGCAGACCTGCTCCTTCAGCAGACCGGCCGGCGACTCGACCCCTCGTCGAACGAGCTGGAGAAGATCGATCCGGTGCCGCTTTTCACGCGGGCAGCGAACGAGTACAAGGCCGCTAACGGCCTGCCAGACCTCGACCGCGATGCGGCTCTGGGCCGGCTCGGCCGGGAGAACTTCGAGAAATACCTGAAGGAGGATCCACTCGGGTATGCGGGCATGACCGTCCGCAAGATCGGCCGGATGTGGGGGTCGGGAATCGGTGAAGCGATGTCTTCCCCGCTCGGGCGCGCACTCCAGATACTGCTGGTGCTCGCCGGGCTGGCCGGGCTTGCGCGATTGGCTTGGCGGCGGCGTGGGGAGGCGATAGCGGTCGCCCTACCAATTGCCACGGTCACTGCAGTGGCTGCACTCACGCTCGCTCCGCCGCGCCGAAATGAGATCCTGATGACGCTCGTCCTGCCGTTGGCAGCGGTCGCGCTCGACGCCCTGGTCAACCGGGCGCCGAAGGAACCCGAAACCGATAACTCACCGACCACCCCCGCGTAGAACGATGGCCCTCGCCCCCATGCTCGCCTCGATATTCCCCGCCCAGTTGACCGCGCTGCGCGCCACCGGGCTTGTGATCGCACTGTTGATCATCACCTTCGCGATCGTGCGCCGTCGCGAGATGCGGAACGCCGACGTGATCCTGCTGCTGATGGCCGGCCTTGGACTAGCCGTCGTCTCCGGTACCGAGATCACCGACCGGCTGCTCTCCGCACTTTCGTTCAATCGCGGCAACGGGGGCCGCATTCTCGGGCTGGCCGTTATTGCGATCTTCGTGCTCTTTCTCATGGCCCTGAGGGCCCTGTCAGTCGGAGCGCGAAATGCCAGGCAGCTCTCGGCGGTATTGGAGGGAATCTCTTCCGAGCAGTTCCGCGAGGGGGACCATCGCAAGAAGTTCAAAAACAAGATCGCGATCGTCATCCCCGCCTACAACGAGTCCGACAACCTCGGCTACGTGCTCGATCAGATCCCGGGTGAGGTCTGCGGCCTCCCGACCGCGACCCTGGTCGTTGACGACGGCTCTAGCGACGGAACGGAGGAGGTCGCCGCAGCCCATGATGCCGTGGTCGCCCGGCACGTCGTGAATCGCGGGGGCGGCGCGGCGCTCAGGACCGGCTACCGGTTGATGGTTGATTCCGAGGCGGCGATCGTGGTCACCCTCGATGCCGACGGGCAGCACCTGCCGGCCGAGATGTCGAAACTGGTCCAGCCGGTACTCGACGGCCAGGCGGACGTGGCTCACGGTTCCCGCGTGCTCGGTCACGCCGAGGAGAACCATTTTGCCCGGGAGCTGGGCATCGTCTTCTTCAACCGCCTCGTTTCCTTCATCACCCGCACCCATGTGACCGATTGTTCGAACGGTTACCGGGCGGTCCGGACCTCCGTTCTTCCCACGCTGGTCCTCAAACAGGAGCAGTTCCACACCTCGGAATTCATGATCGAGGCGATCAAGCGCGGCGTCCCTGCGGTCGAAGTCCCGGTGACCGTCGAGCAGCGTCTGCACGGGCATTCCAAGAAGCCCGCGGTGTTCCGCTACGGGATGGGCTTCGCCAACGCGATCGTCCGCACCTGGCTTAGATAGCAGCGCGGCCAACAGGTCCGACCCCGTTCGAGGGGCCCGGGTTCCGCTCGACGGCCACCCCGACCCGGACCCGGTGGGACGTGATCGAGGGGTTCGGGACGGTGGTATCCCCCAAAAACCGTCGCTGCGCTCCTCATAC
>JAEYSQ010000014.1 GCA_023434465.1 Actinomycetes bacterium
GCTAGCCCTTAACCAAGCGTTCTTGGTTTGGCATTTCTTCGGATGTGGGCAGAAAAGTCGAAATCCTTCGGTGTTTTGCGGGGTCTCATGGGGTGTTGACGAACCATGAGCCGCAAGCACAAAAGGATTTCGAGTGAGGACCATCCTCCGCAATCGCATCGATGCCCGCAAGCGCCGCAACGTCCATCGCCTCGACAAGGACCGGCTTCCCGACGATCTCTCACGGCCGATGATGCGGCCCGCCACTCCCCGCTACGAAGTCGCGGGACGCTCGGTCGCCACGGCCTATGGCGGCATCGGGCTCATCCACCAGTTGGTCCAGCAGCTGAAGCTGCCTCAGGCGATCAACTCCCGACTGCATCTGTTCCGCCTCCATCTGCCCTATCACGAGTCAGACCACGTCATCAGCCTGGCCTACAACGCCCTGTGTGACGGACAGTCTCTGGAAGATCTCGAGGTCCGCCGGCAGGACGAGGCCTACCTGAACCTGCTGGGAGCCGAGAGGATCCCCGATCCCACCACCGCCGGAGACTTCTGCCGACGGTTCCGTCCCGAAGATCTGGACGCCCTGCAGGCCGCCTTCGACGACGTCCGCCGCCAGATCTGGGCGCAGCAGCCCTCTGAGTTCTTCGACGAGGCCCGGATCGAAGCCGACGGCACAATGGTCGAGACCGGGGCCTCGTGCAAACAGGGGATCCACATCAATCACAAGGGAATGTGGGGCTACCACCCGCTGGTCCTGACGCTGGCCAACACCGGCGAGGTGCTGCGGCTGGTGAACCGGTCCGGCAACCGGCCCAGCCACGAAGGGGCGGCGGGGCAGTTCGACCAGTGCATCACGCTCTGCCGCGAAGCCGGCTTCCGCAGGATCGTGCTCCGGGGAGACACCGACTTCTCCCAGTCAGAGCATCTCGACCGCTGGCACGAGCCGGGAGATGTGAGCTTCCTCTTCGGCTACGACAGCACCGCCCGCCTGCAGACGATGGCCGACGAGTTGCCGGAGACCGACTGGAAACCGCTGCAGCGGCCGGCGAAGTACGAAGTGCGGACGGAGCCCCGAAGAAAGCCGGAGCCGGTCCGGCAGGCCATCGTGGAGGCCTGCCGCTTCAAGGACATCCGGACGGTGGAGGAGTGGGTCACCGAGATGCCCTACAGGCCCCTGGCCTGCCGGCACACCTACCGGATGGTGATCCTCCGCAAGACGCTGGAGATCAGCGACCCCCGCCAGGGGAAGCTGTTCGAGACGTACCGGTACTTCTTCTGGATCACGAACGATCTGAAACGGTCTGCCAGGGAACTCGTGTTCTCTGCCAACGACCGCTGCCAGCAGGAGAACGTGATCGCGCAGCTGAAGTCCCTCCGGGCTCTGCACTCTCCGGTCGACAACCTGACGTCGAACGGGGCCTACATGCTGATGACCGCCCTGGCCTGGAACCTCAAGGCCTGGCTGGCCCTCCGTCTTCCCGAAGAGAAGGGACGGTGGGGCGAGCGACACCAGGCCCAGAAGCAGACCCTGCTGAAGCAGGAGTTCCGGACCTTCCTGAAGTTCTGGATGCGGATCCCGTGCCAGGTCCTCTCGAGCGGCCGGAGACTGGTGCTTCGTGTGCTGTCCTGGAATGAGTGGCAACCGGTGTTCTTCCGGCTGGCGGAGTCGCTGGCGTATCCGCTCAGGCGGTGAGTTGGGGCTCACCGGGATCGTGCGGCCGCTCGCCCGGTGAGCCCAATGGACCTCGCAGTCCTTCTGCCCGCCGCTGACCCTCAACGCGACGAAAGACGAACCAGCCCACCAGACACCGCCGATCCGCCTCCCGACGCCATCGCGACACGGCCTCAGTCCGCCTCCTCCTCAGGCCTCAAGACCGTTCGCCGTACGCTTGTTTAAGGGCTAGCGCGTGCCGGCTAATCTAACGAACCCCAAATCCTAGCGGTGCGAAAACACCAGGAATGGTTGTCCCCGGCCGGGAAAAAGAAAACACCCCGGAGTCCGTTGGACTCCGGGGTGTCGCATCAGCAGCTGACGGTTCAGGCCGACCGCTAGTTCTTGCCGGGGAGCTGGAACAGCGGACCGCCGGTGTCTCCCATTCCCCCCTTGAGTTCCTTCGGGGCGGAGGAGGTCTTCTCGCTCGACGACGTCAACTCTTCGATCGGCGCGTCCAGCTTGCGGCTCAGGCCGATCTTCCGGTCGTCGGTATCGATCCGCAGGATCTTGACCTGGACCGAATCGCCGACCTTGAGTTGGTCTTCACCCGCTTCGCCGAGTTCCGAAACGTGGAGCAGGCCTTCGAGCTGCTCTTCCAGTTCGACGAACACACCGAAGTTGGTGATCTTGGTGACCTTGCCCTCGACGATCGAGCCGGGCTTGTACTGATCCGGAATCCGGTTTTCCCACGGGTCGTTCTCGAGCTGCTTCATGCCGAGAGCAATCCGCTTGCGGACTTCGTCCACCGAGATGACCTGGCAGGTGAGCTCGTCCCCCTTCTTGAGCATTTCGCTCGGGTTCGAGATCTTCCGCGTCCAGCTCATGTCGCTCACGTGCAGGAGGCCATCGACCCCCTCTTCGAGCTCGATGAACGCCCCGTAGTTCGTGAGGTTGCGGACCGTACCGGTAACCGTGGTGCCGATCGGGTACTTGGCCGTGACGTTGTCCCACGGGTTCGGCTGGGTCTGCTTCATCCCCAGCGAGATTTCCTGCTTGTCGGTGTTGATGTTGAGGACAACAACCTCGACCTTGTCCCCCTTCTTGACGAGCTCGTCAGGATGGGAAACGCGCTTGGTCCAGGACATTTCGCTGATGTGGACGAGACCTTCGATCCCGTCTTCCAGCTTCACGAAGGCCCCGTAGTTCATCACGTTGACGACTTCGCCTTCGATGCGAGAGCCGACCGGGTACTTCTGCGAAACGTTTTCCCAAGGCGACGGCAGCTTCTGCTTGAGGCCGAGGGCGATCTTTTCCTTCTCCCGATCGATGTGAAGGATCTTCACTTCGATCTCGTCGTCGATCTTGACCATCTCGGTCGGGTGATGGATCCGCTTCCACGACATGTCGGTGATGTGGAGCAGACCGTCGATCCCGCCAAGGTCCACGAACGCGCCGAAGTCGGCGATGTTCTTGACCACACCCTTGCGAACCTGGCCCTCGGCGATTTCGGCGAGGAGGTTCCGCTTCATCTCGGCCCGCATGTCTTCGATCAGCTTGCGGCGGCTGACGACGACGTTGCGGCGGGTCTCGTCGATCTTGAGGACCACGCAGTCGATGTGCTGGCCGATGTAGGCTTCGATCCGCTGCGGACGGCGGATGTCGACCTGGCTCGCCGGCAGGAAGAGGTTGATCCCCTGTCCCGGAGGAGCGGTCGACGCTCCCTGGCTGATGTTGACGAGCAGACCACCCTTGATCTGGCGGGTGACAACTCCGGAGACCTTGTCTCCTTCCTTGAAGTTGTTGGTGAACCAGATCCATTCGCGGGCGCGGTCGGCCTTCCGCTTGGAAAGCAGCACCAGCCCGTAGTTGTCTTCGACTTCCTCGAGGAGGACTTCGATCGTATCGCCGGCCTTCGGCTTGATCTCGTCTTCGCCCCACTCGGAGAGATGAACCGTTCCTTCGCTCTTGTAGCCGATGTCGACGAGGACATCGTCACCTTCAATGCTCAGCACCACGCCCTTGACGAGGTGGTTGACGTCGAACGACTGGGCCGTTTCGTCATAAAGCTGATCGGCGTAGCCTTCCCCTTCCAGCTGATGGAGGGCTTCTCCGAACTCTGCGTCAAGGTCTTCATCGGAGACCTGAAAATCACGAAGCAAATTGCGATCGACCATGGGAACCCTTGCGCGTTGCCGCGCCTCCAGTCAACGTTCCTGGAGTCCTGCTGCTGGTTATGACCTTTCTAAGCACGACTGGCGGCAGGTCACCATGACCCGCCTTACAGGCGCAGTCCCGCCCGGAAAAATCGGAAGTGCGGAAAGGTAACAGACGCAAGAGGTTCTGCCTATCCCGGCTGGGAGAAACGAGCGGGAGGCGGCTGCCGGATCATTGCCGGCGGGCTGAGACGGAGAATCCAAAGCACGAAATCCGAACCCCGCCAGAAGGACCGGAATCCGAAAGACCCGCCCGGCGAGCACGTAAAAGCCAACGCCTTCCCGCCATAAAGCCATTTACAGCCGGGGGATCGGTTCAGGGACGCCGCTTTCGCGGAGGGCCCCCGTTTCGAGGAACCGCCGGCTCGCGGCGATCGTGGCGGGATCGCTCATCAGGAAGGAGTGGAGGACCGGGACCGTCATGAAGTCGGCCGCTCCCGGCAGCCACGTCGCCGAGACGCTGACGGTTCCGTCGTCGTCCCCCGGAATGAGGGGGTTGAACCCGGTGGGAGTCCCCCGGGCCCCCGCGATGACGGCGAACTCGAACTCCGGCGTCGGCAGCGTCGGGATCAGGCCGGCCGCTTCTTCGACCAGCTGCTGCCCGGCCGGTCCGTAGATCGCCTTGAAGAGCATCAGGTCCTTGACGTGGTTGGCCATCCTCGCACCGAGGTTCGGGACGCCGAGCATCACCATCCGCCGGATCCGCGGATCGGGCGTCCCCATCAGGTAGGCCCGTACGACGAGCCCGCCCATGCTGTGGACGATGAAGTGGATCTCCTCCACCCCGTCGAGCGATTCGAGGAAGTGCCGCAGGTACTCGGCACACCTCGGGATCGAGACACGCGTGCTCGGGTAATCGAATCCGAGCGTCGTAAATCCGGCCGCCTGAAGTTCCGGCTCCATCGGCCGGAAGCACCCTGACGACCGGACGATCCCGTGGATCAGCACGACGACCTTGCCCGTCATCGGCGGCAGCTGGCGTTCCTGCTGAATCGTCTGCAGCGCCGCCTGGCACTGCTCCCGCGATCCCCAGGCCTGGCGAACGTCACTCGGGTCGAGCAGCCGGAAGTGATTCGTGAAGACGTTGGGCTGAATCCGCCAGCCGTGAAAGGCGCAGACGTCTCCCCAGAACTGCAGCCCGCCGAGGGTCTTCGTCGCGAGGTTCCAGAGGGAGTCGGCCATGGGAAGGGGGGAGGTGTTAGGTGCTAGGTTCTAGGTGTTAGGTTCTAGGGCCGGGGACGTGGCGTTGTCGACACCTGGCCTCTGAAGTGTTCCACGCGCAACTCCCTCTAAAACCTAAAACCTAACACCTAACACCTAACACCGAGCACCTCCTCCGCTCTCTTCACTGTGCCGCCGTCACCTTCTGCCCCTCTCCCTTCTCCACAAAGCCCTGGTCCGACAGTTCCGTCGTCCCGAAGCCGTCGAGGTCGTCGTGGTGGATGACGTAAGCGGGGGGGCGGAACCGGTAGGGGAGGGCTTCGATCTGCTGATCGAGCATCTTGTCCTGCTGCGCCTGCAGGCTCGTCCTGTCGCTGATCCAGACGAAGGAGCCCGCGGCATTCGATGCGCTGTAGGTGCTTTCCCAGTGGACGATCCCCTCCGAGACGATTGACGCCTTGAGCGTGACTGTCCTGATCTGGAGACTTTCGGCGCGATTGGACCCCGAGTAGTTGATTGTTTCCCCGGTCCCCGAGGTCGTTTCGAGGACGACCTCGGCTCCGCCCGTCTCGGTCACCTGGATCTGTTTCTTTGCGAACTCGCGGATCAGGTGATCGCGAACCTTCTGCGTGAAGTCCGGGTTGTTCGGCGGTGAGATGAGATTGAGCCGCAGCCGCACCTCGCTGCCGGGTTTGAAGACGAGCCGGGCCGGCTTCGCGAGGCTGTCGATAGCCTCCTGAGCCGCGTCATGAGGGAGACTCAGGGCCAGCAGCTGCGACGTGGAAACGGTCTTCCGTCCCGCCCATTCCCACTTCGGAGGGGTGGTGTACCACAGTCGCCCGTCGCCGGCGTTGAGCCAGAGAAGCTGCTGCCTGGTCGTATAGGTCCAGACGACGCGCCGCATCTCAAGGTCGAAGAGCTGCGAATGGTCGATCAGCACGTAGTTCTCGCCGCACCACTGCAACGGGATCTGCCGGGCCGCGTACGTCCACTCGAAGCGGCCGTTGGCCCTCTGGACGGTCGGGGTCCGGGGCCCTGAGACCTTCTCGCCCTGCTCCCGGGCTTCCGATTCGGCGCTCGCCCGTCCCGGAACGAGATAGGTTGGCGAGGCTTGTCCCGTCGCCATGTCGACCGAGACGAGGAATCGGTTCCCCGCGGCCTCCAGGAGCGCCGCGAATTTCTCCCCCGCTGGGTGGAACGAGAGCCCGATTGCGGGGTTCCCGGTGACGTACTCCCCTTTCAACTCTCCGGTGAGGGCGTCGCACAGTTCAATGGCGTCATCATAGACGAAGGCGAGATACTTGCCCCCCGGGCTGAGAGTCGGCATCAGCAGCATCGACAGGTCGCGGCTGTAGACCGGCTGGCAGGCGGGAATCCCCCAGACGATGAAACGGTTGTCCTCCGAGAGAGTTCCGATGTGGTCCTCATCGAGGAAGATCGCACCATAGATCTCCTTGCGCTTTTCCTCCGGCACGCTCTGGTCATAGGGCCGCCAGCTGCAGAGGGGCTTGCCGGTGTCGACGTCGTAGATCTCGATGCGTCCCGTCGGCTTCCTGGCATCAGGCCGGAGGGCGATCCGCTTGCCGAGCGGACTTGTGGCGTAGAGTTTGAACGGGAACTCCATCGGGATCGGCTTGAGGGCCTTTCGCTTGAGGAGATCATATCCCTCGATCCGGATCGCGTTCTTCCCCAGATCGCGGCCGAACCGCTCGGAGAAGCCGAAGAACGCCCGCGAGACATCGACGCGGCTGTTGAGCACCTGAGTGAACATGCCGACTTCCGGCACCTTGGCGCTCGCGTTGCCGAGCTCTTTCGGCATCGTCGGTCCCGGGTCGGCGGCGACGCTCCAGGGGACTTCGTCCTGCTCGGTCATGTCCTTTGGTGAGGCGCCGTCTTCAATCTTTGTCAGAGGGGGAAGCACCGTGTCGATCGCGCTCCCGCCCCCAACCACAAGCTCGGTCGCCTTGTCGAGCTGTTCGACGTCGAGCTTGAAGCCTATGAGGTCCTGGTCTCCGCCGCCGTCGTCGATCGCCGTGATGGTGTCCTCGCGGACGACGCGGCGGGAGGACCTGCTCACGCTGCGACTGTCCGGGATCGAATACACCCAGGAGTCGGCCTGCCGGTCGATGATGTGGACGCCATCGATCAGGAACCGGTCCCCGCTGGGGAACCAGACAAGCGGCGTATATCGATTCCCCCGGCGAGGTGCCTGGTCTTTGCTGAAGTGGACCCAGTCGACGATTTCCCCTTTGGCGAGGTCCCAGATGAGGATGCGGCAGGCTTCCCCGGTGCTGAAAAGGGCGGCGAGCTCGGTGCCGTTTGGCGAAAACGCCACGCCGTAATATTCGGACCAGAAGTTCGATCCGCGTTCCTGGAGATCGAACCGTCCTGCCAGCTTGCCGGTGTCGAGATCGAAGACATCGAGGGCATAGCGTTTCTCCTGTCGACCGCGGGTCCTGTCGGCGGCCTGGACGAGCGCGGCGTACTTCCCGCCAGGGCTGACCGTCATGTCCCGGACGGGGTTCCCTTCGTGATACACCCCGACGTGGTTGACCTTTGTGTCTCCTCCGAACGGGCTCTCAAACTCGATTTCACAGATCGCCTGCCGATCGGGGATCGACCAGACCTTCGCCTGCGAGTTGGAGGCGACAAGAAGCCGGTCCGCACGGGGGAAGCCGACGAACCTTGGCTCGAGTTCATCGGGAATGTCGACGCGGGGAACAAGGG
>JAEYSQ010000021.1 GCA_023434465.1 Actinomycetes bacterium
CGGTCGTAAAAGAGGGCCAGTCGTTCACCTTCAAGCTCTCCGACTACGACATCGACAAGGAGGTCTGGCACTCGCTGACCTCCTGCAAGGCGCCCTGTAACAAGTCGACCGGGATCTCCTACCCGATCCCGGACGGTGATTTCCAGTTCGAATCAGGACAGATGGGGCCCGGACTGGAACCGACCGTCGGATACACAGAGTGGTCGACCCCGAAAGACCTGCCGAAGGGAACCCACACCTTCTTCTGCCGCATCC
This sequence comes from Actinomycetes bacterium, assembly GCA_023434465.1. Lineage (GTDB taxonomy): Bacteria > Actinomycetota > Thermoleophilia > Solirubrobacterales > 70-9 > 67-14. Next base: position 256 of record JAEYSQ010000021.1, read on the forward strand.
ACCCGCTGATGCGCGGTGCGATACGGGTCAAGTAGGCCCGCGGCGGAGCAACCCCGGATTCTGCTTCCCGGTCGCCTCATCCGGAACCGGGCCGCAATGGCCTAGCGGAGGATTTCGACCAGCAGGATCCAGGCGTTCATCACGGCCGCGAGAATCGCTCCGAGCATGCCGGCGAAGACCCAGTACATGGCGGAGTCAGCGCCCAGGATCAGCAACACCGCCCCGCCCAAGTAAGGAACGGTGCCAAACAGAGGCAGGACGACTCGCGAGGGGTAGCGACCCTTCCCTTCCTTCAGGCTGGCCATGCTGCGAGTGGTGAACGTGGCGATAAGAAAAGACCAGAGCAGGGCCTGGACGAGCACTTCGATCCCGAAGGCGTGGTCGGCCTGGTCGGGGATCAGTCCCAGCATCGATACGACCAGCACCCCGACCAGGAGCAGCAGCGTCACCATGCCCAGTTCGGGCACGCCGTCGAGCTGCAGGATCCGCTCGATGTTGATCGAGATCGCGACGAAGACGAGACCCGCGAGCGCCGCGGTGGCCCCGGCCATCGCCACGAAGAATTCGCTCCATTCGGAAACTGCGGCGGCCGCGATCAGCATCAGCCACCTTTCTTCGGCACGACCCGGACCGCTCCTCTCATCAGTGGGTGGATCCGGCAGAAGAACGTGTGGGTGCCGACCGGCAGATTGGCCGGAGTCGACCACGTGGTGCGGTTCACGGTTGGATCACCGCCGACGCCCATCTGGCCCGAGTCGAAGTTGAAACTGCCGTCGGCGATCGGGTAGGCGATCCCGGTCGACTTGTTGCAGGGGGCTTTGCAGGAGGTCAGCGAATGCCAGATCTCCCGGTTGATGTCACTGCCCGAAAGGGCGAAGGAGAAGCTCTTTCCCTTCTCGACCACCGGCGGCCGGCCGAGCGAGCCCGGCAGCCGGAAGTTACCCTGGCCGTAGCTGTAATCGCTGATCACGAAAGGATCCGTCGCCAGCGGACCGTTCGCCAGCTTGGTCGGGTCGGGACCGACCAGCTTCGAGCCGTTCTTGCCGGTCTGGCCTCCGTGGTCGTCGTTCTCCGGATAGTGCTCGTGATTGACCGGACCGCGGTAGTCGACTTTCTTGCGGTACGGGTTCCGGCCACCGTCACCGTCGGCCATGTATCCGATGTGGATCCCCATGTTCTCGTACCAGGAGGCCCGCCTGGTTTCGTAGGTGGTGGTCACCTCGAGCGTGTCACCGGCCTTGACCTGCACCTTCCAGTCCGGACGGGTGTTGCGCATCGCCATGTCCCATGAAACCGGGCCCGCCGGCTCGTAGTAGTGGGCTCCGGACTTGAACAGGTGTACGCGTTCACCCTTGACCGACGGCATCTTTGCCCGGCACTTGCGGTAGCGGGTCGCGGCCTTCCTGCGGGCTCTCGACTTCGCCTTGCGCTTGCCCTTCGGCATCGCCTTCAGCCGACGCTGGGTCAGCCGCTTGAGGATCTTCGGTTTCGGGCATTTCGGCCCCCGGTACCTGGCCCCTTCGCGGTTGAGATAAAGGTCGGTGGCGAGACCGCCTGTGTGGACATGACCAACCGACCAGACCATCACCCCGTCACGGTCGACCGTCCAGAGGTTCCGCTTGATGCCGTCCTTGTAAGGATCTTCGGCCGCCTCGTACGGCCAGACGATCTTGCCGTCCTTGCCGCCCGACCCCTTGTAGGTATCGAATACCGGATAGGGATTCGGATTGACCACATCCATCCAGATCGGACGGACGCCACGCATTCCTTCCGCGGCCGGCGAAGTCAGCGGCACGAAGTCGATCTCGTAGGTCACGTAGAGCTCATGCTCGGCCGGGGTCAGGTTGTGGATCATGTGATTCAGGATCCAGACATCCGAGGTGTCGTGGAAATAGCCGAAGCCGGGCGGAAACTCGACCTCGGTCTTTTCCTCACCGGTACCAATGAACCGTTCCGTCATCTGTCCGGAGGTGGCGTCGCGGCGGGAGAGGTTGACCCAGACTCCGTGGTGAAACATGATGCTGCTCGACTTTGGCACCGTGCCGTCAGGGTTGACCAGGTTCGGCCGGAAGGCGGTGATGTACCCGTTGACGGCGGGGCGCTCCGATGGCAGCACAAACTTGTTCTCGATCCGGTTCTGGCCTGAAGTCACCTCGATCGGACCGATCCGGTAAGTCAAGCGTTGGACGCCGTCACCGAGATCCTTCGAGTCGACCAGCTCGGCGGAAGCATGGCCCCCGCCCGTGATCAAAGCGATTGCGCAGACGAGGCTGCCCAGCAGACCGTAGAACCCTCTCCCCAAAGACATGGGAGAAGAATACCGTCGGCCGACGCGTTTTCAGCCCAGACCGAACCAGCGGGTACTGCGGCTCGAGCCGAACTCATCCTTCTCCTCGCGCAGGGCGAGCGATGGGGCGTTGAAGATCCCGGTCTTCTCGGGGCCCGAAAGGAAGTCGATATCGACCCGGGCGATGCGGTCTTCTCCAAACTCGATGTAACAGGAACCACGACCGTCGAAAGGCTCGACAGAACCCTCCCCGCGGGCCTCGGCAATCAGCTGGCGGGCGACCACC
>JAEYSQ010000071.1 GCA_023434465.1 Actinomycetes bacterium
CCCGAGCGGGTCGAGCAGTTGATCGAGCGGTTCGGCAACGTGGCCGAAGAGAATGCCCGCCGCCGGGCCGACGACCGGCTGCGCGAAGAAGACGAGCGCATCCAGCGCGAAGCGGAGCGTCGAGCCGAGCTGGCACGCCAGTCGGCCGAGGACGACGTGCAGGCGGCTGCCGACCGGGCCCGTCAGGAGGCGATCTCGGCCGCGTCGAGCACCGCGCCTGAATGGGAGCGCGGCGAAGGCGGCGACGGCGGCGAGGGTCCGGTCCCGAGACGCCGTCGCGGCGGCCCCGGTGCCGGCGGATACCGCACCTTCTGAGTAGTCTCTCCGCGGCGATGCGCGAGGTCAGGATCAAGGACACGATGAGCGGGGAACTCCTCGCTTTGCCAACCGAGGAGGAGATTGGCATCTATGCCTGCGGCCCTACGGTCTACAGCCGGATTCACATCGGCAACGCCCGGCCCTTCGTGATCTTCTCCCTCCTGGCCCGCTTCCTGAAGAGCGAGGGATACGCGGCGAAACTGGCAATCAACGTCACCGATATCAATGACAAGATCTACGCCTCGGCCGCCGAGCGGGGCGTTGCTTCGGGAGAACTTGCCGCGGAAATGACCAGCGCCTACTTTGAGGACACTGGCCGGCTCGGTCTGGGCCGGCCGGACGCCGAGCCGCTCGCCACCGAGATGGTTGGTCCGATCATCGACCTGATCGCGACTCTGGTCGAAGGTGGCCACGCATACGAATCCGGAGGCGACGTCTATTTTTCGGTCCGCAGCTTCGAGGACTACGGCAAGCTCTCTCACCGGCCGACCGGGGAAATGGAACAGGGCGAGGGCGACGACGCCGGGTCGCTGAAACGCGATCCGCTCGATTTTGCGCTCTGGAAGGCTCACAAGGAGGATGAGGACACGAGCTGGGATTCGCCTTGGGGCCCGGGCCGACCGGGCTGGCACATCGAGTGTTCCGCCATGGCGGAGGCGGAGCTGGGTCAGCCGTTTGCGATCCACGGCGGTGGCTCGGACCTTGTTTTTCCCCACCATGAGAACGAGATCGCGCAGTCCGAGGCGGCCCGAGGCAAGAAGCTCGCCCGGGTCTGGATGCACAACGGAATGATCGAAACCGGCGCGGAGAAGATGTCGAAGTCGGTCGGCAACATCTTCCAGCTCTCCGAGGCACTCGACGCATACGGTGCTGAAACCGTGGTCGCGTACCTCATTTCCGGCCATTATCGCCAACCCCTGGCTTTCGGAGAGGGGCCGCTTGACCAGGCCGCCGCCGGCAACGAAAGGCTGAGGAACTTTCTGCGGGAGAACCCGCCGACCGAATCCGGTGATGCCACACCCGGCGACGAGGCTGTCGCGGCGGCCGGCCGTTTTCGGGACGCCCTCGCGGATGACTTCAACACGCCCCGTGCGATGCGTGAGGCTTTCGACCTGGTGCGGGCGTTCAACCAGCGCCCCGATGATCCGGCGCTGGCCGGAGCCGGCTCGGTGCTGGCCGGGATGCTGGAATTGGTCGGGCTCGAGAAGCTGGCCGCAGGAGGGGAGGTGGGGCCCGATTCCGCGGCGCTCGAGTTGCTTCAGGCCAGGAACGCCGCGCGAACCGAGAAGGACTGGGAACGGGCGGACGAGATTCGCGATCAGCTGGCCGACCTCGGCTGGGTGGTCCGCGACGATCCTGAGGGTGCCCGCCTGGTGCCCCGGAGCTGAACCGGCGATCCGGGATGGCTTCCAACCAGTTCATCTACGGCCGAAACCCGGTCGAGGAAGCCAGGACCGGCAGGCGGCGGGTGCTGCGCGAGTGGCAATCACCGGAGACTCCGGAAACCAGGCTGGTCGAACTATGCGGCTCTGAGGACCATCAGGGGATCGTTGCCGAGGTGGAACCGTTTCCGTACGTTGGTGGCGCCGATCTGCTCGGGGTGGAGGATGCGTTGATCGTGGTGCTCGACCAGGTTCAGGATCCACGCAATCTGGGTGCGGTCTGTCGGGCGGCCGAAGCGGCCGGTGCGACCGGGGTCGTGATTCCCGACCGCCGGGCAGCCTCGGTCACCGCGGCTACCGCCAAGGCGTCGGCCGGAGCGGTCGAGCACCTGAAGATCGCCCGGGTCCGGAACATCAGCGACTGGATCATCGAGGCCAAGGACGCAGGTTTCTGGGTTTGGGGGGCCGACGGCCGGGCCGACCAGGCACCGTGGCAGGTTGACCTGACCGGCAAGACCGCGCTGGTCCTCGGCACCGAGGAGAAGGGACTCCGTCCCCGGGTGGCCGAGTCCTGTGACGGCCTTCTGGCGATCCCCCAGCGCGGGAGCGTGGAATCGCTCAACGTCTCCGTCGCAGCATCGGTGCTCGTCTTCGAGGCGATTCGCCAGCGTTCGTAGCCCCTTTTTCTGCAAGCGGGTGTGCAGCTTTGGAGACATCGGGTTGACAGAACTCCGCGCGCGTGTAAACTACTCGACAGATAAAGGGTGAAGCTCAACTTGAGTGTGAGTCTCATCCGTCAGCAAGGGCGTCCAGGGGAGGTAAGTGGCGCCACAGGCCTTCTTCCTAAGGAGAATGTGCGGTGGCTACCCCAACCTCAGTTTCCCAGCATAAAGCCGTTTCCGACGTCCCAGCCCGATCTCTCGGGTCAGCATCTAACCCTCGACTAGAGCCTGATGACGAGACTCTCGTCGCTTTTGCCAAACGGGGCAAGACCGACGCGGCAGACCGCCTGATCCGGCGTTATCACTCGTTCGTCCGGCTCAAGGCCTCCTCCTACTTTCTGGTCGGCGGCGACTCCGACGACCTGATCCAGGAGGGGCTGGTCGGTCTCCACAAGGCGATCCGGGACTACCGGACCGACCGTGAGTCGAGCTTTCGCAATTTCGCCGAGCTCTGCATCACGCGGCAGATCATCACCGCCGTGAAGACCGCTACCCGCAACAAGCACGTCCCCCTCAACCAGTACGTCTCGTTCGGTCAGTCGCCGGCCGCAAACACCGAATCGGAGACCACCATGGAGGAGATCCTGCCCGGCCCCACCGCTCTTGATCCGGTCAACCAGGCGATTTCGTCGGAGGAACTCGCTTCGCTCGTCTCCTGCCTCCAGTCATCCCTTTCGGAAATGGAGAGCAGCGTGCTCGGCTACTACCTCGAGGATCGCTCCTACGAGGACGTGGCGGCCCTGCTCGGTTGCGAGACGAAGACCGTCGACAACGCGCTCCAGCGAGTCAAGCGCAAGGTCAGCAAGCACCTCGAGTCACGCGACGTAGCCGTCTAGGACCGATCAAACCACTGGCTCTCGTCCGTACCGGCGGCCGGCTGTCAGAATCCCGCCTCCTGCCCGGCTAGCTCAATTGGCTAGAGCACCTGTCTTGTAAACAGGAGGTTTCCGGTTCGACCCCGGAGCCGGGCTTGGTGACCTGAGTAGGGTTGGCCCGTGCCCTTTGGATACCTGTTCGGCGTGCTTCTGGTCGGGGCCTGCGTCCTGTTGCAGCTGATCCCGATTTCGCGAACTTCATGGCTGCGGCCACCGGCCTTCTGGACCAGCATGGTCGCCAACGAGCAACCACACTGGTTCGCGCTGATGTTGGTCGTTTCGACCGGGCTCGCTTTCGCCGACGGTGACATCGACTCCATCTCCGCCTGGGGAGCGGTACTGGTCGCTGCCCTGGTTCTGCTTGGTCTCGCGCTTCTGCTCTGGCGGGCCTTTCCGGCCAGGGAAAAGCTGCGGGAGGCGATCTCCTCGCTTGACCCGGTGAAGGATGGCGGCACGAATCCCGGGCGTCTCGAAGGTCGGCGCCCGTATGCACTCACCCTGCTCGGACCGTTCGCCTTCGGCCGCTGGCGAGTCGCCCGCACGGCGAACATCTCGTACGCCCCTGGCGGCCGCAGGAACCTGCTCGACGTGTACCGGCCCCGAA
>JAEYSQ010000159.1 GCA_023434465.1 Actinomycetes bacterium
GTGTAGATGATGCCCCCGTATGTGGTGTAGGCAATCTTGTTGCCACGAGGTGACCACACCGGAAAGTAAGCATCGTGGGTCCTCGAGATCTGCCTGACACCCTTTCCGTTCAGTTTCACCGACCACACGTCCTGGTGGTTGAAACCCTTTGCGTTGGTACAGGTGAAGGCGATCTTCTTACCGTTGGGCGACCAGGTGGGACGACGTTTGCCGATGCACTTGCGGATCTTCCGGGTGATCACCCTCGGCTTGGTTCCGTTGGCTTTCATCACGACGATTTCCAAGGCAGGCAGCTCGGCTGTGAAGGCGATCATCCGGCCATTCGGCGAGTACACGAAGTCGTAAGCACGCTCTCTGAAACGGACGAGTCTTCTGGCTGTGCCGGGCTTGCCGGCCGAAACGGTCCACGGGTCATAGTTGATCTCAAACTGACTGGGCTTGCGTTCATAGACGATCTTGCCGTTCGCCCCCGGATAGGCAGCCTCAGCCGTAGAAGCCAGACTGCCGACCGTCGCGATCGCAGCGACCACTCCCAAAATCCCTATCTTCATGCCACGCTCCTCTGCGCCTGCCCGGCCCCTCGCAAAGACGACGCGGCCACGATCTACTAACTGAGGTCCAAACTTAAACACAAAACCCCCTGGCGAGAGGGGGCGGTGTGCAGACCTTGCGGTCATAGCGGGGGCCGGATTCGAACCGGCGACCTTCGGGTTATGAGCCCGACGAGCTACCTGACTGCTCCACCCCGCGGCGGACCGTCGATTCTAGCAACTCAAGGCCAATCGCAAAGGAAGGGCCCGGGCGGCAATGGAACTCCCGGGATCACTCCAGGTCGAGGCGCATGAGCACCCGCGGGAAACCATTCAGGACCGAATCGGTAACTGCCGCTTTGCGGAACCCCGCCTTTTCGAAGAGGCCACGGGTTCCGACATACGCCATGGTCAGGTCGACCTTCTCACCCTGGTTGTCGACCGGGTAGCCCTCGATCGCCGGGGCACCATTCTCCCGGGCGAACTCGACCGCGCCGCGGAGCAGATGGTGGGAGATGCCCTCGCCGCGGTGGCCCGGACGGACCCGGATGCACCAGACACTCCAAACGGGCGCATCGTCCACGTGGGGGATCTTCCGGTTGCGGACGAAGCTGGTCTCGGCCCGCGGAGCGACCGCGGCCCAGCCGACCACTTCCGCATCTTCATAGGCCAGTACCCCCGGCGGGCCCTCGTCCATGATCTCCCTCACCCGCTCGCCGCGGGCCGGGCCGGTCAGCTCGCGGTTCTCCTTCGACCGGATCCGGTAGCTGAGGCACCAGCAGACGTTGGCATCTGGCCGTTTCGGACCGACCATGGTGCGCACGTCGTCAAAATCGGTCGCCGGTCTCACCTCGATGCCCATCGCTCAATTCATACCGACCTCGCCGGGTGGATTCAGATCCCCGGCGAGGTCGTGTCGATGAGTCGTTCGACTAGTGGCTTATCGCGCGCGGCGTACCTTGACCTGGCAGAGCGGATTTCCCTTGCGGGAGCTGATGCGGATCTTGGTCATCGAGCAGGCGCGGTCGCTGAACCGGACCCGGTGGATGTTCTTCAGGGTCTTGCGGTTGCCGTAGCCGGCCAGCTTGACCGTGCTCTTGTTCTTGGCGATCACGCGGTAGCGCTTCGCCTTCCCGGGCAGAACGGCGGTGTTTCGGCCCGCGTCGCCGTACACCTTGTCGTTGCCCCTGAACGTCTTGATCGTGTCGTTGCCTCCGGCACCGTTGATCGAGTCGTCGCCCTTGGTGCCGAGTAGACGGTCACTGGCGCTGCCACCCCAGATCGGCATGCCGTCCCCGATCTGCTGGGCGATCGTGCGACCGTTCTTGCCCCAGCCGATCTGGACCCAGGAGTTGTCGGTGCTGTCCCGGAAGATGTTGAAGTTGGCCGTGCTGCCGAGGTCGTAGGCGGGACGGACGACCCGGGTCTTGCGCAGCGGACGCATCTGCTTCGTCCAGCCCTGCGGCAGGACCGCGTCCTTGAAGGCCTGGGTCGTCTCTTCCTGGGTCCTCATGTTCGAGGCCATCATCAGGTAGGTGTTGCCCCACTTGTCCTTGACGAAGTAACGCATCAGCCGTTCACCTTCGCCATTGTCATCACGGGCCCAGAAATACATGTCCTGGTTCTTCTGGTTCTGGGAGTAACGGACCACGCCTTCGGGCGGGGTCGACGTGTAGAAGGCTGCGTCCCAGGCGCTGGTCGGGGGCGGATCCAGGTCCGGGTACTGGGTGGCGTCATAGGGCCACATCGCGCTCTTGATCCGGGCGACGATGATCCAGGTGTACCCCTCGGGGGTGACCACGGTGGTCACGTTCGGTTCCTCCTCGCCGGGACTGCTCAGGGTCTCCTGGTAGTTGAACTGGGCGGTCCGCTCGGTGTTCTTGATGTACCTGGGCGGCGGGACGTAGGTCTCGAACTCCTCATGGGTGATCGGGTTGTCTCCCATCGCCAGAAGGACGTCCATCGGTCCCTTCTTGTCTTTGCCGACCTTGGCGATATCAGCGAGCTCGTTTCCGGCCTTGCTGAAGGCGGGCAGCATCATTGCGGTGAGCAGCCCGGCCGTCAGGGCCAGGGCCAGGGTAAGCAGCGAACGGGTGGAGCGGACGGTTCTCATGGTTCTCCCGGATGGTTCGTTGACAGCTATTGGGAACAAAGTAACAGGTAAGTTGACGCGCGTCAACTTATTTTCCTACTTCGGTTCCGACCCGGTGAGCGAGACGGTTCAGCGGCACTGACTGGTGCCGACGCAGCTGCGCAGCCGGCTTGCCTCGGCCTCGAGGTCGGCGAGCAGGCCGGCCATCGCCGGATCACCGGCCAGGTTCTCCATCTCGTCCGGGTCGTTCTTGAGGTCGTAGAGCTCCTTGTCGCCGAAGGACCAGTTCACGTACTTGTAACGGTTGGTCTTGACTCCGTAGTACGGAACGTCGTAGGCGGTGATAGGCGTCGAGAACTCGAACAGCGGCCGCAAGGCCTCCAGCGGCACGTCGCGTTCAGGCAGCGACTGCTTTCCCTTGGCTGCCTTCAGCAGCGAGATGCCGTCCATGGTCCTTCCCGGTTTGGCGCCGGCGATCTCGAGCAGGGTCGAGGTGAGATCGACGTCCATTGCCGGTCGGGTCACCGAGCGGCCGGCCTTGATGCCGGGCCCCGAGATCATCGCCGGAATTCGGACCGAGTTCTCGAAGGGCAGGAACTTGGACGCGGCCAGGCGATGTTCACCCTGCAGGTAACCGTTGTCGGAGACGAAGATGAAGTAGGTGTTCTTGAACTCACCCTTGCGCTTCAGCACGTTGACGATCCGGCCGACCTGGTTGTCGACTTGCCGCAGGGCCCCGAGGCGTCCCCGGTAGTTGTCTTCGATCCTGGCGATGTCCTCGTCGGTCAGCAGCGGCAGCCCGCTCACGTTGCTTGCCTTGTCCGACACGTCCGCTTCGTTGAACGACGGGGTGCGGACCAGCGGCTCCTCGTCATAGGTGTCGCGGAACTGCTTCGAGGGCCGCGGATCCGGGCCCGGTGCTCCCTGGCGGATCCCCTGGAGATGATTGGCGTCCTCGGCATGCGGTTGCGGCGGTGCGTAATAGAGGAAGAAGGGCTTGCGGCGCTGGGACTGGTTCCGCGCGAACCGGACCGCCAGGGTCCCGGTCACGGTGGCGGAATACTTGCGGTAGAACTGGGTGCCGAAGAAGTCCCACGGCTGGTACACGGCGAGGAAGTCCTTCATCAGCTGGGCGAAGCTGGTCTGCGGACGAGCCAGGCCGATCGTGCCCAGCTTGATGTGGTCACGGGCATAACCCTCGTCGCCGTAGTAGCGGATCTTTCCGTCGACGTTGATGCCGTAATTGAAGTAGTCGTAGGTCGAGTTGTCGAGCAAGGCGGCCCAGCGGTTCCACCCGGGCGGGATCTCCTTCTGGTTGGCGACCCCGTACTCGTTCAGGTACTTGCCGATCAGGGCGGTCCGGTAGCCGGCCTTCTGCAGCCACGGTCCGAGCGAATTGGACTGGTTGAGCTTGCCTTCCATGTTGCGGAAGACGAAGTGGCCGCCATGGCTGGCCTTGAAGTTGCCCTCCATGCGGTTGTTGTGAGCGAGTTGCCCGGTCAAGAGCGAGGCCCGCGCTGGTCCGCAGAGCGGATAGGGCGCGTTGTAGTTCGTGAAGTTGGCCCCACCCTGCTGGATCACATTCCGCACGTTCGGCAGATAAGGAATGTCACTGCGTACCGCGTCGTCGACCTGGATCAGGACGATGTTCGGCTTGGTGCTGCCCGACTTCTGCTTCTTGGCGTGCGCCATCTCGGCAGTTGCGATTGCGGCGACCAGAGCGAACGCACAAACCAGGAAGAACCCCAGCAGACGTCGACCCAGCCGTTCCCCGCTCCACCAGCCTCCTATCCGGACAGTCACCTCGGCACCTTCCTCCTGATTCGACGATTCCCCTAAAAAGTTGATGCGCATCACTTTCTAGCAAGATTCGTGGCCGAACGCCAGCTTCCTTCGTCGCCTCTCCCTGAAGCGGACCCGAAATCAGCAGGGAACGAGGCCCAGTGAGCCGCCGGTCTCGCCCGAGAGATCCGGGAAATACTGGACACAGACACCGCCCCCGCCGCCGCTGCCGCTGCCACCTCCGGTGGACGGTTTCTTCGGCAGTTTGAGGCGGATCTCGGTCTCGGCCTCGGCCCGGAGCTTGCCGGAGCGGGCGAAGACCTTGAGGTCGGCGCTGGTGCCGGCCGAGCGGAAGAGCCTGACCTTCACCCAGATCGCCTTCCGGGTCCGGGGGCGGATCAGGCGGATCATCCGTTGCCGCGGAGCCACCTTGAGGCCCCGGGTCCCGCGAAACTTCAGCCGGACCTTCCGCAGCGGCCCGTCCCCCGGGTTGCGCAGCACGACCCGGAGCTTTCGGACCCGGTTCGGCGGGATCGCGCGGCGAACGGTGGGCATGCGGAGAGCCAGGGCCGGAATCCCCTTGAAGTACTTGATCGGAGCGCTGTCATAGACGATCGAGGGGTCCTCCCGGTCCCTCAACGAAGCCTCGAGACAATCCCACTTCTGGCCCCTCAGGCGGCGGTCGCGAACCTCGTAGTACTGCACGGTCGACCGGTAGCCCGACTTGTCCGCTTCGCCCTGGCGGACCTTGCCCGGTGTGTCCTGCCTTGCCCAGGTGGCGGTCCAGCCGTCGGTGAAAGCGCCGAACCCGGCCACCGGAATGCCGCTGCAGCCGTTGGCGGTTCGTTTGCCCGCCCACAAGGTGACGAACGCCCCGGTATCTCCGCTCGGCGCTCCCTTCAGGGCGATCGCACCGGCCATCTGACCGGACCTCCGGTCATAGCCAAATCCGGCCGCGAGCAGATCGTGGGCCGGCTCGGCGGAGGTCGAATCTCCCGCGGCATCGCGGGTCTCGGCTATGAAGCCGGCGTCGGCCGCGGCGGGCAAGAGTGTGGCCGCGAGCACGACGGCAATCACCGTCATCCCTGTCCTGACTCGCATTCGCAACGGATCGTAACGAAACACCTGGCCCCGGCGATCCGCTCAGGGCTGGGTGGTCGGGCGGATCAACAGTTCGTTCAGGGAGACGTGGGCGGGACGGGTCACCGCGTACTCGATCGCGTCGGCGATGTCGTGGGCGTTCAGAGGCTCGATCTTCGCGGTCCGCTCCTTCAGCTTCTCGTGGATCTCGGGACGGTTCTGCTCCTGCAGCTCGGTCTCGACAAAGCCCGGTTCGATGATCGTCACCCTCACCCCGTGACGGCTCGCCTCCTGGCGAAGAGCTTCGGAAACCGCCCCGACCCCGTGCTTGGTCAGGTTGTAGACCCCGGCCCCGGCGCTCGGCACCCGACCGGCCACCGACGAGATGTTGATCACGTCCGCGACCTTGCGCGGTGAATCAGCGGTCGCGGCGAAGAGGTGCGGCAGGGCGGCATGAGTGGTGTAGAGAAGGCCCTTCAGATTGACGTCGATCATCCGGTCCCACTCCTCGGTCGGGGCACCATGGATCGGGCCGAGCAGCATCACACCGGCGTTGTTGACCACGATGTCGAGCCGCCCGAAATCACCGACCGTCCTCTCGACCGCGGCGATTGCCTGTTGCTGGTCGGTCACGTCACCCTCGATCGCGAGCGCGGTATGGCCGTTGCCGGCGATCTCCTGGGCGAGCCTCTCGATCCGTTCCACCCGCCTGGCGACCAACCCGACCTGGGCCCCCTGGGCGGCGAGCGCTCGCGCGGTCGCCTCGCCGATTCCGCTGCTTGCACCGGTCACCAGGACCACCGCGCCTTCAAGTCTGTTCGCCATATTCGTCCTCGCCTCGCTTGCCGGTCCCCCCGAGACTATCCGTGACGAATACTCTTGAACCTTGGCTGCCACCCATCCCAAGAGCGCGTCGTCGGTTCGCGTCGCGGTAATCGACATCGGCACCAACTCGACCCGGATGCTGATCGCCGACGTCGAAGGCCGCGAAGTCGACGAGATCTACCGCGAAAGCCGGGTCACCCGGCTGGGACGGGGCGTCGACTACTCCGGGCTGCTTTCCCCGGAAGGAATCGAGGCGGTCTGCGAAACGATCGCTGATTACGTCGCTCGGATCACCGAAGAGGAGGCCCGGGAGACCATGGTGATCGCGACCAGCGCAGTTCGTGACGCCGACAACGGCAGCGCCTTCGTGGCCGAACTCCGGGAGCGGTTCGCGATCCAGGCCCGGATCATCGACGGAGACCAGGAGGCGAACTTCACCTACCTCGGAACCTCCTCCGGAAGGAACCCGGAAGAGAACCTGCTGGTGGTCGACATCGGCGGTGGTTCGACCGAGATGATCGTCGGCCACGGGCCCGATCCGGTCTTTCACACCTCGCTCCAGGCCGGGGTGGTCCGGCACACCGAAAGGCTCCTGACCGAGGATCCGCCCGGTTCAGCCGAGCTCGAAGCGCTGGCCAGGGACATCAGCAAACTGGTCCAGTCGGCGCTCGACGGTGTCGAGTTGCCCCAGGTCGACAGGGCGATCGCGGTCGCCGGAACGCCTTCCTCGCTGGCCGCGATCGACCTCGAGCTCGAGCCCTACGACCCGAAGGCGGTCGAGGGCCACCGGCTCCCGCTGGGCACGGTCCAGTGGTGGCTCTCCCGGCTCGCGTCGATGCCGCTGGAGGAACGCAAACGGGTCCCGGGGCTCCATCCCGACCGGGCCCAGGCGATCGTCGCCGGAGTGGTGATCCTGATCGAGGTCATGAGAAATTTCGACCTGCTGGAGATCGAGGTCTCCGAGCACGACATCCTCTACGGCTGCGCGATCGCAGCCGCCGCGGAAATCTGAGCCGGGACCGGCTCAGCCGCCGCCGAGAATCCGCTTCTTCTCGGCCGCGAACTCTTCTTCGTCGAGCACCCCCGCATCCTTCAGCCGCCCGAGCTGCTCGAGCTGGTCGAGCCGGCTGGACTGCGGTGCGGCAGGCGCTGCGGCTTCGGTTGCCGCCGGCAACACCGCGGTTTCGGCTTCGGGCCCGGGCGCAGCCGCGGCCTCGCCGCCGGGACCGGTCTTTCCGTCCCCCGGTTCCTGACTCTTGCCGCCGAACTTCGGCATCGAGATGTTCTTTGGCCGGCCGGCCCAGGCCTCCTTGGCCTTGTCGCGGGTCCGCTCGCCGAACTCCCTCAGTCCGGAGTAATCGGCGTCCGGGAACTCGAGCATCATCTGGCGCCGGAAGAACCAGGCGCCGACCCCGGCCAGGATCACTATCTCGAGCCGGACCAGGAACTCGCGGCCGTCACCGGCTCCCATCAGCAGGAAGATGAACGCGACCAGTCCGAGCACCCCGAAGGTGACACCCGGGTATCGGCCGAAGGGCACCGCGAGGAACTCCCGAACCCGGGCCGAAGGCTTGGTCGGAGCGATCAGCCAGGCCAAAGCGAGCAGCAGAACCGACGACCAGATCACGGTCCAGGCGATCGACTTGAGCAGTTGGGTGGCGATGTCCCAGGCAGCATGCGCGGCCGGCTGGACATCCGGGGTCGCCAGTTCCGGCACGAGAATGTTGCCGGCGACCGAACGCAGGACCAGGACCAGCAGGGCCACGACGACCAGGGTCACCGCGAGCCAGAGCAGGGTCAGCCAGCGGTAGCCGGGCGAGAGGTAGATCGCGAGGGCGATCAGGGCGATCGCCAGCAGCGAGGCGATCAGGGCGGCACCGTGGATCAGCTTGGCGACCGTCTGGACCTGGGAGATCTCTTCCGAGTCGACGATCTCGATGTTGCCGACGTCATCGGGGATGTTGCTGCGAGCCTGTTCTCCCAGACCGACCTGATTGGCGATCTCGACGATCAGTGGCTTCAGTTCGAGACGCACCTCTCCCCCGGTCGTCGTGACTATCTGGTTGCGATCCTCGATCAGGTCGACCAGGGTCTTGTGGGCCGCTTCGTTCGCGTTGCGCCACAGGTTCTGGACCTGATCGTTCTTGAGCGCCTCGAGCGCGCCCTTGTCGGCAACTTGCCGGAGTCCGCCCGCGGCGACCCCCGAGAGCTCCTTCAGGTCCCCGGGAAGGATCCGCTTCAGCTCGGCGTCCACGTCCACGTTGGCGTAGAGCTCGTCGACCGCGTAATTGGCGAGTTGTTCCTGGATCTCCTTGTTCTGGAGCAACTCGAGCGAGGTATTGCCCCACTCGTCGGTGTCGAAGACCTGACGGTCGACCCAGGTCGAAAGTATCGCCAGCAGCGTGACGACGCCCGCGAGCACCGTGACGAACCTGACCCACCCCAGATGCGGCCTCTCCTTGATCATGAACGCAGCCTAATACCCGGAGCGGGATTCGAACCCGCACGCCCCCGAAGGGACAGCGGCTTTTAAGGCCGCGGCGTCTACCGTTCCGCCATCCGGGCTCCTTCAGCCTAGAACCTGGGGCCACGAACCGATGAATCGGCGTGCCATGGGGATTTCGGACCGATCTTTAGAAAGTGGAATATCCGGCTTTAGGGACCGCTACATTTGCATGGGTACGGTGTTTTCGTAAGCACAGGAGGAAACCCGGACCGCAAGGTTCCCAGTCAGAAGGAGTCCTTTGGAAGCATCAGCTCTCAATCACGCGGCACGACGAGGCCTTCTCGCCCGCAAGTCGCCCCTGCTGAAGCTCCAAGGTGACGAGAAGCTGGTCGCGATGGTGCGGGCCGGCAACGCGGGAGCCTTCGACACGATCGTCGATCGTTACCAGGCCCGTCTGCTCGGCTTCTGCCGGCAGATGATCGGCTCGACCGAGGATGCCGAGGATGTCCTCCAGGAAGTCTTCGTCAACGCGTACAAGGCGATGATGGCCGACAACCGGGAGATCAACCTCCGGCCCTGGCTTTACCGGATAGCCCGTAACCGTTCTTTGAACCATCTCCGCAAGCCGAGGGCGATCGCCCAGGAGTCGATGGATCTCGTACCGATGGTGGACGCCGGCTCGACCGCCGAGAAGGTCCACAACCGTGAGGAGTTCCGCCAGCTGCTGCAGGACGTGACCAAGTTGCCGGAGACCCAGCGTGCCGCGCTGCTGCTCCGTGAGATCGACGCCCTCTCCTACGAGGAGATCGCCGAAGCGATGGATACGACCGTTCCCTCGGTCAAGTCGTTGCTGGTTCGGGCCCGCATCTCGCTGGCCGAAGCGAGCCAGGCCCGCATGCTGACCTGTGGCGAAGTCCGGGTCGAGCTGGCCGAAGCCGCCGAAGGACTGGCCAAGGCTTCCGGTCCGGTTCGTCGCCACGTGCGCGACTGCGAAGAGTGCTCCGCCTTCCGTAAACAGCTTCGAACTGACAACAAGGCTCTTGCCGCACTGATGCCGATCGGCCCGCTGGTCGCCCTCAAGGGCGCGATCGCGGCCAAGCTCGGACTCGGTGGCGGTGCCGCCGGCTCGGGTGCCGCAGGTACCGGCGCCGCCGGGGCCGGTGCTGGCGCCGGTGCCGGAGCCGCAGGTGCTGCCGGTGCCGGCGCGGGTGCAGCTGCGGTCGGTGCCGGTACGGGTGCCGCCGCCTCGGGCATCGGGGCCGTGACCAGCGCCGTCGGAGCAAAGGCCCTGGCCGGTGTCGTCACCGCCGCGGTGATCACTGCCGGCGCGGTCGAGGTGAAGGAGAAAGTCTCGACCAGTCCGGTTGACAGCAACTCGGCGACGACCACCAAGACGATCGCCTCCAGCGATCCCGTCAAGCCGGTCCACAATGCCGCTCCGGTAGTTCCGGACGAGGTGACCGAACCCCAGCTGGACAAGGCGTCGGCCGATCCGGCAGTGACCGACCCGGCCGTGGTACCTGTCGAGGGCACTGAACCTGCGGATCCTCCAATCAGCCATCCGGACCCTCAGACGGAACCGGTCGTACCGGTGACCCCGGCCGGCCCGGCGACCGATGAAGGCGGCGACGGACTCCAGGGCCACACCACATACCCGCCAGACGAGATCGTGAACGAGGGCCCGGCAGCGGTGCCCGGTGAGACTCCGACCGAACCGGTCGCCTCACCGCAGACCCCGGGCGCGGTTCCCCCGGCAGTTCCCGTGGTGACCGACCCGGCAACCCCGGTGGTGCCGACCTCACCGAGTCCGGCACCGGAGCCGAGCACGCCGGCCACCCCGCAGCAGTAGCTTCACGAGTC
>JAEYSQ010000187.1 GCA_023434465.1 Actinomycetes bacterium
GCTGACCGCATTCATCCTCTTCGTGCTGGCGACCTCGGGCATCAAGGGCTTCGCCTTCACGCTCGGCGTCGGCACCCTGGTCTCACTGCTCACCGCGGTCGTCTTCACACAGGCCCTGCTCGGGTCGATGTCGAATACGAAGATCATGCGTTCCGCGAAGGCCTTCTCGGGAATGGAAGGCAAGGAACGCTGGCACTTCGACTTCATGGGGAAGGCACCCACGTTCTTCGCGATCTCCGGTGTGATCCTGCTGATCGGGGCCGGGGCTCTGACCACCAAGGGACTCAACTTCGGAATCGACTTCGAGTCCGGCACCCGGGTCGAAGTGAGCCTGGACGAACCCGCGACGACCGAGGAAGTGCGGGATGTGATCAGCCCGACCGGCCTCGGTGATGCTGACATCCAGGCGATCACGGACAACCCGGCCCTGGGCGACAACGCCTTCAAGATCGAAAGCGAGACGCTCGACCCGTCGGAAGTCGCTGCGGTCGACGAGGCACTCGGCGAAGCCTTCGGGGTCAGCGCCGACGCCTTCAACAGCACCTCGGTCGGCCCGACCTTCGGTGCGTCGGTGGCCCGCAGTGCGGCTCTCGCGATCTTCTTCTCGCTGATCCTGATCATGGGCTACATCGCCGTCCGGTTCGGCGCCAAGTACACGGTCCCGGTCCTGATCGCGATCGTCCACGACTTCCTGATCGCACTCGGGATCTATGCCTTGCTCGGGTTCGAGGTCTCGAGCGCGACCGTGGCCGCGTTCCTGACGATCCTTGGCTACTCGCAGTACGACACGATCATCGTCTTCGACCGAATACGTGAGAACGAGCCCAAGATGCCCCGGGCGACCTACTCGCAGATCGTCAACAAGTCGATGAGTGAAGTCATGACCCGTTCGCTGGTCACCAGCTTCTCGACCCTGATCGGCGTCGTCTGCCTGCTGATCTTCGGCGGCGAGGTACTGGGAGCGTTCGCGATCGCGATCCTGGTCGGTGTCTTCTCCGGCACTTACTCGTCGATCTTCATCGCATCGCCCGTACTCGGGCTCTGGAAGGAACACGAGCCGACCTTCAAGCGCCGTCGCCGCCAGCAGATCGAAACCCAGGGCTCGGTCCCCGCCTTTGCCTCCGATCTCGTGGTCGCCCGCAAGGACGACGGCGAAGCCCCGGTGATCGAAGGCGGAACCGAAGAGGACGCGCCCAGCGGCCCCAAGCTTTCGCCACGTGACCGGCGTCGCAAGGAACGCGAGGAAGCAAAGAAAGCCGAAGGGGAAGCCTGATGTCGATAGTTATCTGGTTCACCGTCGCGCTCGCCCTCTGGCATTTCACGATCTTCGTGCCGGACCGTTTCTGGCAAGGCATCATCGGCGCCCTGGTCGGTTGCCTGGTCGGCGGTTTGATCTCCGGGGCCGTGATTGAGGTGATCATGGGCAGCGGTCTCAACGACACCAATCTGATCACCTTCCTGGCTGCCGTTCCGGGCACCCTGATCGGCGCCTGGGTGGTCTACCGCATCGGCACATCGCAGGGCACCGAGCCGGTCGAAGAGGCCAAGGGCTGATTCGACTCCGGGCTAAGCCTTACCCGGTACAAAGCGCGCTCGAACTTGAACGCGCCGCCGGGCTGAGTCGCCCTGTCGCGACCGTCCTGACCCGGCGCGGTTTCTCGACCCCGGATCAGGCCGAAGAGTATCTCGCCGCGGGCGAAACCCACGACCCATTCGCCTTCGATGGCATGGAGGAGACTGCCGGGATCGTGCTTTCGGCGATCGGCGACGGCCGCAGGATCACGGTCTACGGCGACTTCGACTGCGACGGAGTTTGCGCTACCTCGATCCTGGTCCGGGGAATCCGCGAGCTGGGGGGCGACTGCGACTGGTTCATCCCCGATCGGATTAGTGAGGGCTACGGCCTCAGCCCGGAGGCGATCCGCGGGCTGGCCGAGCGGGGGACAAAGCTCTTGATAAGCGTCGACTGCGGAGTGACCGCGGTCGAAGAAGTCGCTCTCGCGCGCGAGCTGGGCATGGAGATCGTGATCACCGACCATCACCAGGCAGGTCCGGAGTTACCGGATTGCCCAATTCTCCATCCGGTAATCAGCCGGTACCCGTTTCCCGCGCTTTGCGGGGCCGCCGTGGCTTCAAAGCTCGCCTCGGCGCTCCGCCGGGGCGATGCCTCGAACGCGGCCACCAGCCATCCGGTGCCCCGGTCGGACCGGGATGACGCTGATCTCGATCTGGTCGCTCTGGCCACGGTCGCCGACGTGATGCCCCTTGAAGGCGAGAACCGGCATCTGGTACGGGAAGGCGTCAAGATTGCCCGTCGGGCCCGGCGGCCCGGGATGGCGGCGCTGATGGCCGAGACCAGGGTGGAACCTTCGAGCCTCGGCGCCGAGGATTTCGGTTTTCGGCTCGGACCGCGGATCAACGCAGCCGGGAGGATGCAGCGGGCTGACGCCGGAGTTGAGCTGTTCCTCTCCGATTCGAAGGATCGCGCGATTGAGATCGCCGCGGAGCTCGGGGCGGTCAACGCGGACCGTCGCCGGGTCGAGCGAGAGGTTGAACGGGAAGCCAGGGCGGCGCTGAAGGAGCTGGGAGAGCCCGGACCGGCGGTCGTCGTGGCCGGCGAGGGTTGGCATCCGGGGGTGGTCGGGATCGTCGCTTCGAAACTGGTCAAGTTGACCGGCCGCCCATCCGTGGTCGTCGCGCTCGATGGTGAAACGGGACGCGGTTCGGCCCGTTCGGTGCCGGGTCTAGACCTCCATGACGCCATCGGTGAGAGTGCGGACCTGCTCGAGACTTTCGGCGGGCACGCGGCGGCGGCCGGCCTCAGCATCCGGCGAGAACGGATCGGGGAGTTCCGGGATGCACTCGGACGGGCTGTCGCCGCAAGGATCGGCACCGCGCCGGCCGAGCCGGTCGTGGAGTTCGACGCGGTCGCCGGCGGGAGCGATCTCGGACTCGACCTGGCCGAGGAACTTGAGCGGCTGCAGCCCTTCGGGAACGGCAACCCGGCCGTGAAACTGCTCGTGCCGGGAGCCCGGATCGAGAATCTCCGGGAAATGGGGGAGGGCAAGCACTGCCGCTTCTCGGTTTGCTCGGGCTCGAGCCGGGCCAACGCGGTCTGTTTCGGAAGGACTTCCTTCGGGCTCAGGGAGGGCGAACGCGCGGACGTGGTGGCCGAACTCTGCATCAATCACTGGAATGGCTCGATCGAACCCCAGCTGCGGGTCAGCGACGTGCTGCCGGCCCCGGAAGCCGAGCCACTCCCCGGTTGCGAGAAGGACGAGTGGTGGCAGCGCTTCGAGCTAGCGATGGAAGAAAATCTCGAAAAGCCAGGCGCGGAAGCGGCCGGGGAGATTGGGGAGATTCCTCTCGCGGCGTCACCACAGGGATTGCCCGGGGTCGCGATCGCCGAGCTGATCAGTTCCGGTGAACGGATCGCCATCCTGACCGCTGACGCGAACCAACGCTGGAGCGGACTTCGGGGCACCGGGCTATCCCGATTCCTTCCCGAGCTTCCGGACCGCGATCCTGCTCTGCCGCTGGTGGCAGGCGTCTGGGCCGGCAGTCCCGTCGCGGAAACGGGGCTCGCGGTCGGAGCCGGTGGCGAACCCGGCCGAGGTGCCACGCCCGGCGCCCAGATCCTGGTCACTGATTTCGCCAGCCTCGAGGCCGGGACCGGCGGCGGAGCCTTTCGCCCGGCCGGTTTCGATCTCGCCCAGGCCGGGTTCGAACGGATCGCCCTGCTCGACGTCCCGTACACAGAAGCCTCGCTCGCGCTGCTGGCCCGGTCTCACCTTCCGATCCACCTTCTGGCCGGTCCGGACGAAATCGGGTTCTCCGCCCGGGTCGCGGCCCACCGGCTCGATCTGACCGCTCAGTTGAGGAATCTCTTCCGGGCACTCCGGGACGGCGCCCGGCCCGACAGCCCCCACCTCGACGGCGAGACTCTTCGCGAAACGCTCTCGGCCGACGGCCAGTTGGTCCGCTCCCCGGAGCAGGCGGCCCTCCTCTTGCGGGTTCTGATCGAGACAGGGCTCGCCCGTTCGACCGGGGTCGGCGGTGCCCGGAACGCCGGGGTCGTATCCTCGGAGAGGACGGATCTTTCGGCTTCTGCCGTTTTCGTCCATCATGTTTCGCTTCACAAGGACCACGAACGATTTCTCAACCACTTCAACAGGCAGACACAGAGGCAGTAGCCCCAGGCTCGGCTTCGAGCGCTCCTCCGCCCAATGGGGCGGGGCCTGGCGTCGTTGACACGCAGGGCCTGACCGCGCGCGAACGTTCGTTGCTGGATGACCTGATGGCTGTGATCCAGCAGTTCGAAGCGGACCTGGCAACGAACGGCGCGATCCAGCGCGAGGCGATCGATCGCGACGAGGTGACCCGGGCTTTCGTATTCGCCTGCCGTCATCACGCCGACCAGATGCGTAGCTCGGGTGACGAGTTCATCACCCACCCGGTCGGGGTCGCCCGGATCTGCGTCGGCATGGCGCTCGACACCGAGACGCTTTGCGCGTCGCTTCTCCACGACACGGTCGAGGACACCTCGGCCAGTCTGGAGGAGATCGAGCTGGAGTTCAGTCCGACCGTCGCCCGGCTGGTCGACGGCGTCACCAAGCTGACCGAGATTACCTTCGAAAGTCGCGACGAACGCCAGGCCGAGAACTACCGCAAGATGATGGTCGCGATGGCCACCGACGTGCGGGTCATCCTGATCAAACTCGCCGACCGCCTGCACAACATGCGGACGCTGAGTTCGCTGCCGAAGCAGAAGCAGATCCTGAAATCCCGCGAGACCCTCGAGATCTATGCGCCGCTGGCCCACCGTCTCGGCATTCACGCGATCAAGTGGGAACTGGAAGACCTCGCCTTCGCGACCCTTCATCCCCGCAAGTACTCGGAGATCAAGCACCTGGTCGCCCAGCAGAGGAACGAGCGTGAGAGCTTCGTCGAAGAGGCCGGAAGCTACCTGTCCGAGGAGCTGGAGAAGGTCGGCATCGAAGCGGCGATCGCCGGACGAGCCAAGCACTTCTACTCGATCTACACCAAGATGACCAAGAAGGGTCGCGAGTTCAACGAGATCTTCGATCTGACCGCGATGCGGGTGATCGTCGGGTCCGTCAAGGACTGTTACGGCGCGATCGGGGTCGTCCATTCGCTCTGGAAGCCGCTGCCGGGTCGCTTCAAGGATTACGTCGCGATGCCGAAGGCCAACATGTACCAGGCTCTTCACACGACGGTGATCGGCCCGGAAGGCAAGCCGCTCGAGATCCAGATCCGCACGGTCGAGATGCACCGTCTCGCTGAGTACGGGATCGCCGCGCATGTCTCCTACAAGGAGGGCAGCGGCGGGGAATCCTCGAAGGAGAAGATGACCTGGCTGCGCCAGCTGGTCGAATCGGAGTCCGAACAGGATCCGACCGAGTTCCTCCAGTCATTGAAGGAAGACCTCTTCGAGGACGAAGTGTTCGTCTTCACTCCGAAGGGTGAGGTGATGAACCTCTCCGCCGGTTCGACCCCGGTCGATTTCGCCTACTCGATCCACACCGACGTCGGCCACCGCTGTGTCGGAGCGAAGGTGAACGGCAAGATAGTGCCGCTTCACTACCAGCTTAAATCCGGTGACATCGTCGAGGTTCTGACCGCGAACAAGGACCGGGGCCCTTCCCGGGACTGGTTGAAGCTGGTCGGGACCAGCCGTGCCCGCAACAAGATCCGGGCCTGGTTCCGTGAGGAAAAGCGCGATGACGCCGAGAAGAATGGCCGCGAGGCTCTGGCCGAGGCCCTGCGTAAACGCGACCTGCCACCGCAGAAGTTCTCCGGCTCTCCGATGCTGGCCGATGTGATGCGGGAGATGGGCTTCCGCAAGGCGGAGGATTTCTACATCGCCCTGGGACAGGGCAAGGTTTCGGCCAAGACCACTGCCAACAAGCTGATCCAGCGCCTGCGGCAGGGCGAGATCATCGAGCCCGCCCCGGTCGAGAACATCGAGTCCGGCACCGGAAAACGTAGCCGTGCGATCCGTGAGGCATCCGAGTTCGGAATCAAGGTCGAGGGAGTTGACAACGTCGCCCTCCGGCTCGCCAAGTGCTGTCGCCCGGTTCCCGGCGACGAGATCGTCGGTTACGTGTCGCTCGGTCGCGGCATCACGATTCACCAGGCCAGCTGCCAGAACGTCGCCAATCTCGAGAAGTCACCGGAGCGGATCGTCGAGGTCGCCTGGGAGGGCGAAAACGAAGCGACCTTCCGGGTCGAGATCCAGGTCGACGCCTATGACCGGACCCGCCTGCTCGAGGATCTCTCCCGCGCGTTTTCGGAGGTTGGCGTCAACATCATGTCGGCCACCCTGACCACGAACCCGCCCATGGTCAAGAACCGTTTCGTGATCGAGGTGGGCGACACGAGCCAGCTCAAGCAATGCATCAACCGGATCCGTCACGTCGAATCCGTCTTCGACGCCCACCGGGTGTCAACCACCGACTGATTCCTCGCAGGGATAGGTTCGATTCGCTAGGGCTATACCCGAGTAGATCGAACCAACCTCGTGCGTCGGTGGCTCAGAGGCGGTCTTTGACCGACTCGACCTTTGATTCGAGGGTCTGGTCCTTGTCGGTTCGCTGGTCGACCTTGAGGACCGTGTAAACGCGGGGGATGCCTGATTCGAACGGGAGGGCATGAAGTTCGGAGGCGAGCCTGAAGATGTCGTCGGGCTCGCCTTCGAGGCTGGTCCCCATCGCGTGCATCTCGAAGCGGACCTTGTCCTGGGAGTCGAGATGCCGGGCGATCACGGCGAGCAGGTCGCCCACCGAGGCGCCTTCGCGGCCGATCGGCAGTACGGTGATGTCAGCGGTGGCCATACACCGATGGTAGCCAGACTGACTCGTCGGCGGATCAGGCGATGATCGTCAGGGCGCCCGGGTCGGCGGCCAGGGTGATCTCTTCGAAGGTGCCGATGTAGTCGCCGTCGACCTGGACCGGGAAGGGGAGAACCGAGCCCGATTCGTCCCTGGAACCGGACCGGATCCGTGCCTGGTTGAATTGCTCGAAAGTTTCAACCTGGTTGTGGTTGCCTGCCTTCAGCCGTTGCGCAAGGAGACGGGGAACGATCGCTCCCATGTCCAGCAGATTGGCCCGTTTGAGAAGCACCATGCCCAGCGAACCGTCGTCGATCGCCACGTTCTCGCAGACCCGGACCGGCTGCCGGCTGAAGTAGGTGAAGGGGTCCGAGTTCTGGGCCAGGGCGGTCACGCCGGTATGGGTTTCGCCGTCGATCTCGAGTTCGAGCTGGACCGGGTTCCGCATGTAGTCGCGGAAGTACCCCTTGGTTGCGATCCAGGAGTAGAACCACGGGCCGGCACGCCGTTTCCATTTCGGATTGGCATCCACCTTTTCCACCACCGTCGCGTCGATGCCGGCGCCGCAGGAAAAGACGAAATGCCGGTCGTTGATCTTGCCGAGGTCGATCTTGCGCGGTCTGAAATCGTCGGCAAGTGAAAGCAGATGCTCTGTCGCGTCGACGACGTCGTTGGGAATTCCGAGGGTGCGGCAGACGACGTTCGTGTTTCCACCGGGAAGAAAGGTGACCGGGATGTCGGTGCCGGCGAGGCCGTTGGCGACCTCGTTCACGGTACCGTCACCGCCGAAGGCGACCACGATGTCATAACCGCCATCGACCGCGTCACGGCCGATCTCGGTCGCGTGATCCTGGCTTTCGGTCGCTTCCACCTCGACTTCGAAGCGACCCTGGAGGGCGTAGACGACCAGGTTCTTGAGACGGTCCGAGACCGTTGTCGCGTAAGGGTTGACGATGATCAGCATCCGGCGTTTGCCGCTGCTCCTCGGCACGACCGGCTCCACGTTCACGAGACGACCTCGAAGGTGGAGAACTCTTCGCCCTCGTTCTCGATCACGCGGCCTTCGGCCAGCAGGATGTCGAGATGGCCGACCACCTCGGAGAGGGTGAGGTATGCCTGGGTCAGAGCGATGTCTCCCCAGATCGCGTTGGCGACGCCGTGCGGGGATCCGTGGCCCTCGGCGACCAGTTTGAGGATCTTCTCGGTGCGGCGGTCCTGCCCGGCGAGCCGCTTCTCGATCAGGGCCGCGTGGTCGGTGATCGCGAGTCCGTGGCCCGAGAGCATGATCTCGACCGGCATCTCGGCGGTCGCTCGCAGCGAATCGCGGTAATTGATCAGCGACCTGGTGCGCCCGGAAGGTTGGTCCAGCGGCTTCGAGATCAGGGGGTTCGAAGAGATGTGGGAAAGCAGGTGGTCGCCGCCGAACATAAGCGCGCGTTCCGCGTCCCAGAAAACCGTGTCCGAAGGGCTGTGGCCGGGGCGATGGAAGGTCTCGTACTGCCTTGAACCGATGGTGATCGTGTCTCCGGCCGAGAACGGCCTGGTTACGTTGACCGGATGGCCGAGCTCGCGGAAGCTTGCTGTCACTTCCTTCAGCATGTTGGCGATGTCTTCGGGAACTCCGTAGCGAATCATCAGGTCGACCGCCATCTGATCTTCCTGTTCGGAGCCCCAGCTGAACTCGGCGAGGCGATCGACCACCAGGTCAATGGCGGCGACTTCAGCCCCGGACCGTTCGACCACGGTCGCGATCTGGCCGATGTGATCGATGTGCTGATGCGTGGCGACCACGAGCTCGATGTCCTCGATTTCGTGGCCGGCGGCCCGGATGCCTTCCTCTAGGCCCTGGAGCGACTTCTCCGAACGCGGCCCGGCATCGATCAGGGTCAGTGGATCACCCTCGACCAGGTAGCAGTTGACCCGGCCGACCGCGAACGGGGTGGGCACGGGGATCGTGTGGATGCCCCACTCACGGGCGCGGGCCAGTGCGGCTTCCGATTCCGGGGTCGGTTCCGGTTCAGCCACGGATCACCGCAAGCACCGCGTCCCGCTTGCTCTCCATGTCCTCGTGCGAGGTCAACGATTCGAGGTTGAGGCGCAACAGCGGTTCCGTGTTCGAAGGGCGGACGTTGAAATGCCAGTCCTCGTAGTCGACCGACACGCCGTCGAGATGGGTGATCTCGGCGTCAGGATGGAGTGCCTCGAGCTCATCCATCTTGCCCTGCGGGTCATCGACCTCCGAGTTGATCTCACCGGAAATGAAATACCGGGAATGGAATTCCTCCATCAGTTCGGAGAGCGTACGGCCATCGGTGGAGAGCAGCTCCAGCAGCCGCAGGGCCGGTAGCGACCCCGAGTCGGCACAGTAGAAATCCCGGAAGTAGTAGTGGCCTGAGACTTCGCCCCCGAACACGGCATCTTCCTCGCGCATGCGGCGCTTGAAGAAGGCGTGTCCGACCCGCGAGAGTTCGGTCTTGCCGCCCGCCGCGGCAACCACGTCCGGCACGGCGCGACTGGAGCGCGGGTCGTAAAGGATGGTCCCGCCCGGTTCCGCTTCCAGCGCCGAACGGGCGAGCAGCGCGCAGATGAAGTCGCCGTCGCAGAAGCGGCCGTCGCCGTCGATGAAAAAGCAGCGGTCCGAATCGCCGTCCCAGGCGATGCCGAGATCGGCGTCTTCCTTTTTCACCGTGTCGATGATCAGCCGACGATTCTCTTCCAGCAACGGGTTGGGCTCGTGGTCCGGAAACTCGCCGTTCGGTTCGAAGTAGAGCTCGACCAGCTCCATGCCGAGCTTCTTCAGGATCGGCCCGATCATCGGGCCGGCCATTCCGTTGCCGCCATCGACCACGATCTTCATCGGCTTGACTTTGGCGGGATCGACGAACTTGAGCGCCGCGGCGTGATACTCGTCCCAGATGTCGATCTCCTCGTGGCTGCCACCGCCGGGAGCTTCGGCCATGCCGGCCTCTACCAGCCCGCGGATGTCATCGATTCCAGCCTCCCCGGAGAGCGCCAGCGCGCCCTGCTGGACCAGCTTGACCCCTGTGTAGGCCTTCGGATTGTGGGAAGCGGTGCACATCGCGCCCCCGTCGAGGTCCCGGCTTCCGACCAGGTAATAGAGCATCTCGGTCGCCACCTGTCCGGCATCGATCACGTGCGCACCCTCGGCGATCATCCCGTCCCGGTAGGCCGTGGCCATGGTCGGCGCCGAGAGCCGCATGTCCCGGCCAAGCCCGATCTTCAGGTCATGGGGATCCTTCCGCACGAGGTCGGCCAGCGTGAGCACGAAAGCACGGCCGATCTTCTCCGCCGTCGTTTCGTCCATCTCCCCGCCGTAGATCCCGCGGATGTCATATGCCTTGAAGATCGAAATGGTGTTGCCCTTTCCTGCCGGATTGACTTGTCGATTTCAGGAAGACGATCCGTCGTCGTCCGGTCCGGCGTCTGTGCCGAAGGCCTCGCTGAGCACGCGATAGCTGTCCTCGAGGGATTGGGGCATGACCCGGTGATCGGCGATCACCGGCATGAAGTTCGTATCGCCGCCCCAGCGGGGAACTACGTGCATGTGAATGTGATGCTCGACGCCGGCGCCGGCGGATCGACCCTGGTTGAAGCCGACGTTGAATCCCTGCGGGCCGTAGACCTCCTCGAGGCGGTTCATCGCGACCTTCGCCAGGGCGAGCATCTCCCCGGTCGTCTCGGCCGGAATGTCCTGAATGCGTCCGACATGCTCGTAGGGCGAGACCATCAGGTGACCATTCGTGTACGGGTACAGATTGAGGATCACGAAGCAATGCTCGCCCCGGTAGACGATCAGCGCGGTCTCGTCATCACCCAGCGCGGGTTTGGCGCAGAAGATGCACTGGTCCTCGTTGTCCTTGTCGGCGTCTTTGACGTACGTGAGGCGCCAGGGGGCCCAGATTCGGTTCTCGCTCATCGACGCCAATCCTATTGTGGCGAGAGATCGGACGGGCTAGCCAGGACGGTGCTCCTAACCTCCCTACAGCCAGTGACGCTTGCGGAAGTAGGCAACCATCCCGATCAGGATGACCAGCATCACTCCGACCACCATGAAGAAGTGGACGTCGGTCCCGGTGGCCGGGTCACCGCCGCCGGGCAACCCGACGTTCATGCCGAAGATCGAGGCGATCAGGGTCAGCGGCAGGACGATCACCGAGATCGAGGTCAGCACGCGCAGGATGTCATTGACTTTGTGGCTGATGATCGATTCGTTGGTCTCCTCAAGGGCGACTACCACTTCCTTGTAGTTCTCGAGCATGTCCCAGATCCGCTCGTGGGCGTCGACGATGTCGTCGAAGTAGATCTCGAGATCGAGGTCAGTGGCGAGATACCTGGTCTTGACGTTCTCGAGATCGCGCAGCACCGGCCGCTGCGGCCGGATCACCTTGCGGAAGTTGATGATCTCCTGTTTCGCGTTGGACAGATCCCGGACCACGTCCTCGGAGCGGCCCTCGAAGATCTCTTCCTCGAGCGCATCGAGCTTGTTGCCGATCTTCCGCAGCATCGGAAAGCAGTAGTCGAAGCTATCGTCGACCAGTCGGTACATCAGGTAGCCAGAGCCGCGAGCGAAGAGTTTGTGACGCAGGGTGTCGTCGGCCCGGCAGCGTTCGAAGAGGTACTCGACCGGCGGGATCGCCCGGTTGGGCAGGGTGACCATGAAGTCCGGCCCGACGAAGATGTCGATCTCGCCGGCAACGAGCCGCTTTGCCTTGCGATCGAAGACCGGCACGTGGACGACCAGAAAGAGATAGTCGGGATAGTCGTCGATCTTCGGGCGCTGGTTGCGGGAAAGCACGTCCTCGATGTCGAGGGCATGAAACTCGAAATTCTCTTCCAGCCAGGCCCGTTCGTCGGCCCCGGGACTTTCGATGTTGATCCAGCGCAGACCGCCCGAGGTGATCTCCTCGACCCGGGGGGCGTTGCTCTCGGGCTCGGCAGGCTCCGGGCTCAGAATCTCAGATTCGCGCGCACGGCGAAGACGAGGGAGGTTCGGCATCGCCGCCTCCAGTCATGTCGATCCGCTTCGCGGGCATGAGACAACCCTAGACCAGAGGTCAAGCCAGCGTGTGATTGGCCCGGTTCCTGAAATCTGTCTCACTTGCGGCGAAATTGGCGATCTCGCAAGACGGTTGCTAATCTGTCCCGCAGACATAAGCGCCACATCCAGAGGGGTGGAGGGACTTGGCCCTACGAAACCCCGGCAACCAGCGGTAGCGAAAGCTTCCGAGAAGGTGCCAAATCCAGCGGCTCACGTAGCCGGGAGATGTGGGGAGAAGCCCGATCGGCCTTCGCCCCACGCGGCGAAGGTTTTTTGTTTCCCCGCCGGGGGATCTACGAAAGGTGACGATCGGAATGTCAGTCAAGAATCTGCAATGCAAGGAGTGTTCGACCGAGTACGAACTCGGGGCGAACTTCTTCTGTGCCGAGTGCTTCGGGCCGCTCGAAGTCAAGTACGACTACTCGGACCTCAATCCGGAAGAGACCCGGAGGCGGATCCAGGCCGGGACCAACGGAATCTGGCGGTACTCGGACTTTCTGCCCTTTGAGGGCAAGGCCGGCGACCCGCTCGAACCGGGAATGACTCCGCTGATCCGGGCTGGCCGGCTCTCCGAGCGGCTTGGTACCGGAGCCGAGATCTTCATCAAGAACGATGCCGCCAACCCGACCCATTCCTTCAAGGACCGGGTCGTCGCCGTGGCGATCGCCAAGGCCAAGGAACTCGGTTTCGAGACCGTCGCCTGCGCTTCGACGGGCAATCTGGCCAACGCGGTCGCCGCTCACGCGGCCGCTGCCGGCCTCGACTCCTATGTCTTCGTGCCTTCGAACCTGGAGGAGCAGAAGCTGCTCGCGACCGACATCTACGGCACCAAGCTGGTCGGGGTCAAAGGCAACTACGACGACGTGAACAGGCTCTGCACCCAGCTCGCCGACGAGAAGCCCTGGGCTTTCGTCAACGTGAACCTGCGCCCGTATTACGCCGAGGGATCGAAGACGCTCGCCTATGAGACGGTCGAACAGCTCGGCTGGGAGCTGCCGGACCGGATCGTCGCCCCGATCGCGTCCGGTTCCCTTTTCACCAAGATCTCCCGCGGCTTTCGCGAGTGGCAGGAGATCGGGCTGGTCGAAGGTAAGCAGCCCATCTTCCATGGCGCCCAGGCCGAAGGCTGTTCCCCGGTGGCAAGGGCCTTTGCCGAAGGCTCCCGGATCTGCCGCCCGCAGAAGCCGGACACGATCGCCAAGAGCCTCGCGATCGGTGATCCGGCCGACGGTCCCTACGCGGTCGTCCAGGCAAACGAGACCGGAGGCTCGATCGATGCCGTTACCGACGACGAGATCCGCGAAGGCATCCGCCTGCTGGCCGAGACGACCGGCATCTTCACCGAGACTGCCGGTGGGGTCACGGTCGGTGTGCTGAAGAAACTGGCCGAGCGCGGCGACCTTGGGGATGGCGAAAAAGTCGTTGTCTACATCACTGGAGAGGGACTCAAGACTCTCGACGCCAATCGCGATAGCTTTGCCCTGACCGAGATCGATCCGAATCCGGATTCCTTCGAAACACACTTCGGCCAGGAGGTCGTCGCCTGATGGCAGTCACAATCAAGATCCCGTCACAGCTTCGCGCCGCGACAGGTGGGAAGGCCGACCTGACCGCCGATGGTGCCACAGTCGGCGAGGTGCTCGACGCAGTTTTCGCCGAGCATGGTGACCTCAAGGAGAGGATTACGGAGGAAGGCGAGCTGCGCCGCTTCGTCAACGTCTACGTAGGCGGAGAAGACATCCGCTTCGGGGACGGGCTCGAAACCGCCGTATCCGACGGTGCCGAGGTGACGATCCTGCCGGCCGTGGCCGGCGGCTGAGCCAACGCGGCCGGCTGCGCCTCGCGGTCCCGGCCGTAGGATTCCAATCACGATGGCTGAACTACCTCCGGTCCTGATCCTCAGCGGTGGGCGCGGAACCCGGCTGCGTGAACACACCGAGACCCTGCCGAAGCCGCTGGTCGAGGTCGGCGGCAAACCGCTCCTATGGCACGTGATCCAGATTTACGCCCGCCAGGGATTCACCCGGTTCCATCCGCTGACCGGATACCTCGGCGAAAAAATCGAGAGATTCGCCGAGGGCGAGGATTGGCCGCACGGAGTCGAAGTCGAATGCCTCGAGACGGGTCTTGACACGCCGACCGGCGGTCGCATCGCGGCTGCCCGCGATCATATCGATGGGACGTTCTGTGCCACCTACGCCGACGGGGTGGCCGACCTCGACCTCCGGGCCCTGCTCGAGTTCCACCGGGCCAGCGGCCGGGTCGGAACGATGACCGCGGTCCGTCCGGACCTCCAGTGGGGAGTCGCCGAGATCGATTCGTCCGGCACGGTGACCGGATTCGTCGAGAAACCGCGCTCCGAACACTGGATCAACGGTGGATTCTTCTGTTTCGAACCTGCCGTGTTCGACTGGCTCGACGCCGATTCGGTGCTGGAACGGGTCTCGCTGGAAGGACTGTCTGCCGACCGTCAACTCGGCGCCTACCGGCACGAGGGTTTCTGGGACTGCTGCGATACCTACAAGGACCTGGTGACGCTAAACGACCTTTGGGCGGGAGGGAATGCCCCCTGGCTCTCACCGGAGGCCGTCGCTTGAGTACCTCGCTGGTGACCGGCGGCCAGGGGTTCATCGGCGGACATCTGGTCCGTGCGCTGCTCGACCGTGGGGACGAGGTCACCGTGCTGGATCTGCGCGGCGCCCCGGGCCGGGCTCTGGAGATTCACGGCTTGACCGGCGAGGTTCGATTTCTCGAGGGTGACGTCGCCGACCCAACCGTCGTGCATCGGGCGATCCGGGAAGCGGGTAATGCTTCCGGAGCACCGGATTCGGTCTTCCACCTGGCGGCTCAGACGCTGGTCGGTCCGGCAGCCGAGGATCCGATCGCCACTTTTCGCGCCAACGTCCAGGGCACCTGGGTACTTCTCGAGGCGGCTCGCCAGGCCGGGGTCGGGGCGGTCGTGGTCGCCTCGTCCGACAAGGCGTACGGCCCGAGCGATGCGCTGCCCTACCGGGAAGCCGACGAACTGAAACCCGCGGCCCCCTACGAGGCCAGCAAGGCCGCGGCCGATGTGATCACTCGCAGCTACTGGCCGGCTTTCGGCCTGCCGGTCGGGGTGACCCGGCTGGCCAACGTCTACGGCGGCGGTGACCTGAACGGTTCCCGCCTGGTTCCGGAGGCGGTGAACGCCTGTCTCGAAGGTCGCGCACCGCTGATCCGCTCCGATGGATCGCCCGAGCGGGACTACCTGCATGTCAGCGACGCCGCGGCCGCCTATCTGGCGATCGAGGGACTCGTGAACGATGGTCCCGGCCGGGGTGAGGCTTTGAACGCGGGCACAGGTGAACCACATTCGGTCCGTAAGGTCGTCGAACTGATCGCTGCCGAAGCCGCCCGAACCGGGGCGGAACCGGTCGAGCCCAGGTACCTGGGTGATGGTGTCCCCGAAGGAGAGATCGACCGCCAGTACGTAGATGCATCCCGGCTTGCCGAACTGTCCGGGTGGAAGCCGAAGTTGAACCTTGCGGAAGGAATCACCGAAGCAGTCGCCTGGTACCGCGAGCGGGCGTAACCATCCTGTTAGGTTGAGCTCCATGTGTGGCCGCTACACACTCACCAGTTCCGATCAGCGACGGCTCGGCAGCCGGTTCCAGATCTCGCTGGATGACGAGTCACCGGGGCTGGGGCGCTACAACGTTGCGCCGACCCAGGAAGTCCTCACGGTCAATACTGACCCGGATTCCGGCGAACGGGCGGCCGTAGCGGCGCGCTGGGGTCTGGTTCCGTTCTGGGCCAAGGACCTGAAGGCCGGCTACAAGATGATCAACGCCCGCAACGACCGCTTGCTCGAGAGCAAAGCCTACGGTCCGCTGGTCAAGAAGAGCAAGAACCGGTGTCTGATCCTGGCCGATGGCTTCTACGAATGGCTCAAACCCGAGAAGCCGAAGGAACCCCGGCAGCCGGTCCGTTTCACCGTCGACGGCGGCGAGCCGTTCGCCTTTGCCGGGCTGACCGTTTCCAGGGAGTGGGAGGGAGAGCCGCTCACTTCGTGCACGATCATCACAACCGAGGCCAACGAAGTGGTCAGCCGGGTCCATGACCGGATGCCGGTGGTCCTGCCCAACCCGGAAATCGAACAGGCCTGGCTGACCGGTGACCTCACTCCGGACGAGGCCGTCTCGCTTTGCGTGCCGCTCGACCCCAAACGAATGGAAGCGAAACCGGCGAACCCGGTTCTGAACAAGGTTGGTGGCGCCCAGGAAGGCCCCGACTTCCTCGAGGCGCCGGAAGCCAATTCGGGCTAGCCCACTGCGAGCCCGCTCCGGCGCGGGAAGCTTCGGCTACTCGACGTTGGAGGCGTCGCCGGTGTCAACCTCGTCGGGGTTCGGCTGGTCGTCGGCAATCGGCCATTCCTGCTGACGGTAGGGAACCCTGATCTCGGAGCGCCTTCCGTCAAAGCTCGCAACGCATCTGACAGTCCCGCGAGGCCGGTCCTCCGCCTCGAAGATCACCAGCCACGGCAAGGTGGCAGCGCCGGCGCCGGTCCCTTCGGTCATCCGCCAAATCCAGTTCTGGTCATCTTCCACATAGCCGTCCCAATCGACCGTCACGGGAGCTCCGATGTCGGCGTAACGCCGGACCACGTCCCGAATCGGCAGATCGATCTTCTTGCTCTCACCGGTTCGGAACTTGACCAGACTGGTTTCTGGAACGTCCTGGGACTGCAGCGCCTTGCTGGGCTTGGGCCAGGCAGCGCGGAGCCGGGTGGAACGGGCCATCCGCGTGTCTTCGTCGGCGGTCGAGGAGACATCGCACCGGACCCGGGTCGGCTTGCGGCCACCGGAATCGATCCGCACCACGCCGGCGACCCGGAAGATCATTCGCTCCTCATCGTTCGGCGCAAGTGCCGAGAGGCTCGTCCTCGAAACCGCAAAGGAACCGGAGCCGACCTCTTTGGCCGGTGGTGACGCGATTTCCTCGATCGTGTCCCACTCGATTTTGGTCGAGCCGCTGCCCGGAATCTTCGAGATGCCGTAAACAGCAAGCGAGGCGACGATCCCGAGGATCACTACGCCGACGGCGAGTCGGGGGATCCTGCCGTCGCCCGACGGCTGACGGTCATTTGGCGATTCGGACATAGGGCTGGCAGATTATTCGAAAGGCCCTTACTTTCTCTTCATCGGATCGTTTTCGACTCAGAAGGGTTCTGCAAGAGATGTCTGAACCAACCCGAAAGGTCCGGCCCGATCGGATCGGACTTTCCGGTCGTCTGTACAGCGATCGGAAACTGGCAAGCCGGATCTCCGGAGGCGACCCCGTTGCCCTGGACGAGGTCTTTCGCCGCTATCACCAGCCGATCTACCGGTTCTGTTCGGCGATGGTCGGTACCGAGGAAGCCAAGGACGTCCTTCAGAACGTAATGACGAAGGCAATGACATCGATGCCCCATGACGAGGATTTCCAGATGAAACCCTGGCTCTACAGAGTGGCCCGAAACGAGTGTGTCGATCACCTGCGACAGGCGCGCCGGACGACACCCGGATTCGATCCCGATTCACGCCCCGACGACTCAGGCCGGCGCGATCCGCATCGGGTCGCGGTCGACCGGGAACGTCTTGGCCAACTGGTCGACGATCTCAATGACCTGCCGGAAAGGCAACGGGCAACTCTGGTCATGCGGGAACTCTCCGGTCTTGAGTACTCCGAGATCGCCGAGGCGGCAGGAACCACGGAATCGGCGGCCAAGCAATTGGTCTACGAGGCTCGGCTTTCGCTTGAGCAGGCGGATCTCGGCAGGAAACTTGATTGCCTCGAGGTGCGAGAGTCGATTTCGAGCGGGGACCGCCGTCGACTCAAAGGGCGCAAGGTCAGGTCCCACATGCGGACCTGCGGGGAATGCTCCGCGTTCGAGAGCGCCATAGCCAGGCGGCGGGCAGGACTCCAGTCACTGTTCCCGGTCCTGCCGCTGGGCGCATCGGCGGGGTTGCTCGACGCGCTTCACCACGGGGGCGCGGCCGCCGGAACTGCGGCCGGTACTACGGCCGCAGCTGCCACCGGAGGAACCCTGATCGGAGGGGCTACCACCGGAGTCATCGCGAAAGGGATGGCGGTTCTGGTCGTGGCCGGGGGCATCGGCGTGGGTGCGTCCGAAGTCGCTCGCCACAAAGACGCCGCCAGGCCCGTCACAAACACTCCCACGGTCACCAGCACGGATTCAACAACTCCGTCAGGGACAGAAGGAGCGAGCCGGGCATCGGGCCCGCTCCCTGGCGTCGGCGGGCAGGACGGGCCCGTCAGAACGGGCCGAACGAGAGGTCCGGAGCGAACTGGAGCCGACCGGGCCATTCCCGCCCGCACGCCGGACCGAATCCGTGAGACAGGGGCTTCGGGCCGATCCGGCGAAGCAATCACTCCGGGCCAGGGGGAAGGCCAGGGACCGGCAAGCCTTCCCGAGGCTGCCTCGACGGGACAATCGCGGGCCGATCAGGCCTCGAGCGCGGCACCGGGCCAGACCGGAGGTCCTCCACCTTCCCGAAAGCCGGACTCTCCACCTGGTCAATCCTCCGGCGGAAGTTCAGGGTCGGGCGGAACCACGAGTGGCAACGGTGGGGAGACCGGAAACTCCGCCCAGGCACCGGCCACGGGCAGGCCGCATTCACCCGGCAATTCCGGAAAGTAGTTCCTTACTTCTTTGCCCCGGGTCCGTTTTTCGGGTGTGGTCGCATACCGCGGCCTGATGAAAGGAGATTCACAGTGAAGAAGATCGCATTGACAGCAATCGCCAGCGCCGCCCTCCTCGTCCCGGCAGCTCCGGCTGTCGCAGGCAACTCCGGCCACCCAAATCATCCCGATCAGGCCAAGGGGCCGAAGACCGAGAAGGTTTCGAAGGCGAAGGCTTACGGCAAGTACTGCCAGGGTCAGACGAAGAAGCACGTGAAGGGCCAGAAGGGAACCAACTTCTCCCGATGCGTCAACGCGATGGCGCGAGCCGATAGGAACGATTCGATTTCGGCTCGAAAGGCGTGCAAGGCACTCAGCAAGAAGCACACCAAAGGCGTCAAGGGCACGCCGTTCAGTCGTTGCGTGGTCGGCGTAGCGCAAATGCGCAAGGACGACGCCTGAATTGACGCACAACCCCCGTCAAGCTGACGGGGGTTGCCCGGCACGGTGACGCAGGTTTGCGACCGTATTCGGTCAAGACCTGCGTCACCATGCTGGTCGACGGGCCGGTTCCGGTCCGTCGCCAAGGACGCGCCCGGCAGGATTCGAACCTGCGACCTCATGCTCCGGAGGCATGCGCTCTATCCAGCTGAGCTACGGGCGCGGAAGCGCGGAGTCTAATGATCGGGCTACGCTCCCGGCATGGACCTCTCCGTAGCTTTTCTCGGGACCGGCGGGCCGGTACCCACCGCCCTGCGGGGCACCGCCAGCGTGCTCGTCACCCGAGGCGGCGAGAAGCTCATGTTCGATTGCGGCGAGGGAACCCAGCGGCAGATGCGACGTTCGCTGGGTCTGGTCCAGGTCGACGAGATCTACCTGACCCACTTTCATCTCGACCACTGCCTCGGCCTTCCCGGGCTGCTCAAGACCTATGACCTGAACGATCGCTCCGAGCCGCTGTTGCTTTTCGGACCAGTCGGTCTTCACCGGCTGATGAAAGACCTTCACCCCCTGATCGGGCGGCTCGGATTCCACCTCGAAATCGGGGAGCTCGAACCGGGTGACATCGTGCCCCACGTCGACTACGAGATCGAGGCCTTCCCGGTCGAGCATCGGACCCGGGCTCTCGGCTACGCACTGCTGGAAGACGACCGGCCGGGACGGTTCGACCCGGACGAGGCGGTTCGGCTCGGGGTTCAGCCCGGCCCGGATTTCAAGGCGCTCCAGGACGGGGAGGAGGTCGAAGGAAACGAGGGCAAGGTCCGGCCCGATCAGGTCATGGGGGAAGACCGGCTGGGCCGGGCGGTGGTGATCACGGGCGACACCGGACCCTGTAGCGCGACGGTCAAGGCCGCCGCGGACGCCGACCTGCTGGTCCACGATGCGAGCTTCATGACCGAAGACGGTGAACGGGCCCGGGAGACCGGGCACTCGACCGGGACCGAAGCGGCCGAAGTGGCGGCCGAAGCGGGCGTGAAGATGCTCGCGCTGGTCCACATCTCTTCCCGGTACCACGTCGGCGAGGCCCTGGAAGAAGCCCGCGAAGCCTTCGAGAACACGATTGCTCCCCGAGACTTCGACCTGGTCGAGATCCCCTTCCCCGAGCGCGGCGAACCAACCCTCGTCGCCAAGGGAGCAAAGAGAGAGTCCTCACCAGCACCTGAGTAGCTCGAGACCAGTCGCGTCGGATAAACGGAAGAGGGCCAGAACCGCAACCCTGGTCCTTGGTCCTTCATCAACGCCGGTAGCGGTGCTATCTTCATGCCCGTTCCTTTAATTGCGGTCCTGTGAGGCCGGGAAGGTGACTTTGAACGAGAAGGTAGTGCTGGAAGCTAACGACGTCGAGCGCACGCTCCGTCGCATCGCCCACGAGATCGTCGAGAAGAATCCCGAGATCTCGGATCTGGCCATCGTCGGCATCCACACCGGCGGCGCCCACCTTGCCGAACGACTGGTCGCGATGATCGGCGGGCTCGCCGAGACGCCGCCGCTAGGCGAGATCGACATCTCCTTTTACCGGGACGACATCGGCACCCGGGGAGCCGACTATCAGCCGGTGGTCCACTCGACCCGGCTCGACTTCGCACTCGAGAACCTGACCGTGGTCCTGGTCGACGATGTGCTCTTCACCGGGCGCACCGTCCGGGCGGCGATCGAGGCGCTCTTCGATTACGGACGACCGGCCCGGATCCAGCTTGCGGTGCTCTGCGATCGTGGCCACCGCGAGTTGCCGATCCGGCCTGACTACGTCGGCAAGAACCTGCCGACCTCCCGTTCGGAACAGGTCGCGGTACGACTCAAGGAAACCGACGGCGAGGACGAAGTGGCGATTCTCTCCCCGGTGGAGGTGGTCGAGTGAAGCACCTGTTGAGCATCGACGATCTCGATCAGGAAACGATCGAAGGCCTGCTGGAGCGGGCGGAGAGCTTCGCCGAGGTCTCCCGCCGGGACATCAAGAAGGTGCCGGCCTTGAGGGGCCGCACCGTGGTCACCGTCTTTTACGAGGCAAGCACCCGGACTTCGTCCTCGTTCGAACTCGCGGCCAAACGGCTCTCGGCCGACGTGGTCTCGGTCAAGGCGTCCGGTTCTTCGGTCGAGAAGGGCGAATCGCTGAAGGACACCGTGGAAACGCTTTCCGCGTATGACCCGGCGGCGATCGTGATCCGCCATCCCCAGGCGGGTTCGGCCCGGATGCTCACGGACTGGGTGGATGCGGCGGTGATCAACGCCGGCGACGGCATGCACCAGCATCCGAGCCAGGCCCTGCTCGACCTGTTCGCGCTGCGTCAGCGAATCGGGTCGGTCGAGGGCAAGAAGATCTGGATCGTCGGGGACATACTCCACAGCCGGGTGGCCCGCTCGAACATCCAGGCCTTTGCTCTGATGGGAGCCGATGTGACGATCGCCGCCCCTCCGACCCTGATCCCGCGCGGCATCGAGGAGATGGGCTGCGAGATCCAGTACTCGCTGGACGGGCTAGAAGAAGCGGACGTGGTCTACCTGCTGCGGCTGCAGCGCGAGAGGATGTATGAGAGCTTTGTCCCTTCGATTCGTGAGTACGCGCGACTTTTCCAGGTCAACTCGCGGCGACTCAACCCTCGTCAGCTGGTGATGCACCCCGGCCCGGTCAACCGGGGGATCGAGATCAGCGGCGAGGTGATCGACTCTGATCGCTGCCTGATCGCCGATCAGGTCGCTTCCGGCCTGGCGGTGCGAATGGCGATCCTGTTCGAACTTCTGGCACACGGTGATCATCGCGACGGCAACGAAAGCCCCGTGCCGATCGGGGAGCCCGCATGAACGAGATCATCGACGGACTTCCTGACGGCGGAGCACCGAACGCTCAGCTGCCGGCGCCACTCGTCCAGCGCCAGGGACCGCCGGCCGACCTCTTGCTTCGCTCTGCCGGACTGCTTGACCCGGCCGGAGAGATCGAGGGGAAGCATGACCTGCTGGTCGAGGGCGGCCGGATCAGCCGGATTGCCGACCCGGGCACGATCGACACGCCGGAGGGGACCGAAGTGATCGACGCCGAGGGCCTCCACGTCTTCCCGGCCTTCTTCGACCCCCATGTTCACCTGCGGACCCCGGGCCAGGAGTACAAGGAAGATCTCGAAACCGGAACGCGCTCCGCTGCCGCGGGCGGGTACGCCGGCCTGCTGGCGATGGCAAACACCTCGCCGCCTGTATCCGAGCCGGAACAGATCGAAGCGCTCCGCGACCGGGCGGCCCGCGTGGCCTCGGTCCCGGTCGGGTTCCTCGCCACGGTCACCCACGGCATGAAGGGCGAGGAGCTGACCAACATGGCCGAGTTGCGGCAGGCCGGGGCGGTCGGCTTCACCGATGACGGGGTGCCGGTCGAAAGCACCCGGATCCTCAGGCGGGCGCTGCAGTACCAGCGCATGACCGGTGGTCGCATCGCCCTTCACCAGGAGGACGTCGAGCTGTCCGGCAACGGCGTGATGAACGAAGGTGCCGTCTCGGCCGAACTCGGACTTCCCGGAGTTCCCTCGATCTCGGAATCGGTGATGATCGCCCGGGACGCGGCAATCGCAGGTTACGAAGCCGGAGCGATCCAGATCCAACACCTCTCCGCGGTCGAGTCGATCGACCAGGTGAGGCTGGCCAAGGCGGAAAAGATCGACATCACCTGCGAGGTGACGCCACATCACCTCTGCCTGACCGACGAAGCGGTTCGAACCCTCGACGCGTCGCGCTACAAGATGAACCCACCACTCCGGACCGAAACTGACCGTCAGGCGCTGATCGACGCCCTGATCGACGGCACGATCGACTGCATCGCGACCGACCACGCCCCCCATGCGGTTCACGAAAAGGAAGTGCCCTACGAAGCGGCCAACATGGGTGTGACCGGGCTCGAGACGGCCTTCTCGTCGCTCTACACCGAACTCGTGCTGCCCGGCAGGATCAGCCTTGGACTGCTGGTCGAGAAGCTGGGGTCAGGCGGGGCCCCGTTCGGCATCGACCCCTTCTCTCTCACCGAAGGCAGCCGCGCGAACCTTTGCCTGGTCGACCTCGAGGCCGAGTGGGTGGTCGGCGAGGACGGCTACGAGAGCCGCTCCGTCAATTCCTGGTGTGCGGGCGAGACGCTCCGCAGCCGGATCCTGGTCACTCTGGCCGGTGGTCAGGTCGCGTACCGGCTCCGGTCATTCAGCCTGGGCGTCGCATGAGCCAGACCAATCCCGGATACGTCCTGCTTGAAGACGGCAGCCGATTTGACGGCTCGCTCTGCGCTGCGACCGGGGGAGGGGTCGCAGAAGTGGTCTTCAACACGTCCATGACCGGCTACCAGGAAGCGGTGACCGACCCGTCCTACGCCGGGCAGATCATCACCTTCACCTATCCGATGGTCGGCAATTACGGGGTTTCGTCCGGGGCCATGGAGTCCAGCCGGGCCCACGCCCGGGGCGTGATCATGCGAGACGCCCGCAACGGCGTCGACTCGGCCAGTGCCGAGGGCGGCTGGCTCGATTGGCTCGAAGCGAACGGTGTCTGGGCGATCACCGGCGTCAACACCCGCGCCCTGGTCCGCCAGATCCGTGACCGCGGTGCGATGCGGGGCGGCATCTTCCCCGCCACGGTCGCGACCGACGAGGCAATCGCCCGAATTGAAGCCGAACCTTCGATGGCGGGATCCGACTTCGCCTCCAAGGTCACCCCGGAAGTGCCGATCGAACATGCAGGCGCCGGTCCGCATGTGGTGGCGCTTGACACCGGCATCAAGACTTCGATCGTCAACCAGTTCCTCGAACGGGACTGCCGCGTGACGCTGCTGCCCTGCCTGACCGGAGCCGATGAGGTCATGGCCCGCGAGCCGGACCTGCTCTTCCTCGCAAACGGTCCGGGGGATCCCGCCGCCGTGTCGGCGGTAACCGAGACGGTGCGAGAGCTGATCGGCAGGAAACCGATGGTCGGAATCTGCCTCGGCCACCAGCTGCTCAGCCGCGCGGTCGGGCTAGAGACCTTCAAACTCCCGTTCGGCCACCGCGGATCGAACCACCCGGTCAAGGATCTCGAGACGGGGGTGATCGAAATCACCTCCCAGAACCACGGATTCGCAGTGGTCGGTCCGGATGGTGAGGGCACGATCGACAGTGACGAGCCGGTCCGCTGGCAGACCGGTCACGGCGAAGCCGTGCTTTCCCACATCAACCTCTACGACCGCACGGTCGAGGGGCTGCGGTTGCCCGATGCCAAAGCAATGACCGTCCAGCATCACCCCGAAGCGGGTCCCGGTCCGCGCGATGCCCGCCACCTCTTTGACCGTTTCCTCGACCTCGCAAAGGAAGGCTGATCACCGGTGCCACGTCGCGATGACCTCAAACGGATCCTGGTGATCGGCTCCGGCCCGGTCGTGATCGGGCAGGCGGCGGAGTTCGACTATTCCGGCGTCCAGGCCTGCAAGGTGCTGCTCGAGGAAGGCTATGAGGTCGTTCTGGTCAACTCGAACCCGGCCACGATCATGACCGACCCCGAGTTCGCGACCCGCACCTACGTCGAGCCACTCCTGCCGGGCCCGGTCGCCGGGATCATCGAAAAGGAACGCCCCGATGCGCTGCTGCCGACCCTGGGCGGCCAGACCGCGCTCAACCTGGCGATGGACCTTTCGGCCGACGGCACCCTGGAGAAATTCGGAGTCGAGCTGATCGGCGCCAACCGCGACGCGATTATCCGCGGCGAGGACCGCGAGGTCTTCCGGCAGGTGATGAACGAGGCAGGGATCCGGATCCCCTGGTCGGTCACGGTCGAGTCGGTCGAGCATGCCCTGAAGGAGCTCGACGAGGGTGATGCGTCCTTGCCGGCGATCATCCGGCCGGCCTTCACGATGGGTGGCCAGGGTGGCGGTATCGCCGAGACCCGCGAAGAACTCGAGCGGGTGGTCGCCAAGGGCATCGCGGCCTCGCCGATCGGTCAGGTTCTGGTCGAGGAATCGGTGATCGGCTGGGGTGAGTTCGAGCTCGAAGTGATGCGGGACCGCAACGACAACGTGGTAATCATCTGCTCGATCGAGAACGTCGACCCGATGGGCGTCCACACCGGCGATTCGATCACCGTCGCCCCGGCCCAGTCGCTGACCGATCCGGTCTACCAGTCACTCCGGGACACGGCGATCGCGGTGATCCGCGCGGTCGGAGTCGAGACCGGCGGTTCCAACGTCCAGTTCGCGGTCAACCCTGCCGACGGCGAGATCGTGGTGATCGAGATGAACCCGCGGGTTTCGCGTTCCTCGGCCCTCGCTTCGAAGGCGACCGGCTTCCCGATCGCCAAGATGGCCGCCAAGCTGGCGGTCGGCTACGCGCTGGAGGAGATCCCGAACGACATCACCCGCGCGACACCGGCTTCGTTCGAGCCGACCATCGATTACGTGGTAACCAAGATTCCGCGCTTCGCGTTCGAGAAGTTCCCCGGCGCCGACGAGAAGCTCTCCACCTACATGCAAAGCGTCGGCGAAGTGATGTCGATCGGCCGCACCTTCCGTGAGTCCTTCGCCAAGGCGCTCGCTTCGCGTGAACTCGATTCGCTGCCGGAGGTGCCAGATTCCGATCAGGAACTCCTCAACCACATCGCGACGCCGACCCCGGGCAGGATCGACCTGGTCCTCGCGGCATTCGACCGGGGGCTCTCGGTCGAGCAGGTTCACGAGCAGACCAGGATCGACCCCTGGTTTCTGAGGGAGCTCTCCCTGCTGGCCAGAGACGGGGACGGGACCGGGGGACTGGAGCGGATCTACAACTCGGTTGACACCTGCGCCGCCGAGTTCGAGGCGGCGACTCCGTACTACTACTCGTCGCACGAACCCGAAGGTTCACCTTCCGAGATCCGACGAGGCGAGAAAAAGTCGGTGGTCATCCTGGGCGCCGGACCGAACCGAATCGGCCAGGGCATCGAGTTCGACTACTGCTGCGTCCACGCCGCGATGACCGCTCGCGAGTGCGGTCGTGACGCGGTGATGGTCAACTGCAATCCGGAAACGGTTTCGACCGACTACGACACTTCCGACCGGCTCTACTTCGAGCCGCTGACCTTGGATCATGTGCTGGCGGTCTGCGAGCAGGAACAGCCCGAAGGGGTGATCGTCATGTTCGGCGGGCAGACCCCGCTCAAGCTCGCCGAGGGCCTGAAGGAAGCCGGCATCCCGCTGCTCGGCACCCCGGTCGAGGCGATAGATGCGGCGGAAGACCGCGGCAAGTTCGGCGCCCTGATCGACCGGCTGGGGATCAAACCGCCGCCCTACGGGACCGCCCTTTCGGCCGAGGAGGCGGAGGAGATCGCCGCCGGGATCGGCTATCCGCTGCTGGTCCGGCCCTCTTTCGTGCTTGGCGGCCGGGCGATGGAGATCTGCTACTCGAACCAGGACCTGAAGACCTACCTCGACAAGCACGTAAAGGCTTCGCCCGAACATCCGTTGCTGCTCGATCGCTTTCTCGAGAACGCGATCGAGGTCGACGTCGACGCGCTCTGTGACGGAGAGGAGGTCTTCGTCGCGGGGATCATGCAGCACGTCGAAGAGGCTGGTGTCCACTCTGGCGACTCGGCCTGCGTGCTCCCGCCGATGAGCATTGGCCAGGAGATGATCGACGAGATCAAGGTGGCCACCACGGCGATCGCACTCGAGCTGGGGGTGATCGGTCTGATCAACATCCAGTACGCGGTTGCAGCCGGCGAGCTGTACGTGATCGAAGCCAACCCGCGGGCCTCGCGAACCGTGCCGTTCGTCTCCAAGGCGATCGGGATTCCGCTCGCCAAGGTCGCGACCCGGATCATGCTCGGCCAGAAGCTCTCCGAACAGGAACTTCCCGAGTTCGACGGCGATCATGTCTCCGTGAAAGAGGCGGTTCTGCCTTTCTCCCGTTT
Source organism: Actinomycetes bacterium (assembly GCA_023434465.1). GTDB lineage: Bacteria > Actinomycetota > Thermoleophilia > Solirubrobacterales > 70-9 > 67-14. The sequence goes on from JAEYSQ010000187.1 coordinate 26,947, forward strand.
CCAGGGTGCGGACTCGGTGCTCGGTCCGGAGATGAAGTCGACCGGAGAGGTGATCGGCATCGGACCGGACTTCCCGACCGCTTTCGGCAAGGCTCAGGCCGCGACCGGGATGCCCTTCCCCTCTTCGGGCACCGTTTTCATCTCGGTCACCGATACCGACAAGGCGGCCGCCACCCAGTTGGCAGCCCAGCTCCATGATCTGGGCTTCGCGATCCTCGCGACCGGCGGTACCGCCCAGGCGATTTCGAGGATGGGAACCCCGGTCGAGGCGATCAACAAGATCGCCGAAGGCTCCCCCCATGTGGTCGACATGATCGAGGAACGCCGCTGCGACCTGGTGATCAACACGCCGACCGGCTCCGGCGCGAGAGCCGACGGCTACGAGATCCGTTCGGCCGCGGTACGGCACAGCATCCCGTCAATTACGACCCTGACCGGAGCCTCGGCCGCAGTCAGGGCGATCGCGGCAGGGATGAACGGAACCGGTGAGCCGCTCTCGCTGCAGGAGCTCCATGCAAGCTGAGCGCGAGCGTGACCCGGCACCCTTCGGCCGGCGGCTCTGCGAAGTGGCCGACGCCCGGCCGACCGGTGGGTACCGGATCTTCAGCCTGATCGACCAGGAGGGTCCGACCCCCGCGGCCGGCCAGTTCTACATGCTGGCTACCGCACCGGACTGGGCCACCGAGGGCGGTCGTCCCTACCTGCCGCGGGCAATCTCACATGCCCGGGTCACCGCGAACCCGTCCGGCGGCCTTCGCCTCGACTTCCTGATCCACGAGGTCGGGCCCGGAACCTCCCGCCTGGCAGAAATGAAATCGGGGGACAGCTGCTGGGTTGCCGGTCCCTTCGGGTGCGGTTTCAGCCGACCGCGGGATCTCAACCCATCGGCCGCCGGCGCGATCCTGGTCGGCGGCGGAATCGGGATCGCGCCGATCGCCGTCCTTCGCCGGGAACTGGTCGACCGCGGCATACCTTCTCGCTCGCTCCTCGGGTTTCGCGACCGGCCTCACTCTGGCGGGATCGACGAGCTGTTTGGCTGCGAGGAGACCAGACTGGCGTTCGAGGACGGTAGCTCCGGCCACAAGGGGTACGTCACCGACCTGTTGCTTCAGCTACTCGAAGGTGACGATTCCGGCTCGGCTGTCGTCTACTCCTGCGGCCCGCCGGCGATGCTGGAAGCGGTACGCCAGATCTGCCTCAAGCGCGAGATCCCGCTGGAGCTGGCCCTGGAGTCACCGATGGCCTGCGGATACGGCGCCTGCTTCGGCTGCGCCGTACCGAAAGCGGACGGCGGGTATCTGCGCCTCTGCGTCGACGGGCCGGTCGTGCGCGGAGATGAGATCGCGACCGCGATGGCGGGGGAGCCGGCGGTTGACTGAACCTGCGGACACCGAAGCTCAAGACCTGGATCTCGCGACCGAGATCTGCGGCATCAAACTGAACGGCCCGGTGCTGAACGGCTCCGGCACCTTCGACGCACTAGCGGCTCGTCGGATATTCGGCGAAGTCCTGATCGATCAGTTCCCCTTCGATTGCTACGTCTCGAAGACGATCACCATGAATCCGCGGCCCGGCAATCCCCCTTATCGGCTTTGGGAGACGCCCTCGGGAATGATCAACTCGATTGGACTCCCCGGGCCGGGGCTCGACGGCTTTCTTGAGGACGATCTCGGTCAACTGGCCGAGCTGGGAGTGCCGCTGATCGTTTCGGTGATGGCCGATTCGGCCGAGGACTTCGAGATCCTGGTCACCCGGGTCTCCGAGCGGGACGAGGTCGCCGGAATCGAGCTGAACGTTTCCTGCCCGAATGTGCACTCCGGTCTGATCGTCGGCGAACAACCCTCCGAGACGGAAGCTCTGATGAAAGTGCTTCGGCCGGTCACGGCCAAACCGCTGATCGTGAAGCTGACCCCGAACGTGGCTAACCCCCAGGAAGTGGCGCTCGCTGCCGAACGCGGGGCGGCCGACGCGGTGTCAATGATCAACACGGTCAAAGCGGCGGCGATCGATCCGGTCTCGAACCGGGCCTGGCTCGGGGCCGGTGCCGGCGGGCTCTCCGGCCCGGCGGTTCGACCGATCGCGCTGGCCCAGGTCCGGGCGGTCGCGGCCGAGGTTTCGATCCCGGTGATCGGGATGGGCGGGATCACCGATGCCGAGTCGGCGCTCGAGTTCATCCTGGCCGGTGCACAAGTCGTTGCGGTCGGCACCGAGAATTTTCGCGACCCGCAGGCCGGCACCTTGGTTACGAATGGACTTCCGGCGGCGCTCGCCCGGCGAGGGTTCCGCTCGCTGGCCGACGCCCAGTCGGCCGCTCTTGGCTGATCCTCTGGCTTTCTCGCCGGGGCCCGGGATACCGAACGGCTGGCCTCACCAGCGGCGACCGAATCGGATCGGAGCGAAGCGAGGCTCAACCTCGAGTCGAGGTTGAGATGGATTTGTCCGGATTCGGCACTTTTCGGGGGTTTTTGGCCAACACGCAGCGCAGAGATGGCTATACTCGCGGCCTTCCATGGCGCCGACTTCGAAGACCGTATCCAGCCCCCCCGAAGCTCCGGAGCGTTCTCTCGACCAGCGGATGGATGCCCTCCAGAGAGCGAACAACATTCGCACCGCCAGGGCCCAGCTCAAGCGCGACCTCAAGGCTGGCCGCACCACGATCACCGAGGTGCTGGACGACCCGCCCGAGTACCTGCTCACGGCCAAGGTTTTCGACATGCTGCTCGCCGTGCCCAAGTACGGCAGGGTCAAGACCAACCGGATCCTGAAGCAGTGCAAGGTCAGCCCGGCCAAGACGATCGGCGGCCTCAGCGACCGCCAGCGCAAAGAACTCGTCTCCCTCCTCCAGCGCTAGCTCGACCGCGCCGGGAACCAACTGCCGTGGTGTCGCGGTGACCTTTTGTTGCGCCGTGGGGTCGGGTGTGGGTCACCGGGAAGCGGCAAACACCTCGGTCGGCATTCAGCCTCCCTCCGTCTGAGTATCCCGGTGACGTTGCGTTGCGCCGTGGGGTCGGGCGGGCATCCCCGGGAAGCGGCAAACACCTCGGTCGGCATTCAGCCTCCCTCCGCCTGAGTATCCCGGTGACGTTACGTTGCGCCGTGGGGTCGGG
>JAEYSQ010000197.1 GCA_023434465.1 Actinomycetes bacterium
GTAATCACCAGGGTGCGGCTCGAGCCGAGTCTTGCCTCGGTCAACAGTTTCTCGATCGTGTCCTGCTCGCTCTCCCGCCCGAACAGATTGGCGTCACGGCTTGTGGAACTGCCGTCGAGCAGGTCAGCGGCAAGTGCCCGCAGCGCCGGGAAGCTTTCCCCGGTTCCTTGATCGTCGAGTTGGTAGATCCTCAGCGGTTCGCTGAGGTCGCTCAGCCGGTGTTCCCCCAGGTCGTGGAGTGACAGCCCTTCCGGCAGCGTGGCCAGGGAACTTGCGGTCGATTCACTGAGCAGTATCTGACCGCCGTGCCCGGCCGAGCAGATGCGCGCCGCGCGGTGGACGTCGATGCCGAGATAGTCACCGTCCATGATCTTGGGCTCCCCGGTATGAAGGCCGATCCGGACCCTGACCTCATGACCTTCCGGCCAGGCGTGGTCAGCGAGCTTGCTGCGGATCGCCTGTGCGGCGGTAATCGCCGGTCCGGGCTCGGCGAACACGACGAAGAACGCATCGCCGTAGGTTCGGAGCTCTTGGCCTCCGTGGGACTCAAGTACCTCGCGGACTATCCCGTGGTGCCCTCGGACTACGGCCGCGTACTCGTCGTCCAGCGACTCGAGCAGGCGGGTCGACCCCTGAATGTCCGTGAACATCAACGTGCCCGTGCCCGAGGGGAGCTCCATCTACGCATCATCCTCCACCAGCGTCCCCCGGGGCGCAAGAACTTCGTTTCTACGCTGCGGAACAATTCGGTGGCAGCAGCCTCTAAAGTCGGGTCGATGCCGCCCGAAACCACCCGGAAGGAGATTCCATCGGTAGCCGAGGGAGTGTTCTTCGAGTCATCCGTCCCCCTCCCCCGGGGCCGGAACTCGATTAGCTCGGAGCGGGTTCGGGCCGCCCAGCGGGAACGCATGCTGGCCGCCGCAACCGAGTTGATGGCCGCCCTTGGTTTCCGGGGATTCAAAGTGAGCGATGTGGCCAGACGAGCCGGGGTGTCGCTGGCCGCGTTCTACGAGTGTTTCGAGGGCAAGGATGACTGCATTTTTCAAGGCTATGACCGATTCATCGAGGTGCTGTTGAGGCGAATGATCGGGGTCGAGCTCGAGGATAAGAACGAGGCTGAATTCACCGCGGATCTGATCGATGCATACATCGAGACGTTGACCGCCGATCTCGTCGTGGCCCGGGCTTATCAGCTAGAGATCGACACCCTGGGCCTCCCCGCCCGGACCCGTCGCCGCGAGTCTTTGACACTTTTTGCCCGCCACATTCAGCAGCGAGTCGAAGAGTTTGCGGCGGCCGGCCAGGCACTCGAGGAGATTCCCTGGGTCGCATATCTCGGCTTCGTCTATGCGGCTCGCCAGCTCGTCTCCGACGCATTGGAAGAACCGGCCCCGGACCTACCTGCCCTTTCGACCGAGCTTCAGGCCTGGTCCCTTGACGTCTTTCGGGATCGTCAGCAGCCACCTCATTTCTAAAAGTACGCTACATTACTTATGGATTCCGATCGGCTGGAAGGGTCGAACGCGAATCCGCAAGTGCGGGGAAGCGAGGTTCGAGGAGATCTGATGGCGAAGAAAATGGTCGAGACCGCCTCAGGGCGGATGCAGATGCGGGTGACCTTCGGCAGCGCCACCATCGCTTGCCTCCTGGTCCTCGCTTTCGCCTCTGCCCCGACCTCCGAGGCAGCCCAGTGCCCGAACATCGTCAGTCCCAGCGAGTTCACCGGGAAGCACAAGATGCGGAAGCTGACCGCGAAGTTCAACAGCTTCGGACCGAGGGTCCTCGGCAGCGGAGCCCACAACAGTTCGATCAGGTGGCTGGAGAGGCAGAACCGGAGGATCGGCCTGAAGACGCACTCGATTGGCTTCCGACCATACACCTGGATCCCGAAGACTCGCTTCAAGAGCCGGCCGGGACGAGACATCGGGGCCGCCGGCGGCATTACTTTTCGAAAGCCGGACGGTTCGACCGGAACGATTGCCGACGCGGGTGCCGTCCACTGGTCGAAGCCGACCTCGAAGCGAGGCGAAGGTGGCCGGCTCGTCTACCTGCCGCCCGAACAGAAGATAACCGCGGCCACCTCGGCCGGAAAGGTAGTGATCCGGGAATTCGAGGTGGGATCGATTCCCTTCGGTGCCCTTGGACCTTTGCTCGGCCTTTACCAGAGCGATGACCTGATCGGATACTCCGAGTACGCTCGCCCCTACCTCAGCCCGAACATCCACGAAGATCAGGTCGAAGCGAGCAAGGCCGGGGCGGTCGGCGTCATCTTCATCTTCGACCTTCCGACCCGGGACATCCGCGGCTATTACGACCCGCATGTAGGGATGCTCTACCGGCAGCCGGCAGTCTTCGTCGGACTCAATCAGGGGGAACGTCTGAAGCGTCTAGCGGCCGCAGGCAGCTCGGTCCGGATCTCGGTTCTCGCCAGCGTCGCCAGGCGCAATACGAGGAACCTGATCGCCCGCCTGCCCGGCAAGAGCAGCGAGAAGATCGTGCTCGCCGCGAACACCGACGGCAATTCCTGGGTCCAGGAGAACGGCGTGATCGGCATGCTGGCCTTCGCCCGGTACTACGCAAAGCTGCCGCTGAAGTGCCGTCCCCGGACTCTCGAGCTGGTCTTCTCGACCTCGCATGACAGCTACCGGAATGACGGTTTGAGTCCGCGCCACTATCCGCTGGACAAGAAAAAGACCGTCTTCGCCTTCGCGATCGAACACCTCGGCACCCGCGAAATCGTGCCGGTCGGTGAAGGAAACGACAGGCGCCTCAGGTTCACCGGCACGCTCGACCCGGCGCTATTCGGTGCCGGAGACAGCGAAGTGCTCCGTAAAGTCGTGGTCGCGGCGGCCAAGCGCCGCAATCTCTCCCGGACCTCGGTGCTGAAAGGCCTCGGCGTGCCCGACCCCAACCAGGCACCACCGATCTGCTCAATGGGCGGACTCGGAAACGCCTTTCATCCCCGGATGGTGCCGACGATCGCGATGATCTCCGGGCCGTGGTCGCTCTATGACCCAGTCTTTGGTGCCAGAGCGATCGACTTCGGTCACATGCGTAAGCAGATGCTCGCCGCGGGAGATGCGATCCTGGCTCTCGATGGATTGACCCGAAAGAAGATCGCCGGTGATTATCCCGAGCTGGAAGCCGAACTCACGAAGGGCACCAAGACTGCCTGTCCGCCCGAAGTGTTCCCCGTTCAGGCTCCCGGACCGAACCCTGGACCGATCAGCATCAGGCAGCCAGGCCAACCGAAATCCGGACCCGGAGGCAGCAACTACACCAACCGCTTCCGCGTTTCCTCCGGTGGTAGCGGTTCGGACGGCTGGTTCGCCTTCGAACCGGTCAACCCAAGACCCAAAAAGGCACCGGTCGCGGTCATCCTTCACGGATACGGCGAGTTTCAGGGCTACCAGACGATGAAAGGGCTGATCCGGCACACGGTAAAGAAGGGCAGCATCGTCGTCTATCCGAGGTGGCAGACCGCGATCAACAAGCCCTGCCCGGGGCCATATGACATCGAGCCGTGCATCAGTTCGGCGAGGAACGCAATTCATGGTGCGCTCGCCTACCTGCGGGCCTCAAAGAAGCGGGTTCAGCCCGATGTTTCCCGGGCCAGTTACTTCGGCTTTTCCTTCGGTGGAATCCTGGCCACTAATCTGGCCAACCGCTACAAGTCGCTCGGACTGCCGAAGCCGCAAGCCGTCTTCCTCGACGATCCGCACGACGGCGGCCTGACCGGCCCCGACGAGCCGTCGGTCGATGATTCGCTCGAGGGCATCCCCTCCACCACGCTCTTCCAGTGTCACGTGAGCGCCGAGGGCACGATCTCGGAGAAAGAGAGCTACGGGTGCAACTCGATCCTCCCCAAGCTTGCGTCGATCCCTGCGCGAAACAGGGATCTAGTCCTCACCTCGGTCGATCGTCACGGCGAGCCCGCCCTTCGCGCACCCCACGGGGTGTGCGCCGACTCGTCCGGCAACACCAGGCCAGCGTCGGACGCCTACGACTGGGGCTTCTGCTGGAAGGTCTGGGATGCCCTCAGGTCCTGCGCCCAGACCGGCACCAATTGCCAGAGCGCGCTCGGCGACACGCCCAAGCACCGGTTCATAGGCACCTGGAGTGACGGTGTGCCGATCTTCGGGCTAAAGATCCTCGATCAGGCGCCGATGACGGTCAAACCTTGGCCGACCCGGGCCCCGGACCCGGGATGATGAGGCATAGCCGAACGGCATTGCTCCTGCTGCTGCCGCTGCTGCTGCTGGGGGCCGGCTTCTTACCCGCCTCGGCTCTGGCGGATAGTCGTCCTGCGCCGCTCAAGATCGATTCGGGTTTTGGCAGCGGTAGTTTCGGCACCTGGAAGACCGACAGTTGGGGGCTTCCCTCCTATCGTTACGAGATTGACGAGGAGAAGAACCCGATCGCCCGGCAGGATGTGCTCGACGGATCCACCGACGCCTGGCACCAACTCGGCAACGACCGCTTCGTGGCCACCGCATACAACCACGGCTACGTGAAGCTCTGGACCCAGGACCGCCGCTACCAATGGCTGAACCGCTATGACCCGGACCACGGTCACTACAGCGGCGGTTTCGGCTACCTCAATCTCGGAGGCGAGGTCATCTCGACCCTTTACGACGACCGTCCCGACGCGGCGGGGGTGAAACGCCAGTTCGGCGTCGGATACTCGCGTAGTTCGATGCGTTCCCGGGGAATTTCGATCGACCAGCGTGTGTATGCGCCGTTCGGGGACGAGTCCCTGTTGATCCACGACGTCACGCTGAGAAACACTTCCCGTCAGACGAGGAATGCTTCCTGGTTTGAGTACTGGGACGTCAACCCCTTCGACCAGGGTGAAAAAAGACCAGTCGGACTCGGTCGACCGCGGACGAGTGACGGTCGTCGCACCCTGGTGGTCGACCAGGTTCCCGACGTGAACGGAAACAGCCAGTCCATCTTCGCGGCGTCACTGAAAGGGCCAGTCGACGGTTTCGAGACCACGACCGCCGGCTTCTTCGGCTCGGGCGACCGGGCCGTGCCCGACGCAGTAGCGGCCGACCGACTGGGCGAATCGATCGCCGCACAGGTACCGGACGGTCAGGTCGGTTCGACGATGTTCGCGTTTCGCTCGCCGGTCCGTCTCCGACCCGGCGGCCGGGTCACGCTCCGCTACGCCTACGGATACGGCGGCCAGGTTCAGATCAACCGAATGCTCCGACGCTATCGAAAAACCCCTAGTCCTCTAGCCCGAAGCCAGCGGGCATGGAAGCGGTGGCTGCCCCGAATCCGGTTTGGACAAGGAAGGGCATGGCTTTCCCGGGAGCTGATGTGGAACGCCTACACCCTGAGGTCAGCTTCGGTTTACGAACAGTGCGCCGGCAGTCACCTTATTCCGCAGGGTGGTTACTACACCTACGACTGGGGCGAGGTCGCGGCCTATCGTGATCCCCTTCAACACATGCTGCCCTTGATCTACGCTGATCCCTCGCTGGCCCGGGACGTTCTGATCTACTCGGCCCGGCAGCAGCCGAGGTCGGGAATCATTCCTTACTCGATGGGCGCCCACTGCCGGCCAGCGAATCTCGAGGCGGAATCGAACGATCCGGACCTCTGGTTGCTCCTCGCGGCAGCCGAGTACGGACTGGCCAGCCGCGACCGTTCGCTCTTCGCCCGTCAGGTTTCCTTTCGGGGAGGAGGCCGGGGAACTCTCCTCGAGCACCTTAAGGTCGCCTTCCGACGCCAGGAGTCGCTGCGCACCGAGCGGGGCACCTATCTGTCCCTCCAGAACGGTGACTGGTCCGACCTCAGCACGATTATGCTCGGAATGAGCGAGTCGGCACTGGTCACCACCCAGGTCGCCTTCATCTATCCGAGGCTGGCCGAGCTCGCCGAGATGCTCGGTGACTCGGAGTTCGCAGGGAAGTTACGTCGGGCCGGTAAGGCGAACCTTGAGATCACCCGGAGTCTTTGGACCGGCGGTGGCTGGTACGCCCGCGGCTATTCCGGAGACAACCTGATCGGGCAAGGGGTGATTTATGGCGAGCCCCAGCCCTGGGCAATTCTCGCTGGTGCCCCCTCCGCCGCGCGAGCTCGCAAGCTGGTGGCCAACATCCGACGCCTGCTCACGGGAGTAGGTGCTCCGGGTGGACCTTCTCCGATCGGCTCCTCGATGTCGCCGGCCCGCGACGATCCCCTCGTGACGGAGACCAGCTCACTCCTCTTTCCTGATTTCAACAGCGCCGTCTTCCCCGGGCAGACCTGGTTCGCGGTCAACGGCTGGCTGGTCTGGGCGCTGGCCCGGCTCGAGGGAACTGTCCCCAGGGCCACACGCTTCGCATTTGACGAGTTCCTGAGGAACACGCTCGCATACCACGCCGACGCCTATCCTGACCAATGGGACGGAATCATCTCGGTGGACGACATGTGCCGCTCCTGGTACTCGAACGACAAACCCGGTTACTGCGGCATCTTCGAACCAATGGGCTATCAGGGCCAGATCATGCACCAGCCGGCCTGGAGCCTTTTCGACGCGATCAAGCTGGCGGGGATCGAACCGACCCGACGCGGTTACCGGATCACTCCGCACCTGCCGGTCCGGCACTTTTCGGTCGAACTGCCCAGGGTGGGAGTCGCATACGGAGCGCGCAGAGCCCGGGGATACGTCAGACCCTCGCAAGGAGGCCGACTGAAAATGCTGGTCGCACTCCCCCGCGAGGGAAAGAACTGCCGGCCGTTCTCTGGCGGTAGTTCGATGCGTTTCACACGCGCAAGTGGACTGATCAGATTCACGCTGTTCACCCGTCAAGGCAAGCCCGCCAGGTGGACGATTCGCTGTCGCGCGTAGCGCTCAGTCGCGACCGACGGCGGAACGGTCGTGTTCGAATCTGACCGAGGTCGGAAACGGGGGCAACCACGATTCACGCCTCACGGTCCAGCTTTCGTATGTGGGAGTCAACTGGTCAGGGGCATCGAGCGAGCCCACGTTCACTTCAACCTCGTCGCCAGAACGGGCGAAGACCGGCGATCCACAATTCGGGCAGAAATGGCGGCCTTCATAGCTTCCCGTCTCCCCCTGGATCGTTACTGCGCTCTCGGGGAAGACCGCTGAAGCCTCAAAAAGGGCACCGTGGTGTTTGCGGCAGTCCAGGCAGTGGCATATGCCGACCCGGAAGGGCGGTCCGGTGGCCGTGATCCTGAGGTTGCCGCAAAGGCAACCACCGGTGAACAGGTGATTGATCAGGTGGGACATGGGCATGGGTCAACGGTACCC
>JAEYSQ010000221.1 GCA_023434465.1 Actinomycetes bacterium
CATCGTCCCCACTCCTTCGACCAGGTGGTCGGCCAGCAGCACGTGGTGAGAACCCTGTCCAACGCGATCACCCAGGACAAGGTCCATCACGCCTACCTCTTCGTCGGTTCGAGGGGCCCCGGCAAGACCTCGATGGCGAAGATACTCGCGGCGTCACTCAACTGCGAAAACGGCGGGCCGACCCTGCCTCCCTGCGGAACCTGTGAGTCCTGCCGGACGATCGCGGCCGGCAACTCGGTCGACGTGATCGAGATGGACGCAGCCTCGAACCGCTCGGTCGACGACATCCGTGAGCTCCGCGACCGGGTCGCCTTCGCTCCGACCGCTGGTCACTGGAAGGTCTACATCCTCGATGAGGCCCACATGCTGACCAAGGAAGCCTGGAACGCCTTCCTCAAGACGCTGGAAGAGCCGCCGCCGAACACGGTTTTCATCCTCGCCACCACCGAGGCCCACAAGGTGATGCCGACGATCGCCGACCGCTGCCAGCGTTTCGATTTCCAGCGCCCCTCGATCGAGCAGCTCTCCGAGGTCCTGACCCGCGTCTCGCAGGCGGAGTCGATCGTGATCGAGGGGCCGGCGATCTCGATGATCAGCCGTTCCGCTTCCGGCAGCTTCCGTGACGCCCTCGGAACGCTTGACCAACTGGTCTCCTACAGTGGCAACGAGGTTGCCCTCGACGACGTGCTCGAGGTGCTCGGCGCCGCCGACGCCGACCTGCTCTTCGGGGTGATCGACAAGGTGACGGCCGCCGACCCGGCCGGGGTGATGACCGCGGTCGAACAGGTCACCCGCTCCGGTCGTGACCCGGCCCGCTTCGCCCGCGACCTGCTCGGTCACCTGCGGGTGCTGCTGGTCACCCGGACCACCGGCCAGATTCCCGAGGCTTTCGCGGTCACCGCGTCGGACCCGGACCGGCTGGTCGCGCAGGCCAACGCGATCGGGCCAGCCAACCTGATCCGCACGATCGACGAGCTCTCTGCCGCACTCGGTCTGATCCGCGACGGCGACGAGGCCCGCCTCGCGGTCGAGGTCGCCCTGCTCAAGGCAGCCCGGCCTGACTTCGACCCCTCGAGTGAAGGTCTAACCCGCCGCCTCGAACGCCTCGAACAGGGAATCCAACCCTCCCCTCAGCCCCCAATGCCTGAGCCGGGAGGCAGGGACTCGAAATCCGAGGGCGAGGAACCCCACGCACCCGACCCAGGTGACTCTCCGGTTGCCAGCGTGGAGTCCGCCGGGGGTACCCCGGGAACTCCCGGCGAAGTCCGGCCGACGGGAACCCCGACGGACGTCGCCTCCGCCTCCGCCGCCGCCGCGCCGCGCGGCGTGTCCCCTACGGACTCCGCGCCTCCGGCGCCCGAGCCACCCGCCGTCGAAAGCGCCGCTCCGGAGCCGTTTGATCTTGATCGGCTTCAGCAGGTCTGGCCCGCGGTACTCGACTCGCTTGCCAGTTCCGCTTCCGGCATGGTCGCCTCCTACTTCGACGGAACCCGGCCGACCGCGATGGAGGAGACGAAGCTCACGCTCGGCTTTCCCGCTGACGCCGCGTTCAACCGGCGAAATGCGGATCGCAGCGAAGTCCGGCAGCAGCTCGCCGAGGCGGTCCAGACGGTGACCGGCGACCGCTTCCAGATCGAATACGGCAGTCTTGACGGCGACCAGCAGCCAACGGAACCCGAGTCCGAAATGATGGACGAGGAGGACTTCGTGGCCCGGGTCAAATCGGAATTCAACGCAGAGGAGGTCATCTGATGGCTCGCAAGGGAATGGGCGGCATGCCCGGTGGTATGGACATGAGCAAACTGCTCAAGCAGGCGCAGCAGATGCAGGCCGACATGGTCGAGGCCCAGGAATCGCTCAAGGACGAAATCGTCGAAGCCAGTGCCGGCGGCGGCATGGTCAAGGTGAAGATCAGCGGTGACCTGGTGGTTCAGGACGTGACGATCGATCCCGATGCGGTCGATCCCGAGGATTCGGAGATGCTGGCTGAAATGGTCCAGGCCGCGATAAACGAGGCGATCCGTTCGGCCCAGCAGCTGGCCGAAGCGAAGATGCCCCAAATGCCGAACATGCCCGGCATGCCCGGACTCGGTGGATGAGCGAAGGGCCGGCACCGCTCGCCCGCCTCACCGCTGAGCTTTCGCAGCTACCGGGGATCGGCCGGCGGACCGCCCAGCGCCTCGCTTTCCACATTCTGCGATCCGATGAGTCCGATGCCCGCAGCCTCGCCCAGGCGATCGTCGAGGTAAAGGAGAAGGTCGGGCTCTGCGAGATCTGCTTCAACCTGGCCGAAGGGCCCCACTGCCGGATCTGCGAGGACAGCTCGCGTGACCAGTCGCTGATCTGCGTGGTCGAGGAACCGGCCGACGTGATCCCGCTGGAACGGACCCACGAATACCGCGGCCGCTACCACGTGCTCGGCGGGGCGCTCTCGCCGATTGACGGAATCGACGCCGAGGATCTGAGGATTGCCGAACTGCGCCGCCGGGTCGAGGCGGGAGGGATCACCGAGGTCATTCTTGCCACCAATCCGACCACGACCGGTGAGGCGACCGCTTCCCACATCGCCGATCTGATCCGTGAACAGACCACGGTCACCAGGCTCGCGGCGGGACTCCCGGTCGGAGCCGACCTCGAACACGCCGACGAGGTCACTCTCGGCCGCGCCATGCTAGGCCGCTCCTCCGTCTAGACCACCAAACGCCACGGTGACGCAGGTCTTGACCGGATAGCGTAGAAAACCTGCGTCACCGTGGGCCACGCTCCCGCAGGTCCCGGAAGTCGCCCCAGCTCCCTCAGGGTCCGGGTCGGGGGTGTTCCCCAAAAACCTCCGGAATGAGGAGCGCAGCGACGGTTTTTGGGGGGCACCACCGTCCCGGGCCCCTCGACCACGCTCCGCGCTTGCCCTGGCGAAGGGCTCAGCGGCCGGGGCGAAGGGCTAATTCGCCGTTGGCGAAGGGCTCAGCGCTTGCCGTGGCGAAGCAGGGCCATCTGCCGCGCCTTGGCGAGTAGCTTGCCGTCCCGGCTCCAGAGCTCGGCGTCCTCGGAGAAGTGCCCTTCGACGCCCTCTTCGGCGGTGAGCCGGATCAGGTTCCAGTCCGGCGGGCCGGGTTCGGGGATCGTGCGAGGGAAATGGACGGTGTACTCGAGGGTGGGGGCGAAAGGGAGTTCCTTGAAGACCACGAAAGGCGCCGGGTACCAGACGTCCAGCACCGCCGCGGCCAGGACCGGATCGACCGGCTGTTCGTCGCGAAGCCGGATCCAGCCCATCGTCTCGGCTCGATCCCCTTCCTCGCCCGGTACGCCTCCGATGAACTTGGCCCGGTAGCGGCCGAACACGGCGACCGGCGCCTGTTCGGTGTCCATCTCCTCGAGTTCCTCGGGAGCCGGGGCGGCGGGCATCTGCGCGCGGTCGAAGGCCGGGCCTTCGCGCTCGCCGGAAAACACGGCCATCGCCTTCGCTTTCACTTCACCGTCCTGGACGAGGCGGGCGGAAAGGAACGCGGTCACTTGACCATGGTGCTCGACCGTCACCTCGATTCCGGCCGGACCGGTAGCCGGCGGACGGAGAAAGTGGACAGTCAGGGATCGGGCCGGCATCGGAGCCGGCGAATCGAGGGTAGAAGCCTCGGCGGTCATTGCTCGCAGCAAAAGCGCCGCCACATAGCCACCATTCGGTCCCCGGCCGATCCACCAGCGGTCGCTGAGATTGATCGAGTAGTTTCCCTCGCCAAGCGACTCGGCGGCCGTGTCCTGCTCGAAATCGGTCGACATCGGGTTCCGTCAGACCTTCTTCACGACGCTGGATTTCAGCTGCATCGGGCCGAAGCCGTCGATCCGGCAATCGATGTCGTGGTCACCGACCCCGTCGACCAGGCGGATCCCCTTCACTTTGGTGCCGGCCTTGATCGGGCCGGAGGCACCTTTCACTTTCAGGTTCCTGGTCACGGTCACCGTGTCACCGTCAGCCAGCACGTTGCCGACCGAATCCCGGATCACCTGCTCATCTTCGGCTGGTTCAGATGTCTCGCCCGGCAGCCACTCGTGGGCGCACATCGAACAAACCTGAAAACCGCCCAACTCATACGTATGTTCGCTATCGCATTCCGGACAGCGAGTCGTCTCTTCGCTCACTTGTCAAACCCTAGGGCAAGATCCGTATGCTCAGACGTGATGCCCGATAGAGAAGCCATCGTCGTCATGAAGTTCGGCGGCACCTCGGTTGCCGGTCCGGAAGAGATCAAGCGCGCCGCCCGCCGGATGGTGCGTGCCCGCGAGGCCGGAAACAGCGTCGTCGCGGTGCTTTCGGCCCGGGGCAAGACCACCGACGAGCTGGTTGCCTCGGCCTACGAGATTTCGGAGCGACCCGACCCGCGTGAGATGGACATGCTGCTTTCCACCGGTGAGCGGATCTCCTGCGCACTGGCTGCGATGGCGATCAACGACATGGGTCACAAGGCGGTGTCGCTGACCGGATCCCAGGCCGGGATCGTCACCGATTCCTCACACACCAAGGCGAAGATCATCGACGTCAAGGCCGACCGGATCCGGGACGGGCTCAAGGAGGACAAGATCGTCCTGGTCGCGGGCTTCCAGGGAGTATCGACCGACAGTCGTGACGTGACCACGCTCGGTCGCGGCGGCTCCGACACGACTGCGGTGGCTCTCGCGGCGGCGCTCGGAGCTTCGGTATGCGAGATCTACACCGACGTGACCGGCGTCTTTTCGGCCGACCCGAGGATCGTCCCCGACGCCCGCAAGCTGCCCGTCGTCTCCTTCGAGGAGATGCTCGACATGGCTGCCTCGGGAGCCGGAGTGCTTCAACTCCGCTCGGTCGAGTACGCCCGCAACTACAGCATCCCGATCCACTGCCGCAGCAGCTTCGAAGACCTGCCCGGTACCCTCGTACTTCCCGAAAGCGAAACCATGGAACGACCGAT
>JAEYSQ010000235.1 GCA_023434465.1 Actinomycetes bacterium
TCTCTATGTTGCGATCACCTGGGCCGGAATCATCTTTGTCGAGCTGACCTGGGCCTCCCCCGGTTCCCGAATCCGGACCCTGATTCGTCAAGTCGGGCTGGCGAGCGCATCGGTCGTCGCGTTCCACCTCGCGTTCGCCCTGCTGACGCTGGCCGGCTTCGGCTCCCTGCCTGACTGGGGGAGCTATCTGACCTACCTACGCGAGTTCCTGGGCGGCGACATCGGGGACCTCACCTATGATTTCGTGCCGTTTTCGCCGGCTCTCGGACTCGGGTTCGCCTACCTGGTTTCAACTGCCGGGGTGGTCGCCCTTGCGCTGCGACCGGGCGCCGGAGAACGGCGCGCCACGCTCGTCGCTCTGGCTGGACTGACCGCCTACGGCATCGTTTTGTTCAGTTACTTCGACAATCGCTCCCTGGGCCACATCCTGTCTTACGTGTCGTTGCCGGCTCTGCTGCTGGGCGGCATCTGGCTGGGACTCGCCAACGAGAAGACAAGCGGCTTCGGGCCCTTCGCCCGTCGCGTCCTCGGCCTGGCCGCCGTAGCCGGTGCTGCGCTGCTGATCGGCGTGGCCTGGCCTACCGCCAAAGACCGCGCTACGGACTCCGTGCTGGCGGTCGCCCTGCCGGGCGGGCCGAAGCTGGCCGACCGCTTCCACCGGCTGAAGTACCTGCCGCCCCTGGTTCCCGGTGCGGCGCAGGGCGAGCGCATGCTGGAGCGGTACTTCCCAGGCGAGGATTCCGTCCCGGTCGTCGTGAAGCCCGACCTGGACGTGAACATCCTGGTCCGGGCCGGTCGTTCGAACGCTCTGGGGATCACCGACGCAAAGGAAGCGAGCTGGGTGCCTGGCCCGCACCTCGACGAAGTCGCCGACCGGGTGAACGCGCTCGAGCCAGGTCAGCTCATGCTGCTTGACACCCAGGCTCTCGACGCCTGGAAGACACTGCGACTAGATCCGGCCGCCGGCGACTTCGAGATCTCGCAGTCGGCGAAAGTCGCGCTGATCCAGGTGGCGGCCCTGCGCGAGATCGCCGCGAGATTCAGGTTCGAGCCGGTTGCAACGGACCCGGCCGGCTTCTCGGTGGTGCGGCTCGTACCGGTCGGCTGAGCCGGGTTTTCTCTAGGCTCTCTCCATGCCCAACGAGCCGGATATCATCCGTGCGCCGGTCGTCACTGATCAGCCGGAAACGGATCGTGAACCGGTCTCTCTTCCCCCCGGACCAGCAGAGGACCAGAACCGCCGCGCTTACCTGAGTCTGCTCAAGCTCGGTCTCTGCGACCTCGTCGGGGCGAAGACAAGCGCGATCCATCTCCGCTACGAGGGCCAGCTGCTGTTCAGGCGGGAACTCGAGGAAGAGGAACTGAAGTACCGCGTGCTCGGACTGGATTGGCCGGCCAACGGCCTGACGATGACCGGTCTCGAGCGGCTCGACGATCTCCAGGAGTGCGTCGAGACGGTGGTTCGCGACGATGTCCCTGGTGATCTGATCGAGGCGGGCACCTGGCGGGGTGGATCTTCCATTCTCATGAGGGCGACCCTGAACAGCCTCGGTGCCCACGATCGCACCGTCTGGTTGGCCGATTCCTTCAACGGGTTCCCGACGCACGACGACGAGGCATTCCCGGAAGACCGGTTCCTCAACGTGAACCTCGACCTGAGCAAAGAGGACTTCCTGGCAGTTCCCGTTGAGGAAGTCCGGGGCCATTTCAACCGGTTCGGTCTCGACCAGGGAATCAACTTCGTCGAAGGGTTCTTTGAGGACACGATGCCGGGCCTGACTGGCGGCACCTGGTCCCTGATCCGGCTCGATGGTGACACTTACGAGTCGACGTTGCTCTCGCTGCGGTCCCTCTACCCCGGCCTGTCGAAGGGCGGGTACGTGATCCTCGACGACTACGGCTTCCTGCCCGAGTGTCGAAAGGCGGTCGAGGACTTCCGCCGGGAGGAGAACGTGAGCGAACCGATCGAGGAGATCGACTGGACCGGGGCGCGCTGGCGGAAGGAGACAGACCGCGAAAGTTCATCGGAGACGGAGGCTCCTGCCTCAGAGGGAACGAACGGATCGAACCGGAGGGTCGACCGTCAGAGCCGGCTGAACATTCCGACTCTTCGCGAACACGGCCTGGAGAACGAGCTCGCAGCGGCGCGCCAGAGCGTCGCTCCGCCACCCAGTCGCCTGCGGCGGCTTCGTGAACGCCTCCGGCGAGGCTGAACGATCCGCTAGACGCGGTACTTCCGGGTCGGCAGGATCCGGTTCCGGTGAAGAATCAGCCGGAAACCGGCCCAAAGAGTCTTCAGTCCGTACACCACCCCAGTCTTGAAACCGACCGAGGACATCTCGTCGAAGTACCGGCAGCGGGCGGGGACTTCCTTGATCCGGAACCCCAGATGGGATGCCTGGTAGAGCAGCTCGGAGTCGAAGGCGAAGTCGAGCGAGTTGCGCAGGAACGGGACCGTGAGGAGCAGCTCTCGCGAGTACGCCCGGTAGCCCGTGTGGGCCTCCGAGAGGTTCGTGCCCATGATCCGGTTCTCGATCGTGGTCAGGAACCGGTTGGCGACGAACTTCCAGCGCGGCATCCCGGCCGAGAGCGCCCAGCCCGGGACGAGCAGTCGCGAACCGAGCACGAGGTCGGCTTCGCCGTCAACGATCGGCTGCACCATCGAGGGAATGAGGCCCGGTTCGTACTGGCCGTCCGGGTGCAGCATCACCACGACGTCGGCGCCGCGCTGCAGGGCCTCGAGGTAACAGGTCTTCTGGTTGCCGCCGTACCCGACCTGGTGGGGGTGCCACACGACGTTGATCTCCAGGGCGCGAGCCAGCTTCACCGTCTCGTCGGTGGAGGAGTCGTCGACCAGGATCACCTCGTCGACCGCGTCCCGCGGGATCTCGCCAAAGGTGCGCTCCAGGGTCTGGGCCGCCTGGCGCGCTGGCATGACCACGATCACTTTCTTCTGTTCGTCACTCATTCCTGGCCTCGATATAGATCGTCCCCGGCCGCCCGAGAAACTGCTCCACGGCCGCGCAGGCTACCGCCACTGGCATCGCGAGCACTCCCGCGGTTATCGCCCACGTCCGGTGAAGCGGTCCGATCGGGACCCGGCGGGCCGACTTACGGCGCAGGGATTGGTAGAGGTCGGGGTGCCCTGGCAGCAGCTTGACCAGGCCGTCGAGCCACCCGATTACCAGCTGCCCTGCTCGCAGCCCGGAGCGGCTCGTCGGCCGCAGTCCGGCTCGGTTCAGACCCGCCGTTAGAGCGTCAGCGCGAAGGTGGGACAGGTGCCGGGGAAGGTCCAGGTGAAGCCACCGATCTCCGAGCGTACGCGCTTGCAGGCTGGCGTAGTTCGGAACCGCGATCACGATCACGCCGCCCTGTTTCAGCTTGCCGGCGGCGGTCTCAACGGTCTCCCGCGGGTCCGGCAGATGCTCCAGCGCATGCCAGAGCACGATCGCCGCGAACTCGCCCTCAACCGAGCCCAGTTCCTGGTCACTCACCATCGGGTGGGTGGAGTCGCGGTCGATCCCCCGGGCTTCGCGACCGCGGGCGACGAGCGCATCGATCAGGTAGCCCTCTCCGGCACCGATGTCGAGGATCGCGCCGTCCGGTGCCACCTCGTCGATCCGGCCCGCCATCGAGGCGCGGGAGCGTCGCAGCAGCGCGTCACCGATCCGTCCGAAACGGGTGCCCGCCGACGGCCAGTACCACTCGCCGTAGGCCTCGGCCAGGGAAGGGCCGTCCGGCACCGGGTCGGTCGTGGCGGAGCCGCACTCCCGGCATTCGGCCCGCCCCGTCCGCCGCGTCGCACGCTCGAGAGACGCGCCACACCAGGCGCAACGCTCGGCCCGGGGGCCGGTCCAGTCGACGTTCAAGCGGGCACCCGGCAGACCGCGACCAGATCGAGCGATCGGTCGAGATCATGGTCCTCCAGGAAGAAGTCTCCGGGCTCGATCGTGCTGGCCCGGGGGTCGTCGTCCCGGCGGAACCGGGACAGCATCCGGTCGTAGAGCCACTGCTTCGCCTTCAGCGGCACTGCCTGGCGGAGCTTCAGCGGGTCGTACCCCAGCAGCCGGTCCAGGGTCGCTCGCTCCTCGTCGTGGATCTCCATGTAGCGCGGCGAACCGAAGATGCCCTCGATCGAAACGTCGCCGAAAGCCCGCTGACAAAGTGTTTTCAGGTCGTCCTGGTTGAACTCGACGAAATGGAAGGGGTCGATGATCTCGTCCGGCCGACCGAAGGTGAGCCGGTTCGGGGTCACGAAGACTGCCGTACCGTCAGCTGCCAGCACTCGTGCGACCTCCGCTACCACGCGTTCCGGGTCGGGCACATGCTCGAGCGAGTGAACCGAGAGCACGGAGGGGAAGCTGGCCGCGTCGAAGGGGAGGTTTCGCATGTCAGCAGCCACCGTCTCGCGGTGCTGGCCCGATAGCGCCTCGGGGTCAATGTCGACTCCCACCGTCTCCCGTGGGGCAAGCAGGTGGAAGCTGTGACCGACCCCGCAGCCCAGATCGAGCACCTTTCCCGGTCCGAACCGGTCAGCGTTGAGTGCGTAGGCGGCGACGTGGCGCTGCCAGGTCGGGTTGAACCCCCGCTCGGAAGTGACGACTCGCTCGCCGGTGATTTTCGCCGGAGTGGAGTCGCGGCTCGCTGCGGAGGTGCTCAAAGGCCGGAATA
>JAEYSQ010000061.1 GCA_023434465.1 Actinomycetes bacterium
TGCTCGGTGAACTCGAGGAGACCTACGACGAGGCCGAGCGGGCCCGGCTTGAACAGCAGATCCGTTACGAGCGCCAGGAGAAGAGCTGGGCCGAGACCAGGCTCAACCGGCTCGAGCGCCGCGCCGATTACACCCCGGTCGCGCTGAAGGTCGAAACCGGGGGTGACACATCGTCCGACGAAGAGTCATCGAGCTGGGGCCTGGGCGACGCGATCGATGACGCGGGCAAGATGCTCGGCGTCGCAGCCGGGGTGACCGTGATCGCGCTGGCGGTCGCGATTCCGATCGGGATCGTCGTTCTGATCAGTCTCGCTCTGAACCGGGCCTGGGTTCGCCGTTCTCGCCGCCGCGTGCTCGCCGACGAGGAGTAACCCCCGTCCAGACCGCCGCGACCCGGTCCAGGTCGCCGCGAGGTTGAAGTTAAGCGCGCTATGTGGCGGTAACTTCAACCTCGTGGCGCGATGCAGTGATTGGTGCCGGGTTCACTCGCCGATCGCCTTGACGTAGGTGAGAACGGCGAGGACGCGGCGGTGGTCTTCGGCGGTGGGGGCGAGGTCGAGCTTGCTGAAGATCGAGGTGACGTGCTTCTCGACCGCGCGCTCGGTCACCACCAGGTTCTCGGCGATCGCGATGTTCGAGCGGCCCTCGGCCATCAGTCCGAGCACTTCGCGTTCGCGGGCGGTCAGGACCTCGAGCGGGTCCTCGCGCCGGCGGCGGCCGAGCAGGTGGGAAACCACCTCCGGATCGAGGGCGGAGCCGCCGCTGCCAACCCGGCGGACCGACTCGGTGAAACGCTCGATCTCAGCGACCCGGTCCTTGAGCAGGTAACCGACGCCTTCGGCTGAATCGGCGACCAGGTCGAGGGCGTAACTCTCCTCGAGGTACTGGGAGAGCACCAGCACGCCGGTACCGGGGTGGAGTTCGCGAATCTTCTTCGCGGCCTGGAGACCGTCATCGGTCAGGTTTGGAGGCATGCGGATGTCGACCACAGCGACGTCCGGCTTGTGGGCGCCGACCTTCCGCAGGAGGTCCTCTGCGTCCCCGGCCTGGCCGACGACCTCGAATCCGTCGTCTTCCAGGACCCGGACCACTCCCTCTCGAAGCAGGATGGAATCGTCGGCGACAACTACCCGCATCGAACCTCACCTCCGTCTATCAGCATGGGATCTCGGCCTCCACGATCGTTCCCAATCCGTCCGGGCTGGCCAACATGAAATGACCGTCAAGGGCGGCAATCCGGTCGGCCAGACCCTTGAGACCGGAACCGCGGCTGGGGTCGGCTCCCCCGACCCCGTCGTCGGAGATCCGGATGCGAACGATCCCGCTGCGGCGGGAGATGTCGACCTTGGCGCGACTCGCCCCGGCGTAGCGGACCACGTTGGTCAGCGATTCGGCGACCACGTAGTAGGCGGCCGCCTCGACCGGCTCGGGCAGGCGGTCCTCGGGAATCTCGCCGACCTCGACCGGCAAGGGTGCCCGGTGTGCGAGAGCGAGCAGGGCTGCATCCAGACCACGGTCGGAGAGCACGGCCGGATGGATGCCGCGGGCGAGTTCCCGCAACTCGGCCAGGGTCTGCTCGAGCTCGGCGCTCGCACCGTCAATGATTTCGATCGCGCCGCGGGGATCGGACTCGACCCGGGAGCGCACCAACTGCAGTTTGAGGGCGAGCGAGACCAGGTTTTGCTGGGCCCCGTCGTGGAGGTTTCGTTCGATCTCGCGGCGGGCGGCGTCGCCGGCCTCGACGATCCGGCTGCGGGAAGCCCGGAGTTCAGCCACGTTGGCTCGTACTTCGGCCTCGAGCCTCGCGTTCTCGAATGCGAGCGCGGCGCCGCGGCTGACCGCTTCGATCTTCTCGGGCTCCTCGAGCAGGGCTCCGTCATGCTCGATCAGTGCCACCTTGCGGCCGTCCATCGAAACGACGCTGGCGGCGCGATCGGCCCGGTCGGCCGGGTCCCTGGCCGGCAGCCCGCGGGCGTCGACATACTGCCGGGACTCGGGCAGCCAGAAAAGCAGCTCGACCGAGGGGTCGCCGAGCGCCTCGGCCACGGCATCCTGCATCTTGACCGGGTCGTTCTCATGGGCGACCTTCTCGAGCATCCTGCCGAGGGCCTGTCCCCGGACCAGTTTGCTGCGCGCGAGCCCAATCAGGAAGGCAACCGGGAGGGCCATCGCACTGAGGGCGCTTATGAAACCAAGCGTCTGTTCCGCGTGGTCCATACCGGCAATCGAAAAGACGGACTGAATACCGAGTAGCGCCAGCAGGATCGTCGAGGTCCACAGCACCGGGCCGATAAGGCGGCGCATCGGCGGCGAGGCGGACGAATACTGAGTGGTGAAACTGTGGATCAGGGCCAGCACGAGAATGATCGCGATCGCGTTGGCGACGATGAAAAGTACCGTGACGGTGGTCAACGAGTCGGTGATCATCAGCAGGTTGTTCGGCGCGTCGTCGTAGCCGAAATTCTCGGAAGTGCTGAAAAGAAGGGCCAGAGTCACCAGTCCGAGTGCGACCAGAACCAGTCTGACTACCCACCGGTCGGTACGGGTCTCGATCCTCCCGGTCGGGAAGCGGACCAGCGTCTGGACCAGGGCGAACGGAAACACGTAGGCGATGACCAGGCCGAACGTGAAAACCAGCGAGGCGTTCGCGTAAGTCAGGAACTGGGCCATCCAGGCGAAGCTGGTGAAGACCATCCACTTGCCGAAGGCATTGTCGGGCCGGCGCCAACAGGCGAAGATCCCCACCCCCAGCCAGGTCCAACCGGTCAGCACCCGCAGGGTGATATCGATCGCCGGCCGATCGACCTGCTGATCGGTCAGCGCGGCCATGGTCGCACCGCCGGCTCCGGCAAGAACTCCGGCGATTGCGAGCCAGGCGAGACGCGAGCGCAGATTGGAGGCGCTTCCCATGTAGTGATTCTGACCGATGGACGGGGAGGGGTTGGTGTGGTCAGCACCCGTATGAGCGTTTTCACGGTGTGGTTTACCGCACTCCTAAGGGGCAGTGAACACGCCTCCCGAACACAGGCAGCCCCCATTTTCATGAGACCGGCCCGGAGTCACGCTGGTGCCATGAAATCCAGTCACAACATTGCTGCCCGCGCCGGAAGGTGGAGCGCCGCCCATCGCAAGACCGCGATCTGGGGTTGGCTGCTGTTCGTCGTCCTTGCCGTGGTGCTGGGGGGAATGTCCGGAACCCGGACCCAGACCAGCGCCGAAAGCGGGGTCGGGGAGTCAGGTCGTGCCGAGGTCGCCACCTGGGACAACTTTCCCGAATCCGCCTCGGAATCGGTCCTCGTCAAAGCGCCGCCCGAAGGCTCGAACACGAGCCCCGAGTTCCGTCAGGCCGTCAATGAGCTTACGGGCGACCTGAAAGCGACCGCCCACGTTTCCAACGTCCAGGGTCCTTTCCAGGCCGGCAACGAATCCCAGCTTTCCGCGGACGGACGTTCGGGGCTCGTTTCCTTTGACCTGGCGGGTGACGACGACCAGCTTGGTGACCGTCTCGGTGCGACCGAGGAGGCGGTAAGCGAGGCCCGCGCCCGCGCACCCGGGCTCGAGTTCTTCCAGTTCGGAGACGCTTCCGCCAACGAACAGGTCGGACAGGCGTTCGAGGATGACTTCAAGAAGGCCGAGGTCACCTCCCTGCCCGTGACCCTGATCATCCTGGTGATCGCCTTCGGTGCCTTGATCGCGGCGGGGGTTCCGCTGCTGCTCGGTCTGACCGCGGTCGCGGCGGCGATCGGGCTGACCGCGCTGGTCAGTCACATCACGCCGATGTCCGAAGCGGCCAACTCGGTCATCCTGTTGATCGGTCTCGCGGTCGGCGTCGATTACTCGCTTTTCTATCTGCGGCGAGAGCGCGAGGAACGCGCAGCCGGGCGCTCCGAGCGGGCTGCGCTTGAAGCTGCGGCCGCGACCTCGGGCCGGGCCGTGATCGTTTCCGGCATCACGGTGATGATCGCCATGGCCGGCATGTACATGACCGGTGACGCGACCTTCGCCTCATTTGCCACCGGTACGATCCTGGTCGTCGCGGTCGCGGTACTTGGTTCGCTTACCGTGCTGCCGGCCATTCTGGCCTGGCTGGGCGACCGGGTCGAAAAGGGACGGATCCCCCTGGTCGGGCGTTTGCGCGAGCGACGGGCGCAGCGAAACACAACCGGAGATGGCGGTCTCGGGGCGAAGTTCATCCGGACCGTCCTGCGTCGACCCGGGATTTCAGCGGTGGTTGCCGGCGGGCTGCTGGTCCTGGTCGCGCTGCCCGCCTTCAAGCTCCACACGGTGGTTCCGGGCGTTGATTCGTTGCCCCAGGACCTGCCGGTGATCAAGGCGTACAACGAGGTCGACGAGGCCTTCCCGGGTGGGCCCGAGCCGGCCAGCGTTGTGATCGAGGCAGAAGACATCCGCTCGCCCGAGGTCCAGCAGGGCATCGCAGAGCTGAAGGAAGCGGTCAAGGGCCCGGATGAGTTCGGCTCGCCGGTCACCTCGACCGTGAGCCCGAACGATCGGGTGGAAGTCGTCAACGTGCCTCTGGCCGGGGGCGGGACCGATGAAGTATCGGAAGCTGCCCTGGTCAAGCTGCGCGAGGAGGTGATTCCCGGGACGATCGGTGCGGTGCCGGGAACCGAGACCAACGTCAACGGCATGACCGCCGGGTCCAAGGATTTCAATGACCTGATGAAGAGCCGGGCGCCGCTGGTCTTTGCCTTCGTGCTGATGACCGCGTTCATCCTGCTGCTGGTCGCTTTCCGCTCGGTCGTGATCCCGTTGACCTCGATCCTGCTCAATCTGCTCTCGGTCGGGGCTGCCTACGGACTGCTCGTTTGGGTCTTCCAGGAGGGACATCTCGAGGGCCTGCTCGGTTTCGAGTCGATGGGCGGGATCACCGCCTGGCTGCCGATGTTCCTCTTCGTCGTCCTGTTCGGGCTCTCGATGGATTACCACGTCTTCATCCTGAGCCGGATCCGGGAGGCGCACGACCAGGGCAGGAGCACCGCGGAAGCGATCGAGTACGGGCTGCGCCGCACCGCCGGTCCGGTCACTTCGGCCGCGATCGTGATGGTCGCCGTCTTCTCGATCTTCGCCACCCTCTCGATGCTCGAGTTCAAGCAGATGGGGGTCGGGCTCGCGGCGGCGGTCCTGATCGACGCGACGATCGTTCGCGGGGTGCTGGTCCCGGCGACGATGAAACTGCTCGGCAAGTGGAACTGGTACCTGCCGGCCTGGCTCGAGTGGCTGCCGAAGATCAACCTGGAGGGCACTCCGGAACCGGTTCCGGTCAACACTCCGGAGCAAACCCCGGAACCCGGTGGGTCGGAAAACCCGCAGGCCGGGAGAAAATCCGACCCATTGCCTGCCAGCAACTAATCCACGGAGCAAGAAAGGGGGCCGGATCGCCGTCTTCGTGGGTGATCCGGCCCTTTTCCGTGTCCTGTGATCTTCCTCACATTGACAACAATTGCGGTTGACAAATAGTTGCGAAAGCGCAAGTATCTTTGGCATGACTGACGCGGAAGCCATGGAAACCCAGGTTGAGACGGACCCGGAAGGTGCTGAAGCGAGCAGCCTGAAAGCTGTCGCCCCGGAAGGCTCTGAAGCACTTGCCGGGGGCGGGGCCGTCGACGCGGGAGCTGCGGGCGCCGGGCAGGAAGTGATCGAGAACGCCTCGCCCGAGGCGATTCAGGTTGCGCTTCAGCTCGGAACGCTGTTTCGCCGGATGCTCGCTTACGGTGCCGCGGCGACCTCGCTGCTCGACTCGGGCGCCTACAACCTCTCCTTCCTCGAGTTCAAGACGATGATGAACCTCGGCGTGTTCGAGCAGAAAGACAACTTCTGCGTGGCTGACATCAGCGAGTCGACGGGAGCTTCGATGCCGGCGGTCAGCCGGGCGATCGACGGCCTCGTCCGCAAGGGTCTCGTTGACCGAATCGAAGATCCCGACGATCGGCGAAGGCGCCTGATCAGCCTCACCGACGACGGCCACCAGGTCACCAACGCGGCCCTGATGGGGCGGGCGGTCGGGGCTGTGGAACTGGCCGCCAGCTTCAGCGAAAAGGAACTCGAAGAACTTGACTCCCTGCTATCCCGCCTGATCGAGCGGGAAGACCTGGCCGCGATTTACCGGCAGTTGGAAGGAGCGGTCGGCAAGTGAGTCGCTACCAGCACCTGATCACCGACGAGAATCGCAAGTGGTGGACGCTGGGCGCGATGTGCCTGGCGCTGTTCATGGTGATGCTCGACAACACCGTGGTCAACGTCGCGCTGCCCTCGATTCAGCGCGACCTCGACACCTCGATCTCCGGCCTCGAATGGATCGTCAACGGATACACCCTCTCGTTCGCTGTGCTGCTCGCGGTCGGTGGGCGGATCGGCGACATCTTCGGCCGGCGCAGGGTTTTCGTGGTCGGCGTGATCATCTTCACCGTCGCCTCGACCACGGCCGGCTTCGCTCCGAGCAACTTCGCCCTGGTCGCCAGCCGCGTGCTCCAGGGCATCGGTGCCGCTTTCATGATGCCGGGCACACTCTCAATCATCACCGACGCCTTTCCGCCTCATGAGCGAGGCAAGGCGATCGGAACCTGGGCCGGCGTTTCGGCCCTCGCCCTGGCCGTCGGCCCGGTTCTCGGCGGGTTCCTCACCGAGGAGGTTTCCTGGCGGGCGATCTTCTACATCAACCTGCCGGTCGGCGTCTTGGCCGTGCTGGCCGCACTCTTCGTCGTCCGCGAGTCGCGTGACACGACGGTCGGCCGCAAGGTCGACTACCTCGGGGTCGGCGTCCTCACGGTCGCTCTTTCGGCCCTGGTCCTGGCGCTGATCGAAGGCAACTCGTGGGGTTGGGATTCGACCGCCGTCATCGCGCTGATCATCGCGGCGGTCGTCTCGCTGATCGCCTTCGTGCTGGCCGAGAACCGGGTCACCGCGCCGATCATCGAGTTCGGCCTCTTCAAGAGCCGTAACTTCATCGGGTCGGTGATCACCGCTTTCATCATCTCCTTCGCGATGATGGGCGTCTTCTTCTTCCTCGCCCTTTACATGCAGAACGTCCTCGGCTACACGGCCCTGGAGGCAGGGGTGAGGTTCCTGCCCACCACCCTGGTGATCATGGTGGTCTCACCGATCTCCGGACGCCTGGCCGACCGGATCGGACCACGTTGGCTGATCGTCGCCGGCATGACAATGATCGCGCTCTCGCTCTACCTCTTCTCGACGATCGAGAACGGGACGACCTTCAGCGACATCCTGCCCAGCTTCATCATCCTCGGTGCGGGCATCGGGCTGACCATGTCCCCGATGTCGACCGCGGCGATGAACGCGGTCCCGAAAACCAAGGCCGGGGTGGCCTCCGGTGTTCTCTCCATGTTCCGGATGGTCGGCGGCACCTTCGGCGTGGCCGCCCTCGGGGCCCTGTTCCAGAGCGAAGCCCGGGACCGGTTGGCTACCACCCTCAGCGGAGAGAACGGCCTGAGCGCGGCGCAGCAGAGCGAATTCGCGCATCAGCTGACCGGTGGCGTTCCCCAACTCGACGGAGTCTCGGCGGCCAAGGCCGACCGGCTCGTCGTCGCCGGGCACGACGCCTTCGTCTACGGACTGAGCCATGCGATGACCTTGTCGGTGGGGATCGCGGCAGCGGGCGTGCTGATTGCATTTCTCCTGATCGGCGGCAAGACCGAGTCGATGGACGAGGAAACCCAGGAGGCAGCCGAAATTGCCGAAGCGGCCTCACCAGTGGCCTGATCCGGTTGCTTCCCTACAATTTGCTGACTTGACGCCGAACCGCAGGAGCTTCGCTTGAACGTCCGAACGCTGAACCAATTCTCTGTCCTCAGCACCCTGGCCTCGGCCCTGGCGCTGGTCTGCGCGGTCACCGCGTTCCTCTTGATCGCCGGCACCGCCCAGGCAGCCAACGGCGGTGCCAACGCTGACGGCCCGGCCAAGGCCACGGTAAGGATCAAGCTGAAGGGCCTCAAGAAGCACCGGGCGACGATCATGCAGAAGGTCACCGTCAAGGGTTCGCTCAAGCCCTTTCGCAACTTGCAGAAGGTAAGGGTCTACCTCTACCGTGACGGCAAGCGATTCTCCGCCCGTCGGGTCAAGGTCAAAAAGGCCGGTGGGAACTACGGCAGCTTCAGGACCAGCTTCTACATCCGTAAAGGCACCCGCTACGGCGTCCGGGCCAAGTACTGGGGCAAGGCGGGTCACCGTCCGGTCAGCAAGGACTCGACCGAACACAAGACCTTCCGGGTTCGCTACGTCGGACTTGCCCAC
>JAEYSQ010000098.1 GCA_023434465.1 Actinomycetes bacterium
CGGCGCCCGTATGCACTCACCCTGCTCGGACCGTTCGCCTTCGGCCGCTGGCGAGTCGCCCGCACGGCGAACATCTCGTACGCCCCTGGCGGCCGCAGGAACCTGCTCGACGTGTACCGGCCCCGAAGCGGTGAGGTGACCGGTCCGACGCTCATCTATCTGCACGGCGGCGGATTCAAGAGCGGCTCCAAGCGGCGCGAAGGCCAGCTCGCCATGTATCGCCTGGCTTCCCGGGGATGGCTATGCATCAGCGCCAACTATGGCCTGAGCCCGGCATCACAGTTCCCGGATTATCCGGTTGATCTCAAACGGGTCATCGCCTGGGCAAAGCGCGACGGACTCGAGTTCGGTGCCGACCCGGAACGGATCTTCGTGGCCGGGAGCTCTGCCGGGGGGCACATCGCGGCCACGGCGGCTCTCACCGTCAACGAACCGCTGCTCCAACCGGGTTTCGAGGAGGTCGACACAACGGTGGCCGGAGCGATCGGGATTTACGGCTATTACGGCGGCCTGCACTTCGGAAACCTCCGCCCCAGGGGAACAATTCCATCGAGCCCGCGCGATCTGATCCGTCCGGGCGCGCCACCGTTCCTGGTCATGCACGGGACCCGCGACACGGTTGTCTCGATCGAGAACGCCAGATCCTTCGTCGCTCGGCTCCGGGAATCCGCAGTCCCGGTCGCTTACGCGGAGTTGCCTGGTGCCCAGCACACGTTCGACCTGCTCCGATCGGTACGAAACGAGAACGCGGTCGACGCGATCGAGGATTTCGCCGCCTGGGCCGTATCGTCCCGATCTATTGAGGTGCCGACACTCGCTTGAAATCGGCTTCTCTGGCGCTACCATGAATGTTCATGCGGTACGGGGGAGGAAAGGGGATCCGCTCGTGGCGCCTGGCCTGGGCCGGGGTTCTTGCATTTTCTGCGCTTGTTTCGGTCGCTCTTCTTTCCGGTCAGGCCTTCACTCCGGCCGACGCGGCAACGCGCCCGGCTGAAGCCTCCAACGCCAGCCCGGAAACCTCCGGCGTACTCCCGTGCAAGCGCAAACTGTCGCTGACCGCGATCTACCGGGTCAACGGAAGAATCCGGTTCGAGGGGGTGGCCGACAGGTCAATGAGGGGAAAGAAGGTGCGGGTCTACGAGATCCTGAGCGATGACCTGGTGACAACGACAAAGGTCCGTCGCGATGGCACCTGGTGGGCGAACTCGACGACCCGCGGACACCGATACACCTGGCTGACGAAGTTCGTCGCCGAGGCCGGCAGCGCGCAGACCCGCTGGCGCCGGCTGGGCCAGGCGGTGGCGATCAGGGGACGCGACCCGGTATCGCCCCGGTCCCGGTCCCGCGCTGGCAGAACGAAGATCCGCCTCAAGGTTTCGGGCGGCACTCCGGACAAACTGGTGATCGGGATCCAGACCGGTTGCTCGCGTTACGAGGTCGACGAGACGCAACGGATCAAAACCAACCGGAACGGCGTGGCGAGCGTCAGTCTGGCCCGCCCGGCGAGCGGCGAACCGTTCGCGATCTTCCGGGTCAGGACGAAGGACGGCTTCAGAATCTCTCCTCCGATCGTCGTCAAACCAGGCAGCTGATCCTCATCCGCGGCAGTCGATCGTGGGCCCGCATGTAACCGGGTCCGGTCTGGCGTGTAGGAATCTCTTGTGACTCAGGACCAGCTCGAGGCCTACCACGAATACACGCGCAGACACGGAGTAAACCGCGGTCTCTATCTTCTCGCGCGGATCATTCTGCAGCCCCTCTTCCTCGTCTACTTCCGACTTTCGAGGCAGGGTCGCGAGAACTCGCACCTCAAGGGGGCGACGATCGTGGCGGCCAACCACCGCAGCTTCCTTGACCCCTTTGTGATCGGCGCCTGCCTCCCCTGGAGCAAGCCGATGAATTACGTGGCCAAGGTCGAACTTTTCGAGAAACGCTGGCAGGGGTTTCTGCTCTGCCGGATCGGTGCCTTTCCGATCCGTCGGGGCGAAGCCGACGAACTGGCGATCGAAACTGCCGAGAAGGTTCTCGAGCGGGGCGGTTCGATCTGCATCTTCCCCGAGGGCACAAGGATCAGGCGAGGGTCGCTCGGCAAGCCGAAGCGCGGCGTCGGGCGACTGGCCCTGCGGAGCGGTGCCCCGGTGCTGCCGGTCGCCGTGACAGGGACCGAACACGTCCGGCGCGGACTGAAGATCCGGCCGCGCAAAGTCGATATCCGGGTCGGACGACCGATGTCATTCCCGCAGGCGGAGAACCCTTCACCGGCCCTGGCCGCATCGGTCACCGATCGGATCTGGCCGAACGTCGAGCTCCAGTGGGAAGACATCGGCGGCCTGCCACCAATGCGCCGGGCCGCAGTGATCGGAGCCGGAAGTTGGGGAACCGCCGTGGCCGTGCTGCTGGCTCGCGGCGGCCTGGAAGTCCAGCTCGGGACCCGGACCGTGGACCAGGCTGAAGACATCGCGCTCGCCCGTGAGAACGCCCGGTACCTGCCCGGAGTCCGGTTGCCGGAAGGAATCGAAGTACGCGCTTCAAGCCAGATCGAACTGGGAAGCGTGGACCTGCTCGTGATTGCCGTTCCGTCGGCTTCCTATCCCCAGGCGGTCGGGGCGGTGGCCGACCGGGTCGGCCAC
>JAEYSQ010000207.1 GCA_023434465.1 Actinomycetes bacterium
CGGACCAACGCGACAACCAGGATGGTCGCGATGCCCAGCAGAATGCCTCCCGTCGCCAGGAAGCCGCCGCTCCCCGGCACGACCGGCCTGTCGGGATGAGGCTCGGCCGAGAGCTTTCCACGCTGAACCCCGAGATAGATCAGACCTACTCCAAAAACGCAGTAGAAGGCCCCCAGCACTTCGTAGGGCCAACTGGTAGCCCCGCTGTCGAGCAGCGGGACGACCCGCGACAGGCCGACCCCGACCGCGATCGCGGCGAGACCGGTTCTGACCCATGCGAGCTGGGTCCTTTCCCCGGCCATCCGGGTGCGCGCGTGATCGTTTTCGTCGCGGGTGGGCATGGCCTCGATTCTAGGTGTGACGGCGTTCCCGGCGATCGCTCAAAAACTTTTCTGATCTCCGCGTAAGTTCCGCGGGGCGGCGTCGTTATCCCCACAGAAGCGCAACGACACCAATCCTCAAAGGAGATAACCATGAACCGCATCGCTACCCGCATCAAGAAGTTCCGACCGGCCACGATCGTCGCCATGCTGGCCCTCTTCATCGCGATCGGTGGCACCGCCACCGCCGCCTCGGGCCTGATCAACGGCAAGAAGATCAAGAACAACACGGTCGCCGGAAAGAAGCTCAAGAACAAGACGATCACCAAGAACAAGCTGGCCCCGAAGACGATCAAGGCTCTCAAGGGCAAGCAGGGTCCGAAGGGTGAGCAGGGCCCCCAGGGTGATCCCGGGGTGGTCAGTCCTCTGTTCCTTGAATCCGGGAACCTGAACATCCCGGCTAACACCGAATTCGGACTCGCGACTCTCGATGTTCCGGCCGGCAAGTACATGGTGACCGCCAACGTGAGGATCACCACCAACGCGACCGACGTGGTCAGCTGCGGGCTTTCGGGCAACAACGGAGGGGGCGAGGTCTCGAGCACCTACGACAACAACGGTGGTGGACGGACCACCGTGCCGATCCAGTTGCTGACCGAGAGCAGCACCGTCAGCGCGATCACGCTCGGCTGCACCGCCGGCAACCAGATTGCCGGAGTCAGCGGCAACATCCTGGCGGTACCGGTCCAGTAGGTCCGGAACAGCCCTGGGTAGGGGCAGGCACGACCTGAAAGAGCGCCGCTCTCCAATCGGGAGCGGCGCTCTTTCTCGTTCTAGGGCTTCAGGCCAAAGCCCGGATCAGGCGCCTCGCCTATTTCCAGAGGGCCCATCCGACCAGAAGCCCGGTGAAGAATGCCGCCGCCGCGGTGGCCGCGATCACCTGCGAGTGGTCGCTTTCGATCATTTCCGGTGAGTTGCGAACGTCGCCGGTCGGCCCGCTGCCGGCGTCTCCGCCGGTTCCTTCGAAAGTTTCCGTCGGAGTCCCGGTGACGCCTGCCTTGAGGTCGTCCACCTTCGCGGCCGCCTTCTCCTTCAAGTCGTCGGCCTTGTTCCTGGCCTGTTTCTTCAGGTCGGCCCGGTCTGCCAGTTCGGCGACGGTGTCGCCCAGGTTTTCGCGGGTGGCTTCGATCTCCGCCTCTATCTCGTCAGGGCTCTTTTCTTCTGCTGAACTCATCGGGCCAGACCTTTCCTGGTGTTTTCCTTGATTTCTTCGACGTCGCGCCTGGTGTTCTCGATGGCGCGGTCGGGAGTGGGTGGGGTGGCCTCCTCGACCTTCCTGCGGCCGATCAGAGCCATCACTCCGGCGATAGCCGAGTAGACGACGGTCACTACGAGCGCCGCCAGCCAGGGATCGAGCGTTTCCGCCAGGCCGAGGATCAGCGTCGCCGTCAGCGCCCCAAGCGCCAGGAAGCTGACCACGCCAGCACCACCGAAGGCACCGATTCCGGTGCCGACGGTGCGCGCTTTTGCCTCCAGCTCCGCTTTGGCCAGTTCGATTTCCTTACGGGCCAGCTCGTTCGACTGCTCCGTCAACTGCCGCACCAGATCCGAGATGCTCTGTTCGTTCGCCGGTTCAGTGGGGTTACTCATTTCCTGCCCTTCGCCTTGCTTCCAGTGAAGCAAGAGGTTCCCTCGGCTCAGAGGACTAAACGAAGAGCTTGGCCAACCGGCCGCGCGGCTAGGGTCGGTTACGAGCGCCGGGGAGCCGGGACGCGAAGAATGTCATCACGTCTTTCTCGGCCGCCGGGATAACCCCGCTGTGATCCGCTCCCGGATAGGTCTTGTAATCGACCGAATCGTTGAGGGTCGTGAGCTCCCCGTCCAGCAGGTTCGTGAAGGCCGGGAGTACGGTGGTATCCGCGGTTCCCTGGGCGAGGAAGATCGGGGCTGCGGTCCGCACGGCAGGGTTCTGTTTGGCCAGCACCTCGTAAAGCGGGTCCAGGTCACTGTCCGGCTTGATCAGGTTTGCCGGAGCGAGTCCCCCCAGACTGGTCGGCTTGATCAAAAACGGAACACATTGGGAGAGGGTCTGCGGATACAAGGCCAGGGCCGGGTCGGAGAGCAGTTGGAGCGGTTTGACCTGGTTGAAATCAACGCTCATGCCCCGGAAGATCAGCCCGGCGAGTGCGCTCGCCGGACTGGGCTGCGTGAGAAGTTTCAGGAGCGCGGCCTGCTCTTTGAGATGGGACGCCGGCGCGTAGGCGACAGTTCCCCTGAGCTTGATCTCGGGTGTCCATTTGGCGGCCAGTCCGGAAGCGAAGAGGGCCGCGTGCCCGCCCTGCGAGTGCCCGGCGATCAGAAACCGGTTCGACAGCTTCGGGAAGAACTGGAACGTCCGGGCAGCTCGAACGATGTCGAGCACGCTGCGACCCTCAGGGATTCCGACCAGATACGGGTGGACGCCGGGCCCTCCGAGCCCGAGGTAGTCGGT
The DNA here is from genome assembly GCA_023434465.1 of Actinomycetes bacterium. Classification (GTDB taxonomy): domain Bacteria; phylum Actinomycetota; class Thermoleophilia; order Solirubrobacterales; family 70-9; genus 67-14. The sequence goes on from JAEYSQ010000207.1 coordinate 2,812, forward strand.
CTGAAGAACGGCGTAGCCGGCCCTGAGCCAGGCGTTGATCTCCGGATACACGTAGTTCACGTAGGTGAGTGCCGGGCCCTTGATCAGGTTTCGCGAAGGCGCGCACTTGTCGGCTATCCCGGTCGTCCCATGGGCGTATGTGATGACCGGCCAGCCTCCCGCTGGCGGCCTGCCCTTGGGGAAACTGACCGTGCCCGAGACCGCGGTTCTCTTACCGGCCAGCGTGGTCGAGGTGTAAAGAACGCGGCGGGTCCCAGCCGCCGACTTGAGCGGTCTGGAGACCACCTTGCGCTGCCAGATCAGACGACCGTGCCCCCGGGGAAGTGGCCCCGCTGGTCGATAGAAGCGAAGCCCGGCCGGCCCGATCTTCCGCTTGGCCCTGGCTCGCGCCCGAGCCCGACGCTTTGCCGCCTTACTCTTCTTCCGGGCCTGGACTGATTGTCCGGCCCTGTCGCCGTCCGGCTTCCCGGCCTTTGGAGCTGTGGCCGCGCGCGATGCCGCGTCAACCGTCTGGATGCTCGCGAAGGTCACCATGCCGGCGATTGCGACAAGTACCGCGGTTATGGCTCGGCGAGCGCCTGAGGTATGCAAAGTCATTTTGATTCCTCTCTCCGGTTCACCTGACTATGCCCAATCGAGGCCCGGATCGCAACCCCTCGGCCAGATGGTCCCGCACCACGCGGACGGAAGCTGAAAGGTGGAACCCTTCCGAAGGCGTCCGATCGTGGTCCTATGGTCGGCGGGGTGAGATACGAACTGGTTCAGAACTCAGGCGGTTGCCTGGAAGCATTCGATTGCCGGGACGCGGCTCTCGAAGTGCTGCTGATGCGGGTGGCAGAAGACCCGGCAGCCGCAGACGACATCGCGATTCTCGAGTTTGACGACGATCTGGGCGAGGCGGTCGCCTACATCGACGTCGATCCCGAACTTCTCACCCTGACCTAGCGCTCGGGGGTCTTCCGGTGGCCCTCAGCCGGGAGTCAATCAATCTGGGACGGCGATCCGGCCAGGGCTACGGTCAGGGCCAGAACCGTTTCGGGATCGTCGAGCCGGTCGCCGTAGAGGTCCCGGATCTGACCCATCCGGTAACGAACGGTCTGCGGGTGGACGTGTAGCGCTGAGGCGATTTCATCGCGGCGTCCCTGATGGAGCAGCCAGGCCCGGAGGGTGGCGATCAGTTTTTCGCGGCTCGCTGGCCGGAGCCCGGTGAGCGGGGAAAGGACCGAAGCTCGAAGGTCCTCGAGGGCTTCCGGGTCGGCGCTCACGACCAGCTCGATCAGGAAATCGTTGGCGTCCAGAAGCCTTCCCTCGTCCGGGCGCAACCGCATCACCTTGAGTGCCCGGGTGAAGGAGAGAGCGACCTCGTGCCAGGGGCGGGAAGGTCCGACCACAGCGTCCCGGTCACCCAGAGCTTTTTTGATCCGGTCCCTATCCGCGTTTCCGACGGTCGGGATCAGCAGCAGGACATAGTCCTCGCCTTCGAGCCCGGGCAGTTCACCTGGCAGGGTCAGGGAACGGTTGTCGATGCTGCCCCGCACACCCTGGGCGCTGCTTGCCTTGATCAGAACTGCGCTGAGCCGCTCCGGGGGATCCCACTTCGCGCGCTCGGCATCGGCCTGAAGCGCTTCGAGCGGACCACCGGAAAGGAGCTTGCGCGCAAGTTCCTCGAGCCGGCGCGACCTTGACCGCTCGCTGGCTTCGAGTTCGAATGTGTACCCGGCGACGCTCGACGCCGAAAGCTCGTCGATGTAGGCAAAGACCAGCTCCGCGAAACGGGAGAGCAGCTCGATCGAGACGCCGGCGTCCTTCGCGACCCGGGACAGCTCCCGCCAGGACGCGCGGGCACCGATCCGGTAGGCCGAGAGCAGGACGTGCATGGTGCGGCCGCTTCTGTACTCACCACGGCCAAGCGCAAAAGCGCCATCGAGCGCAACCTGCGGTGCGATTCCGCCGTCACGCTGCCCGCCGGCGACGATCAACAGGAACCCCCTGAGTGCGAGCTCCACCTGTTCGTCGAGCGTGCCTCCTTCGGGACCCCTCAGCTCGCCGTAGGCGGGGACTTCGGCGATCACAGCCGAAGCGGCCTTGGCGGCGACGTTGGGCAACTCGGACCGAAGGGTGGTGAGCACCGGTTCGGGAACGTTCAGGGCAGATTGTGACACGCCAAACATCGTAGCGTGCGGTTTTGTTCGCAGACAATAAAAGTAGGGAGAATCTTTCAACCAACACCGGCAAGATAGTCCCTTGTCGATAAGCCATCCTGCCCTGGATGCCGTCCCAGCTTTCCCTACGATCCCCGCTGACCGCCGTCGGGCGACGCGCAACCCGGCTGGCCGAACTCGTCGCAACGCCCCTTTTGCCGGCCGATTACGTCGACCTGATCGACCCGCTGGCCTCGAGCGCCGAACTTCGCGGCCGAATCATCTCAATCGTTCCCGAGACCGCCGATGCTTCGACACTGGTCATCGAGCCGGGTCGCGGCTGGGTGGGACATGTGCCGGGCCAGTACATCCGCGTCGGCATTGACATCGACGGGGTGCGGCATTGGCGGGCCTACTCGCTCACCTCGCCACCGGACCGCCCGGACGGCCGCATCACGATTACGGTCAAAGCGATCCCCGACGGCCTGGTCAGCAACCACCTCGTCCACCGGGTCGAAACCGGCACCGTGATCCAGCTGGACCAGGCCTGTGGCGAGTTCACGCTCGGCGAACGTCCGCCCGAGCGGGTCCTCTTCGTGACCGCCGGCAGCGGAATCACACCGGTAATGGGGATGCTCAGGGCCAGCGACCGTCCCGAAGATGTCGTCCTGATCCACTCGGCCCCGACCGAGCGGGATGTGATCTTCCGCCGGGAACTTCGCCTCCTGGCCGCCGAGGAACAGATCGAACTGATCGAGCTCCACACCGACTCTGTCGGGTTGCTCGACCCGGCCGATCTCCGGAAGTTGGTCCCTGACCTTTCCCGACGTGGGATCTGGGCTTGCGGGCCTGCTGGCATGCTCGACTCGATCGAGGAGCATCTCGATTCGACCGGACTCTCGGGTCGTCTTCGCACCGAGCGTTTTCGTCCCAGCGTGATCGTCACCGGGGACGGCGGAGAAGTCACCTTCACCGAGACGGGATCATCGGTTGAAGCCGACGGAGCGACCCCGATTCTCGACGTGGGGGAGAAGGCCGGCGTCCTGATGCCGTCGGGCTGCCGCATGGGCATCTGTTTCGGCTGCGTTTCGCCGCTTCGCCGGGGGGCCGTCCGCGACCTGAGGAACGGAGAGCTGACCACTGCCACCGACGGCGACGAAGTCCTGATCCAGACCTGTGTGTCGGCCGCCGCCGGAAACTGTCAAATCGAACGTTAGGAAGCAATGACCGCCATCCAGAAGAACCCTGACAACCCGCTCGCTCACCTCACCCGGGAGGACATCGAACAGATCGGCGAGGAGCTCGACGCGATTCGCCAGGAGGTACTCGACACCCGCGGTGAAGAAGACGCCGCATACATCCGCAAGGTGATCGATTCGCAGCGCAAGCTCGAGGCGGGCAGTCGCGCAGTCCTACTTTTTTCGCTGTTCCCACCTGCCTGGCTGGTCGGGACAGCCGGTCTCACGGTCGCCAAGATCCTCGAGAACATGGAGATCGGCCACAACGTGATGCATGGTCAGTGGGACTGGATGCGGGATCCGAAGATCCATTCTTCGACCTGGGAGTGGGACAACGCTTCCCCGGCCGATCTCTGGAAGCACTCACATAACGAGATCCACCACACGTACACGAACGTGCTCGGCAAAGATCATGATCTCGGCTACGGAATCATGCGGGTCGACGAAGACCAGCGTTGGGTCCCGTTCTACCTCGGCCAGCCCGTCTGGAACCTGATCAACGCGATGCTCTTCGAGTACAGCATCGCCGCCTACGACCTTCAGCTCGGCAAGAACTGGAAGACCAGGGAAGAGAACCCGGAGTTCCAGCGCAAAGCCAAGCAGGTCCTGAAGAAGATCCGGGCCCAGATGACCAAGGACTATGTCGTCCACCCGCTCCTCTCGGGACCGTCAGCCCCGGCTACTTTCATCGCCAACCTGACCGCGAACCTTGCCCGCAACGTATGGACCCACTCGGTGATCATGTGCGGACACTTCCCCGAAGGGGTGGCTACCTTCGAGCGGACTTCGATCGAGGGGGAAACCCGGGCCGACTGGTACGTCCGTCAGATGCTCGGTGCCGCCAACATTTCCGGGTCTCCGGCAATGCATCTGATGACCGGCAACCTTTCTTTCCAGATCGAGCATCATCTGTTCCCGGATCTGCCCAGCAACCGCTATCAGGAGATTTCTCCCAAGGTCCGGGAGATCTTCGATCGTTACGAGTTGCCCTACGCGGAGGGGCCGTTGCCGAAGCAGGTCGCATCCGCCTGGAAGAAGGTGGTCCGCCTTTCGCTGCCGAACGATCCGGTCGGGAAGCTGAAGGGTTTGCTCGGGTTCGGCTCCTCACGCGACACGGATGCGCAGGTCGTGACGCTGAAAGCCGAACCGGTGGTCGAGGACGAAACGCTGGCCGCCTAGCCGAACCACTCGGGTTCGAGGATGAGCTAGAGCGTCTTCGACGCCGGGCTTCGGGACGCCGGTTCGGGGTACCGTTCACCCCATGCCCATGTCCCACCTGATCGATCACCTGTTCACCGGTGGTTGCCTTTGCGGCAACCTCAGGATCACGGCCACCGGACCGCCCTTCCGGGTCGGCATATGCCACTGCCTGGACTGCCGCAAACACCACGGTGCCC
>JAEYSQ010000242.1 GCA_023434465.1 Actinomycetes bacterium
GTCCCCGAGCTCACCGTAGAGCTCGGGGCGGCGGGCCCTCAACAATCCCGGCAAGGAATCGAACGGTTTCGGCCGCTCCATCGAGTCGTCCCGAGCGCGGAGCCAGCGGACCCGCTCGAGGTCGAGATCGGCGACGATCAGGCCCGGTTCGGCGCGTGAAGCGATCAGGTTCTCGGGTCCGGCGATCAAGGCGGCCCCGGTCTCGCCGTCAAAGAGCTGCTGGTTCATCCCGACATACAGGTGGTTCTCGATCGCCCGGGCCCGGGCAATCAACTGCCAGTTTGCGGCCACCTGGTGAAAGCCCCCTCCGGCCGGGGCCAGCAGGAGCTCCGCTCCGCGCAGAGCGAGCACCCGGCAGAGTTCCGGGTTCCAGAGCTCCGAGCAAACCACGACACCCAGCTTGAGGCCGTCCAGCTCAAACAATCCGGGATCCGGCCCCGGTGCCATCGGGGCGCCGGATAGAACCGGGTGCACATCCCCGGTGGCCGGGTGGCTCCGCAGGTAGCGACCGGCCTCGCGACCGTTGCGGTCGGTCAGCAGGACCACCGTGAAGAACCTGCCGTCACCGGTCGGTTCGACCCGCCCCCAGCATGTTGCGACACCGGCTTCGCGGGAGGCTTCGGCGATCGCCGGTGCCGCGTCGTATTCCAGGCCGGCGGTGATCGGACCGGGATAGCTCTCGGGGAAGAGGATGAGGTCGGCTCCATCCTTGCCCGCAGCGACGATCATCCTTGTCGCGTCATCGACTCGGGACTCTTCCCCGGCCTTCCGGTCAATCGCCGGCTGGGCGACCGCAAGGCGCAGGCCAGCGGGCGCGCTCACCGGGACTCCCCCGAGACCGTGACCAGCAGGCTGCCTGGCGTCCAGCCCGCGATCTCACGGTCCGGACAGGCAGAAACCGCACAACTGACGTCGCGGAGGGCGCGGAACTCGAGGTGGTCACCAGGTTCGATGTCAATTCCCGCCAGGCCGCGGTAAGCGACGTCGTCGGCCGAGAATCCGACGAAGAAGGAGAGCATTCCGATCAGCTCGCTTCGCGGAATGCCGAGGGCAGCCGAGATCAGATCCTGGCAACCGGGTCGCCGGTCCTCGTAGACCTCGTCCCAGCAGCCCGGATACATGATGTCGGCGACCCCTGCGCTCTTCAGTGAGGTTAGTTCGAAAGTGGCTTCACCTTCGACGTCGAAGAGAGAGTCCCCGGCTTCCGCCGAGTAGACCAGCCAGGGCCGGCCGAAGCGCTTCCAGCCGAGCTTGTTTCTGGTCAGGGACTGGTCGAATCCGGGAAAGCTGAAATCGCCGCCCTGGGAACCATCCGGAGACTCGATCCGGATCAGCTCACCGGCTTCGAGATCGACTCTGGTTGCCGTTCCGTGGGCTACTTCAATCGTGAGGTCTGACATCGCCATCGCACCCGCTTTCAGTCGGGTCGCACTCCTTAATCGAAGCGGTGGCTTACGAACTCAGTGCGACGGTACGGACAGAGCTTAATCACCGGAAGCCGAGAAGTGCTGATAGTCCCGAGCGCCGGACCAGAAGCCGCCCCATTTCCAGCCCGCGCGGGCGAAGGCCCGGACCACGTGCCCGTTGGGCGGGATCATGCCTTTGCGAAGCGGTCTGCGGGCGGCGAAGGCGCGACCCTTGGCCGGGGAAACATGGCCCCCGGAGACGTACGGATTCTCGACCGGGTTGATGTCGATCGCCCGCCCGAAAGCGTGTCGGGACCAGACCCCCGGCCGGCCAGCCACCTCGCGGCAGTTGAAGGCGGAAGTGTTATCGGCGTTCATCGAGCGGTGATCGTCGGCGCCGTAGGCGTCGACCAGTCGCATGCGGCGAATCCGGAAGTGACGGTTGTAGAGCGTCCGGAACACCTTGACCATCCGACGCGCCGCGGTTCTGTGAACGACCAGAAAGCCGAGGCCGGTACCTCCCGCGAAGTTGCGATAGCGGAGCTTCAGCAAACGCAGGTCAGAGAGAGGCACCGGACATCCTCGATGCCACGAGGAGCCGACCATGCGCTTTCTGAGATCCCGGTCGATCCGCAGGACCTCGCCCCGAAAGGGCTGCTTCGCCGCAACTGCGTTCTGTGCCGGGACCAGCAGAACCGTGGCAGCGACAGCGATCACCAGGAGAATCCTCACGCCCTCAGAGTAGACCGTCAGCCAGAAGCCGAAACCGGAAGGGCGGTAAAGTCCCGCCCGTGATCACTTGCTCCCCCTTCAGCGACAAGCGGAAAAGTTCGTGAGAAAGTCCGTCGCGATCGGTATCGCCAGTGTCACCGCGATCGTGGTCGCGGCCTGGCGCCAGATTCAGCGCGACAACACGCTGGCCGAGGACTCCGGATCGGTGGGTGAAGCCGGCCCCGGGCCGGCGCCCGAGCCCGCTCCCAGTCAGTCACTCTTCACCCCTTCGGTGAACGACCAGTCGACCAAGGCGGAGCTTTACGAGGTCGCCACCGAGCTCAAAATCGAGGGGCGCTCGAAAATGAACAAGAGCGACCTCCTCGCCGCGATCCGCGCCGCTTCCTGACCGAAGGGGCCGCTGGCCTCAACCCGCACGATCGCGTTCCATCTCGAGCAGGGCTTCTTTCATCGGGGAGCCGCCGAGGTAGGAACCGACCTTGCCGTCCGACCGGAGGACCCGGTGGCAGGGAACGACGATCGGCAGGGGGTTGGTTGCCAGGGCCGAGCCGGCCGCTCGCACCGCCCGCGGGCTGCCGGCCTTGTCGGCCATTTGCGCGTAGCTGGAGGTCTCCCCGTACGGGATCGCGGCCGTCTCGCGGAGCACCTGCCGGCGAAAGCCTCCGGTCAGCCGCCAGTCGAGAGGCAGCTCGAACCGGCGAAGCGTTCCGGCGAAGTAGTCGTCGAGCTGATGACGGGCCGCGGTGACCGAATCCCGGCCGGTCAGGGCGATGCGGGGAGAGATGCGCCGGGCGAGGTCGCCCAGTACCTCTTCCTCGGCCTCCGGGTCGAGAGCAATCCTCACGATTCCGCCCTCGCCGGCGACCACGAGTAGCGTGCCGAAAGGCGACTCGTGACGTTGATAGGCAAGGTCGACCAGGTTGCCGGCCTCGGCCCGTTCGAGCAGCGCCCCTCTCAGGGCTTCCCAGGCCGGAGCCGGCGTGCCGGTCAATCTGTTTTCGAGTTCACTCATTGCCGATCCTTTCTCGCAGTCGTTTCAGTCCTTCATAGACGTTGCGGCGGGCCGCTTCTTCCGAGATCGTCATCACCCGCGCGATCTCCCGATGTGAGAGGTCGCCGCGAAACCGCAGGGTCACCGCGAAGCGCTGCTTCTCCGGCAGGTTTCGCACTTCGTCCCAAACCGGATCCTCCAGTTGAGCCGCGACCTCCGCCGAAGGCCAGAGGTCTACCTCTCCCTCCGGTCGGGGGCGACGATCCTCGCGGCGCCCGTCGTCCACAGCCTTGTTTCTGGCGATCGCAAAAAGCCAGGCGCGCACCGAGCCGACCTCCGCCTCATCCCAGGCCGTCAGTGCGGCCAGCATCGTCTCCTGAAAGACGTCGTCGGCCCGGTTCGGCCCGACCCGGGCGAGTAGCCACGCATGGATCCGGGGCCCATGCTGCTCGAGGGCCGTTTCGAAGGGAGGCGGGCCGATGATCTTGCCGGTCTTGGCGGTCACTACCCCTGAGACGAACCAGGGCGCGGTTTTGTGAGATCGCCTCCGGGGAACATGCCGCAACTCTATTCTTGGCTCGTGGCCCTGGCTGACCAGTACGACGGTTTCCTGATCGACCTCGACGGCGTCGTGTGGCTCGGTCATGAGCTGATCGAGGGCGCGGCCGATGCTCTGACCAGCCTGGCGCAGGCTGGGATACCGGTCGCCTTCGTGACCAACAGCCCGCGGGTCACCCCGGGCGAGCAGGCCCGCATCCTCCAGGAGCACGGCGTCGACACCGACGAGAGCCGGGTCGTGACGGCCGGCTCGACCCTGCTGGAGCTCACCCGGGAACGGATCGGCGAGGGAGCGAAGGTCTTTGCGACCGGAACCCACGGATTTCTCGGGCAGGTGAGTGGAGCCGGGTTCGAAACCCTGCCCCAGAAGCGGGGGCGGGAAGCGGCCGGGGTTCTGGTGACCGGACACCCCCACTTCGATTACGACGAGCTCAAGGTTGCCTCGATGGCGGTTCGGGCCGGAGCGTTCTTCGCGGCCACCGGCCGCGATCCGACCATGCCGATGCCAGACGGCCTCTGGCCGGGAACCGGATCGATTCTGGCCGCGATCGAAACCGCTGCGGGCCGGGAGGCACTACTCGCCGGCAAGCCGGAGAAGCCGATCTTCGAGGCCGGAGTCAGGGTGCTCGACCTGCCGGCCGGGGCGAAGGTGGCGATGATCGGGGATCGGCTCGACACCGACGTCGGCGGCGCCCAGTCCGCCGGCCTCGACGGAATCCTCGTAGCCGGCAACGACTCCCACTCCCCCAACACAAAAATCACCCCAAACCACAAAATCCAAAGCCTGGCCTCCCTGGTTTGACCCCCCGGTAGTCCGACGCGGGTACATCCGAAAAAGGCCTTCGGGGAAGCCCGCAGGGCGACGGACTTTTTCGGGTGTACCC
>JAEYSQ010000247.1 GCA_023434465.1 Actinomycetes bacterium
CGGCGGCAGCGTCTCTTGTGTATACGTGACAGGGGCAGGAGCGAGGCCTAGTAGAAGACCCCGCCGAGGAAGATCAGCGGCTGCAGGATGAAGGTTTGCGCGAAGGAGACGTCATCGAACTGCTCCGCCCGCACCCCGATCAGCACACCGAGGCTGGCGAAAAACCAGCCGACCAGAAAGAGCGCCGGAAAGAGGATGTACGCGTGCTCGACCGGCAAGTCGACCAGCAGACTGGCCGCGATGAAGGTGATCACCGAGATCAGCAGACCGCGAAGGAAGCCGCCCAGCGTGAAAGCGAACATGAGCTGGGCCGGGGAAGCCGGGGAGGAGAGCTGATCGTCGATCGCACCCTGGAATTTCTGCTGGAGGATCGAGGACGAGTTGTTGGTGAAGGCGTTGATGGCGAAGGCCATCATGATCAGGCCCGGGATCACGAAGACGACGTAATCAACGCCGTCGAGGTCGCCCACCCGGGAACCGAGCGCGGCGCCGAAGATCGAGATGTAGAGGAAGGTTTCGAGCAGCGGAGCGCCAACTGTCTGCCGCGGAATTTTCAGGAACCGGTTCACTTCGCGGCGGGTCAGGGCCGCAAGGCGGATCATCGACGGGTTCATGCGGACTCCTCGCCGGCGCCAACGTGGGCCCGGGAAAGTTCCTTGCGACCGACCAGCTCGAGGTATGCGTCTTCGAGATTTCCCACCCCGAACCGTTCGGCCAGCTCACCGCTGGAGCCCTGGTCGACGATCTCGCCGCCGTTGATGAAGGCGATCTGGCTGCAGAGCTGCTCCGCTTCCTCGAGGTAGTGGGTGGTGAGCAGGATGGTGGTTCCCTCGGTGTTGACCTGCTTGACGTAATGCCACAGTTCCAGACGCAGCTCGACGTCGACCCCGGCGGTCGGTTCGTCGAGAATCAGAAGGCGCGGCCTGTGCATCAGGGCCCGGGCCAGGATCACCCGTCGTTTCATGCCGCCGGAAAGTTCCCTGGTCCGTTCGTTTCTCTTGTCGACCAGGGAGAACGATTCGAGCAGCTCTTCTACTCGCTGCCTGCGGTCCTGCTTGTCCATGCCGAAGTAGCCGCCGTGAAAGTCAAGCGTCTCCTCCACCGTCAGGAACCAGTCGACGTTCAGTTCCTGGGGAGCCAGTCCGACCGCCTCCCGGGCCTCCCGGTAGTCGCCTACCGCGTCGTTCCCGAAGATCCGGATCTCGCCGGAAGTCGGACTGGCCAGCCCGGTCGCGCAGTGGATCAGGGTCGATTTCCCGGCCCCGTTGGGACCGAGCAGACCGAAGAACTCACCATCGGCGATTTCAAGCGAAACGCCCTTCAGAGCCTCGGTCCCGGTCGGGTACCGCTTTACGAGGTCTTTGATCTGGAGGGCAGGGGTGGGCGGACTGGGGGAAGAAACGGAGGACGAACTCACCTACCCATCTTTAGCAACTAGGGTTCACGGGGTGACAGAGAGGCATCGACTCGTACGGGTTCCCGCTTCATCCGCCAACCTCGGACCCGGCTATGACGTGATGGCGGTAGCCCTTGATCTTCACCTCGAACTGGAGGTGAAGGAAACCGGGGAGTTCTCCGTGGCCTGTGACGGGCTCGACGTGCCGCTCGATCGCTCGAACCTCCTCGTCCAGGCTTTCGAAACTCTTCACCCGGCCGACGGAATTTCATTCCGGATAGGAAGCGAGGTACCGCTCGCCCGGGGCATGGGTTCCAGCGCTGCCGCAATCGTCGCCGGCCTGGTTGCGGCCGACCACCTGTTCGAGCTCGGACTCGAAAGGCAGGATCTGCTCGAACGGGCCACCGCCCTCGAAGGCCATCCCGACAACGTGGCAGCCGCGATCTGCGGAGGCTTCGTCGTATGTACCGGCGGTCCCCGGCTTACCGCGACCGTGATCGACTCCCCCGAAGGCCTCGAGGGGATCCTCGTCATTCCGGAGATCGAGGTGTCGACAAGTCTCGCCCGCCAAGCGATTCCGGAACAGATCCCGATCACCGACGCGGTGGCCAACGCCGCTTCGGCCGCCCACCTGGCGCTCGGCCTCAGCCGAGGTGATCTCGACCTGATCGGCATCGGCCTTCACGACCGGCTTCACCAGGAGCGACGCCGTCACCTCTTCCCCCGGTCGATGGAGATCGTCGAAGCGGCGGGTGAGATGGGAGCGATCGGCGCGACGATCTCCGGAGCCGGACCGACCGTGCTCGTCTGGACCAACTGGCAGGAAACCGGGGGGGTCGTCGAGCAATTGAGAGAGAAGTGCGAAGGCTGGGCGGCCGTGAAGCGGGTCGGCTTCAGCCCGCTCGGAGCCGACGTACCGGAACTCTGAGTTGGACCTGCTAATCCAGATCGGTCTGATCGAGCTGGCGGTCGGCGGTCTGCTCGGCTGGGCGGTGGTGCTACGCAAGGAGAAGCCGGATTTCTTCCAGAGGATCGGCCTCAAGCAGCCCAGGGCAGTTCTCCAGATCCATCTCGATTACATACTGATGGGCCTGATCCTTATCGCCCTGGGCACGGTTCTCGAGGAACCGCCGCCGGCGCTCGCAGGGTTGCTGATTTTCGGAACGGTCGTCAACCCGCTGCTCTTTCTCCCCGGGGCCTTCGACCGGGCCAACGAAAAGAAGCCGGCCTTCCGGATCGTGGCGGTGGCCTCGTTCACGGCGATCTCGGTCGGGTTGGTCTGGTCCGTACTGCTCGGACCAGGCTTCTAGCCGGACTTCGGTTCGAGCAGGGAGAGCTGGGAGCGGGCCTCGGCCAGGGCCGCAGGATAATCGAGGCGTTCGAGGACTTCGACCGTGAGATTCGCGTAATCGAGCGACTTTCTCTTGCGGTACTCGAAGATCGGCTTGGCCGCCCTGGCTGATTCGGGGTAGACGATCGACCGCCGGATCACGGTGTCGAACACAAGTTCACCGAACTCCTCGCGCATCGTTTCCAGCGTGTTGCGGGCGTGGTTGGTGCGCATGTCGGCGATGTTGAGCAGCACGCCGAGAAGCTCGAGGTCAGGGTTGAGATTCTCTCTGGCAAGGCCGATCACCTCCATCGCCTGTTCGGCCCCCTGCTCGGAAAAGTGCTCGGCCTGGGTCGAGAGGATCGCCCGGTCGGCGGCCACCAGCGCGTTCACGGTAAGCAGGCCGAGGGTGGGCGGGCAGTCGATCAGGATCACGTCGAAACGCCGTTTTGGCTCGCGCAGGGCGTTTCTCAGGGTCAGCTCGCGGCCGATCTTGCCGGCCAGCATCAGTTCCGCTTCGGCCTGTCCGAGGTTGACGGGAATCACTTCGCTTCCGCCCGGTCCGGAGTGGAGCGCGTCGATCGCGCGTTCCTGACCGGCAAGCACCTCGCCCAGGGTGGGAAAAGCATCGGCCGGAATGCCGAAATACTCGGAGAGGTTGCCCTGCGGGTCGGCGTCGATCGCCAATACCGAGAGCCCGCTTCGCCGCAGTCCTTCCGCCAAGGATCGGGTCAGCGTGGTTTTTCCGGTGCCGCCCTTCTGTGAGAGGATCGCGATGGTCGTGGACACCGGCACACCCTACCTTCTGGCTTCGTCGTAGAATCCGCTCCGATGGGTCCCGTTTTCACCGAAGTCGCGATCGACGCTCCCCGCGAGGAGATCTTCGAGTACCTCATGGACTTTGACACCCGTCCTTACCTTTACGGGGACGCGGTCGAAAACTTTCGCCTGCTCCGGCTTGAATCGCGCGGAGTCGGGGCTGGGGCCCGGTGGCAGTTCAAGCGCAAGAAGGCATGGGCCGACTCGGCGATTACCGAGGCCGACCCGCCGCGAAGGATTGCCGAACGCGGCGTGACGGGGAGCTACAACAGAACCCGCACCGGTACCGAGTGGGAGCTCGAGGAGACGGCGACCGGCGTGACCCGGGTCCGCATCACCTACTGGACGGTTCCGTCCGGGTTTTCGAAGGCCCACGACCGGCTTTCAGGCGGGGCCGGCTGGCACCGGCGCCGCCTCGACAAAGCCGGTCGGCGGCTGCGCGAGGCGGTCGAGTCGGGCCGCGAAGAGAGAGTCGACGTGCCGGTGGCGGGAGGCAATCGCCACGCGACCGGCGTCGCCTAGGAGTCTCTCAGCACGTCCCGATAAGGCCGAATAGACTCCCGCAGCGATGGAAAGAATTTCGAAGAGCAACCTGTTCCGTGGCCTCGTCCTGGCCCTCATAGTCGCGATCTCCGGATTGACGCTGGCCGCCTGTGGTGGCGGTCACGAGGAGAAGGAGGGCCTGGTCGAGGGCGAACCGGTTGAACTCGGTCCTCTCACGTACAACGTGCTCTTCACCCGGCCGCTCAACATCAACGACGTCGAGGACGCCGAGTACCTCGTCGGCAAGCAGCAGGCGCCGTCGGAGAAGATGTGGATCGGCGTTTTCGTCAAGGTCCACAACGACAGTGACGAGGCGCACCAGATTCCCGACAGTTTCAAGATCCGCACGACCAGCGGGCGGGAGTACGCCAACGTTCCGAGTGAAAGCATCTACGCGCTCGAGCCCGGGGCGACGATCGAGGCCAAGGACAACATGCCAAAGATCGATTCGACCGCCCAGGTCGGTCCGATCGAAGCCTCGATGCTGCTCTACCTGATCGACCGTCAGTCAGCCGAGGAACGCCCGGTTCGGCTGATCATCGAGGGTGAAGACGGTCCCGCCAGTTTCGACCTCGACCTCTAGTCCACCGCGGCCGGAGGATCATCGGCCGGCGCTGGTCGGCCAGATGCTCGCCGGAGCCGGCGCGGCTCTGGCGCTGCTCGGTCCCTTCTCGGAGGTGGTCTCCGG
>JAEYSQ010000252.1 GCA_023434465.1 Actinomycetes bacterium
GGCCGACCCGGTCGAGGGTGGCGGAGACCCGGTCGATGCCGTGCCGGACCTGGGAGGCGTAACCGCCGAACTCCTGACCGAGGGTGACCGGAACCGCGTCCATCAGGTGGGTGCGGCCGGCCTTGACCACGTCCTTGAACTCTTCGGCCTTCGCACTGAGCGCCACGGCGAGCTTCTCCATCGCCGGCAGGAGGTCGTTGGTCACCTGGTCGAGGGCGGCGAGATGGACCGCGGAGGGGAACACGTCGTTCGACGACTGGCCCATGTTCACGTGGTCGTTCTGGTGGACGCCCTCACCGGCGAGAGTTGCGATCACCTCGTTGGTGTTCATGTTCGAAGAGGTGCCGGAGCCGGTCTGGAAGATGTCGATCGGGAACTGGTCGTCGTACTCGCCGGCACCGACCTTGTCGCCGGCCGCAGCGATCCTCTCGGCGATATCGGCGTCGAGCAGGCCGAGGTCGGCGTTGGCGCGGGCGGCGTTCGCCTTGATCAGACCCAGCCACTTGACCAGCGAAGGCGGAATCGTCTCGCCGGAAACGGGGAAGTTGTCAATCGCCTTGGTGGTTTCCCCACCCCAGAGTTGCTCGCTCACTTCAATGCCTTCCGTGTGGAACTGACTGATTGCCGAAGACAGTCTTTCAGTCCCCTACCGCGAAGGCGGGGCCGGCTCAGCCTTTGTCGAGCCCCGCTTCGTAACCGGTGTTGTAGGTGGCGCGGATCTTCGGGCTGGCCCCGTCGAGACCGTTGGTGGCGGCGGACTTGACTCGGTCGACGAGCGTCGAGTGAATACCTTCGGTCTCCCCGGCACCCTTCTCCAGGGCCCCGACCAGGTAGCCGGCCATCAGCGCCGCCTCGATCGAGCTCTCGAAGTCACCTTCGTCGCCGTCAGCCTTGGTGAAAGCCGAAAGCCGTGTTCCCACTTCGACCGCGGTTCGACCGATCTCTTCCTGCTGAGCGGCCGACTGGTCCGACGGCAGGCAGGTGCTGATCGGCGCGTCCCCCTCGATCAGCACCTGATCGGGAGCGTCGGCGAGGGCGGTCAGCCAGATCTCCGGGGTGCTCTGACAGGCCGGCGGGGTGGGAAGCTTGGCGCCGCTGCCACAACCGGCGTAGAGGATGGCGAGGGCGGGAAGGATCAGGGCCAGAGACAGGGACTTGCGCACGACCCAATCCTGACAGGCCGAAGCGTTGCGGCTTGCTCCCGTACCGGCCCGTTCACCTTTCGATCACCGATAGTCTGCGGCCATGCCTACCGTGCGTGAAGTCACTTTCGACCTGTTCCGCAAGCTTGGGATGGACACGATTTTCGGCAATCCCGGTTCGACCGAGCTACCGATGCTGGCTGAATACCCGGCCGACTTCAAGTACGTGCTGGGGCTCCAGGAGGCGGCAGTCGTCGGCATGGCAGACGGTCATGCCCAGGTGACCCGCAAGCCGACTCTGGTCAACCTTCACACCGCACCCGGTCTCGGCAACGCGGTCGGCGCCCTGTTCAACGCGCAGGCGAACCACTCGCCGGTAGTGGTGACGGTCGGCCAGCAGGTTCGCGCCCAGGTGACGATGCAGGCGAACCTGACCAACCGCGACGCGATCCGGGTTCCGGATCCGTTCGTCAAGTACTCCTACGAGCCACCGCGGGCCGAGGACGTTCCGCTCGCTCTCGCCCACGCGATCCACCTTGCCGCGACCCCTCCGATGGGACCGGTCATGGTGTCGATCCCGATGGACGACTGGGAAGTCGAGATGGACGCGGTCGAGGCCCAACACGTGCTCGACCGCGCTGTCACGAGTCGCAGCGGAGCTGACCCCGCGGCGATCGACGATCTCGCCGCCCGCCTCAAGGCCGCGAAGAACCCGGTCCTGGTCGCCGGCCCGGACATCGACGCAGCCGACGCCTGGCAGGAGGCGATCGCGCTCGCCGAGAGCCAGAACCTCCCGGTCTGGGCCTCACCGGCGACCGGAGGCGGCCGGCTCGGGTTCCCGGAGAGCCACCCTCACTGGCGGGGAGTGCTGCCGCCGGCGATCCAGCCGGTCGGCGAGACGCTCAAGGACCACGATCTCGTTCTGGTCGTCGGTTCCTCCGTCTTCCCGTACTACCCCTACCTGCCCGGCCCCCTGCTCGGCGAGAACACGCAGCTGGTCCAGATCACCTCGGATCCGGATGAGGCTGCCCGGGCCCCGATGGGCGAGGCGATCATCTCCGATGTCAAGCTCGCCCTGACCGCGCTGAATGCCGAGCTCGAAGGAACCGACCGGGCCCCGATCGAGGCCTGGCCCGGGCCGGTGAGAATGGACGAGACCGATCCGCTCAATCCTTCGACCGTTATGAACACGCTGGGGCAGGTGATCCCGGAGGACGCGGTGGTCGTGCTCGAAGCCCCGACCTCGACCATGGCGCTCCGCAACCAGCTGCGGATCTCGAAACCGAACAGTTACTTCTTCGGGGCGGGCGGGGGTCTCGGATTCGGCCTCTCGGCCGCGGTCGGGATCCAGTACGCCGAAGATCGTCCGGTCGTCTGCGTACTCGGCGAAGGTTCGGTCCAGTACGCGGTGACTGCCTTCTGGACCGCGGCCGCCTATGACATCCCGGTCACCTTCCTGATCCTCCGCAACGAGGAATACGGGATCCTCAAATGGTTCGCCGAGGTGGAAGGAGTTTCCGATGCGCCCGGTCTCGACCTGCCGGCCCTGGAGACCGCAAAGATCGCCGAGGGTTACGGGATCGAAAGCAGGACCGCCGAGAGCGCTGAAGAAGTCGAAGCTGCGCTGAAAGAGGCGATCGCCGACTCGAAGCCACGCCTGGTCGAGATACCGGTCCAGCCGGGAATGTCGCTTTTCTAGACCCACTACTGCCCTGAGGGGGAGCCACCGATGCCGCTGCTCGAACCGGATGTACTGAAGATCACCCCGGATGAGAGCGAACCGGCGGCTGACCGTGCCCCCGACTGGGTGGCGGGCGGCACCCCGGAACCGCTCCGTTCGCGGCTGGTGGCGCTGGTCGGCGAGGAGAAACTGCTCGGCCGGGCGACCGATCTGGTCCGCTACGCCTCGGACGCGAGTCCGTACAGGATGTTGCCGAAAGCGGTGGTGATGGCCCATGACGCCGCCGACGTGGCGAAGGTTCTCGGATTCGGCCGCGAGGAAGGCATCCCGGTCACTTTCCGCTCCGGCGGAACCAGCCTCAACGGCCAGGGGCAGACCGAAGGCATCCTGGTCGACGTGCGCAAACACTTCACCGGGGTCGAAGTGCTCGAGGACGGGCTGAAGGCCCGGGTCGGACCGGGCACCGTGCTCGGCCACGCCAACAAGGTGCTCGCCCCCTACGGCCGGAAACTCGGCCCGGACCCCGCCTCGACCGACATCGCCACGGTCGGCGGGGTGGTCGTCAACAACTCGGGCGGCATGCGTTGCGGAGTCACCCATGACTCGTACCAGACGGTCACCGGCATGACTTTCGTGCTGCCCTCCGGCACCCTGATCAACACCGAGGCCGAAGGCGCCGAGGAAGAGTTCGCGGCGAAGGAACCGGAGCTGGCCGAAGGCCTGATGAAGATCCGGGAGGAGATCCTCGCCGACCGGGAGTTCGTCGAGCGAATCCGGCACAAGTTCGAGATCAAGAACACGACCGGCTACCGGCTTTGCGCTTTCCTTGACGGCGAGACTCCACTGGAGATCTTCCGCCGGCTCATCATCGGTTCGGAAGGCACCCTCGCCTTCGTTGCCAGCGTCACCTTCGAGACGGTCGAGTTGCCGGTCGTCACCACCACCGCCTGGCTTCATTTCCCCGACATCGAAACCGCGGTCGAGCCGGTTCCCGAACTGGTCGCGGCCGGCGCAACCGCGGTCGAGCTGATGGTCGCCCCGGCCCTGATCACCGCCGGCTGGAACATGCCGGGAGCGCCCGAATATTTCCGTGACATCGACCCCGAATCGGCCGCCCTGCTGGTCGAGTTCGGCGGAGCGGACCAGGCCAGCCTCGATGCCCAGGAGAAGAAGGCACTCGAGATCGTCGACGCCGACAAGCTGATCCTCCCGGTGAAGTTCAGCAGCGAAGAAGAATCGATCGAGACCAACTGGAAGGTGCGCGAGGGCCTGCACGGCCTGATCGGCAAGATGCGCCTGCCCGGCACGGCGCTGATCATCGAGGACGTGTGCGTGCCGCCCGCCCGGATCGCCGAAGCTGCGGTCGAGCTGCGCGGCCTGCTGGCCGAGCACGGGTTCCTCGCCGGAGTGGCCGGCCACGCCTCGGCCGGCAACCTGCAC
>JAEYSQ010000263.1 GCA_023434465.1 Actinomycetes bacterium
CCTTCTCCAGTTCCGTGACCGTCTTGTGCATCTCGGTCAGCTTCTCCGCCACCGGGTCGACCGCCGTCTTGATCTCCACGGTTCGCTTTTCCAGTTCGTTTCTGGCCCGCTCGCGCTCCAGCTTCTGTTCCCGGGTGATCTGTTCGGCCAACTGTTGAGAGGTCTGCTTGAGGACGTTGTTCGAGATCGCGGTCATCTGCTCCCGCAGCCGCTCCTCGTCAGCTTCCATCGTCGCGATCTGCCGGGCGTGGAGTTCCTCTTTGGTGCGAAGCAGGTCTTCCTTGTGGAGGAGCTCGCCCCTGAGTGCCCGCACCTCGAGTTCGCTTTCGCCCGACCTGCGGCCGACGAAGACGTAAACGGCGAGCGCCCCGATGGCGATTCCTGCGATGAGTCCGACGAAGATCATGAACCTCTCAGATTAGGTGATGGACAGGATGCTCAGACCGGGTCGGACTCAAGCGCCGGGTTCTGACAATCTTCTCTTCGAAATTGCCAGCACGGCCGCTCGACGGCTCCAGGGCGGGCAGGGAAAAACCAAGCAAGGGAGCCGCATGAAGGACCTCAAGGTCAGCACAGTCGTCGCTGCGATCGCACTGTTCGTCGTGATCGGAGGCAGCGCCACCGCCGCCTCCGGCCTGATCAACGGCAAGAAGATCAAGCCGGGCACGATCACCGCGAAGCAGATCAAGAACAAGACGATCACCAAGTCGAAGCTCGCTCCGGCGACCGTGAAGTCACTAAAGGGTGCGAAAGGCCCAGCCGGAGCCAAGGGAGCGACCGGGGCCGCCGGGCCGGCTGGTGCGGACGGCGTCGTCGACCCCTACTACGGTGAGGCCTACGATCTCTCGCTGCCGGCCGGGGAGTACAAGGTTCCACTGACTCTGGACGTTCCGGCTGGCACCTACATGCTCTCCGCCAAAGCCAACATCTGGTCGCATACGGAATCGAGCAACATGCTTGATTGCACGATCTGGACCGACGACACTCATGGCGTCGACACCGGGATCGCTGAGGTGAACACGAATGACACCGTCAATCTGGCGATGATGGCTGTGGCCGACGTTGAAGGCAAAATTGAGCTGCGCTGCGTCGCTATGGATGGAAACGGGGCGGCCACCCAGTTGAAGCTGATCGCGGTTCCGGTCCAGGGCTGATCAGTCGGAGCCGGGATCCGGCTTCCGCCGGGTCTGTTTTTTCTCGGAATGGCGGCGCTTCGAATCGAGACGCCGCTTCTTCGAGGCCCGGGTCGGCCGGGTCGGCCGGCGCCTGCGCCGCACTTCCAGGGCGCCCGCCAGCTTCGTTTCCAGCCGTTCCAGGGCGAGGTCCCGGTTGCGGGTCTGGGATCGGGCGTCCTGACTGACCGCGGTGACCACGGGCCCGAGCTTGCGGACGATCCTCGCTTTCTGACCCGGGTCGAGGGCAAGCGAGGATTCCACCTCGAAGACCGCTTCGATCCGCGAGGCGGTCACGTTCGCGTGCTGGCCGCCGGGGCCGGAAGATCGGGACGCTCGCAGGGTGATCTCGGAGACCGGGATGAAGGGGCCGCCACGCGGACGGATGCCCGGCTTCATGGTTTCTCGGGGGCCGCGATCTCGGGCTCCGGAGCCGGGGGGTCGCTCTGGAAGACTCGCTTCAGCAGCCGCCACGCCATGTACAGCGCGAGAATCGCGAAACCGATCCGGAGCGCCCGCTCGGGCACCGAGTTGGCGGCCACCACTCCGACCAGTACCCCGACCGGGGAGAGCAGTCCGATCACCGCGGCGTCCTTCAGGTTCACGTTGCCGTAACCGATCTGGCGCCAGGTGCCGACCACCGAAACCAGGGCGATCATCAACAGCGAGGTGGCCTCGGCCTCGACCTGTCCTTTGGTCAGGAAGATCGTCATCGCCGGCACGAACACAACCCCGCCTCCGACTCCGATCAGACCGGCGACGACGCCACCGAGCAGGCAGATCACACAGGCGATCGCGATGTCCATCAGCCGAACACCATGTCGATCGCAACCCCGATCAGGATCAGGGCGAAGATGAGCGAGACGGCCTTCTCGGGGATCCGTTGCTGGATCGCGGTGCCGGCTATCACCCCGAGGATCGCCGGGCCGACCAGGATCAGTCCGGTCTCGATGTCGACGTTGCCGTAAATCCCGCCGTGCATGGCGGCCGCAAGGATCGCGATCAGGATAATCGCGGCGAGGCTGGTCCCGGTCGCGAGGCGATCCCCGTAGGCGTAAAGCGCGATCAACATCGGCACGATCACGGTGCCGCCACCGACCCCGAAGAGCCCGCTGAACGCACCGGCCAGAGTGCCGACCAGGGCCAATCCCCATATGCGCTCAGCGGTCACAGCGCGATACTAGAAGGTGCGGACGGGGGTTCCGGATACTCTCTCGGCTATGACCAGCCCGGACTCTCCGCTCTCGATTCTCCTCGAAGACCCTTCGAAGTCTGCGCTCATGAGCGATGTTGACGGCACGCTGTGCCGGATCGTCGACCGGCCCGACCAGGCCCGGGTGCCGGCCCGAGCCCGGGAAAGCCTCGAGACTCTGGCCGATCACCTGTCACTGGTCGCCTGCGTGACCGGCCGTCCCTCGCCGGCGGCGCGGAAGATGGTCGGAGCCGAGAAGATCACCTACTTCGGTAATCACGGTCTGAGCTACATCACGCCGGGCATGGACCGGCCGACCGTGGTGATCGAAGGCGAGGAAGCCGAGCGGGCGAAGAACTTCATCCGCGACAACGACAACCCGTTCTGGGTCACCGCGAAGATCCGGATCGAGGACAAGGGACCGATCCAGGCTCTGCATTGGCGCGGTGCCG
>JAEYSQ010000020.1 GCA_023434465.1 Actinomycetes bacterium
CTGCGATTACCGGTGGCCCGGTGCCAAGTGAACGGGCCAGGATTCCCACCGCGACGAGCAGCACCGCGGTAACCAGACAGGGCAGAAGGTATCCGGCTGCCCCGGCCAGCGCGCCACCCCCCGCCGCACCCAGCGCCTGTCCGCCTCCCCAGGCCATGTTCGAGAAGCCGGATGCGTAGCCCTGGTTTACCCCGGAGGCGGTCGCCTGATCAGTCACCAGAGTGCTGGCCGGGGTGAACGCCATCCCGGCACCAAAGGCGAGCATCATCACGGTCGCGAACATGAGCGGCAACAGCCCGAAGATTCCCAGCCCGATCACCGCCACGGTCATGGTCCCGACCCCGACCAGGTAGGGCAGGGTGCGGCCGACCCGGTCGCTGATCCGGCCGATCAGGGGTCCGACGATCAGTTCGATGACCGAACCGGCGGCGAAGGCGGCCGCGATCAGAAGCGGTGAAGCACCCAGATCGTCCATGTGGAGAGGGCCGATCACGACGGCCAGACCGAAAGCGACCGAGGGGGCGGCCAGCATCACCACCCCGCTGGGGACCTCGGAGCTGCGAATCCGTCGCCAGGCGTCGGAGAGCGGCTGAGCCTCGATGTCGGTCGCGCCGGGAATGCCGAGCGCCAGCCCGACGAGGATTACGGCGAAGATCAGGACGGTCCCGAAAACGATCTCGGTTCCGACTTCGTGCGCGAGCGCGCCGAGCGGCGCCCCGAGCAGTTCGCCGGCCACGGCGGCGGCGATCACGATGCCGAGCATCTCGCCCCGGCGTCCGGGCGGTGCCGCGACCACGACCCAGGCGATCGCGCCGGCCCACATGAACGCCCCGACACCACCCTGCAGGAAGCGGAGCAGGTCAAGCAGCACGATGTTCTCGGCAAAACCGAACAGGGGACTGAAGATGCCGATCCCGATCAGACCGACAATCACGGTCGGTCGCGCCCCGATCCGGGCGACCAGCCAGCCGGCCGGGATCGCGAAGACGAAAGCACCGATCGCGAACGATCCGGCAAGGATGCCGGCCGAACCGTCCGAGAGGTCGTGGTCGGACTGGTAGCTCGGAAGCAACGGCGTCAGCACCGAAAAGAAGGTGACGTCAAGGAAGACGACGGCACAGGCAAGGACGAGCAGGCGGCGCACACCACCATCCTGACAGGCGTCCCGAGCGAATCCGGTTTGACGAATCGTCCGGGAAGGCCCCCCGCATGAGACGTTTCTGCGCTCTTTGCCGCGTCCCAGGCATCCGTGGGTGCCGCTTCCCGGGCGACCGTGGAATAGTTGGAGCATGAGCAAGCCGGGAGACGTAGAGACCGAGGAAGAGATCCGCCAGGAGATGGAGGAGCTCGGAGTAAGCAACGACGCCGACGGCAAGCCGGATGTCCTGATGTCCGGTCCGATGATCCAGGCCACCGTGATCATCCTCATCCTCCTCCTCGTGGCCGGCTCCCTGCTCCTCATCTTCTAGCCCACCCCCGCAGCCACGCCTCCACGCCGCGGGCCGGCGTTCCCGGCGAACCTCGCCGAGCCCCAAGCCACGAGGTCCGACGGCGAGATCGGCATTTTCGTTCTATATGAACGATTTCTCGGATCTCACTTCCCGTGATTCCCGCGACTGGCACCGACCGGGCCGCGCCTGTCAGAATCGTCGAGCCTCATCGAGGTCCGGAGGGGTGGCAGAGCGGTTGAATGCACTGGTCTTGAAAACCAGCATGCGTCTTACGGCGTATCGAGGGTTCGAATCCCTCCCCCTCCGCTCTCCGTCCGTCAACCGGGTTTGCGGCTCTGTCAGCGGGGACGCTTTCGGCAATGTCGAGGGAGAAGGGGGACTGGTGAAGATCAGGTTGATTTCGGGGGTAGCGCTGCTCCTGATTTTGGGAGCGATCGGAATTGCTTCTCCGATGACGGCAACCGCCTGTGGCTGCGGGTCCTGGAACGGACCGACCCTGGCCAAGGGGGTCAGCGAAGGTGGCACCAAGTGGCGGATCTGGCTGGTCAAGCATGGACGGAGGAACTTCACCGTCGAGTGGGGTTACCTCCCGACCGGGACCAGGGGTCCGGTCAATTACAGCAACGGCGATGTCGACGGCTTCGGAGCATCGATCGGACCGCTCCCCGCCGGCCGGCTGCCAGCACTTCTGGCGGTTCCGGGTTCCGGCCTCGGTGACAGCGAGGAGTCGGGAGTTTCCGGTTTCGCCTCCTGGCGAACCCGACACCTGGTGATCACGATGAAGTCCGGTGAAAGATTGAAGTTCAGACCGGTTGCGGCTCCTCTGCCGGTGCGGAAGCGCTTCCCCTGGATCAAGGCGTACCGGTTCTTTGACCGGTTCTTCGATGGCAAACTCGATCCGGTCCGGATCACCGCCCTGAACCGGTCCGGAAAGGTGATCGGCCGGCAGGGAATCTGACCGGTCCGGCGGGCGGAGCGGGTTCCCGGCCCGGCTAGACTCGCGGCGGTGAGATTCCCCGACTTTCTTGCCGGTGATGCCGAGACCGTCGCGCAACGGCTGCTCGGCTGTTTTCTCGAGCGATCAGTGGATGGACAGCGGCTGCTGGTCCGGATCGTCGAGACCGAGGCTTACGACCAGGACGATGCGGCAGCCCACTCGTTCCGTGGTGAGACTCCGCGCAACGAAGTCATGTTCGGCGAGGCCGGCCGGCTCTACGTCTACTTCACCTACGGCATGCACTACTGCTGCAACGTGGTGAGCGGCCCGGTCGGCTTCGGGTCCGCCGCGCTCCTCCGGGCCGGGGAGCCCGTCGAGGGCCTTGAGCTCATGGAGTTCAACCGGGGCATGAACGGGGTCAACGTGACCAACGGTCCGGCCAAGCTTTGTCAGGCCCTTGGCATCGGCGCCGAATTCAACGGTCACGACCTGAACCGAGGGCCGCTTAGACTGCTGGAGGCCGGGCTCGACCCCGGGGAGTCGATCACCCGAACCACCAGGATCGGCATCACCAAGGCAGCCGGGCTTACCCGGCGCTACTTCATCACCGGCAACCGTTTCGTATCGAAACCCCGAGGACCCGACGCTTAAGTTGACGCGCGTCAACTATGTGGTATGTTCCGCTCATGAGGAAAGCTGGAGCAGTAAACATGAACCGGGTGGTGACCGTTGCAGCGACCGTCTGTCTGGGAATCCTCGCTTTCCTCGCGCCGACGGCCGCCTCGGCCGAAGATCCGACCAAATCGAGCCAACTGCTGAAGAAGGACGTCCTGGTCGGAGCCGACATGTGGACCTGGAAACCGCAGATGCTGGCCGGCGGCATGGGGTTCAACGCGATTCTCGGCGTGCCCGGCCTCGACGGCAACCCGACTCTCGAAGAGGCGAGGCAGGCGGTGCTCGACGTCGATGGTGCCTGGCTGGATGATCTCGAATGCTCGGCCGAACCCGTGCTCGGCGACTACTCTTCAGCCGCCTCGCCGACCGGTATCGCCTTCGCCTACGGTTGGCCGGTCGACTACGGCGACGGGATGCCGCTCGAGTTCAGCTGGCCGGTTCTGCCGAGCAGCGTCGACCCGACCGACTTCCTGGTCACCAAGTCAAACGGCGAACAGGTGGTGCCCGAGGGTGCCGCTCTCAATCCGAACTTCGAGTACAACGAGCGCAGCACCGTCGTCCTGGTCGGGGAGTTCGGCAACAACCTTCCGGCCAGCGATCCGAACCAGGTCTTCCCGACCCGGATCGAGGTCGTGGCCGGGGATGACACCCCGCTGACCCTGGTCGGCAAGAGCCGCAAGGGGAAGCGGCGCATGGTCAGCGCGGTCGGCATGCATTCGACGCCGACCAAGAGCCCCTACGACGACTACTCGAAGCCTTCCGAGCGCCCCGGACCGCAGCTGACTGCGGCCAAGCTCACCAGGATGTCGACCCTGGGTGAATCGGCGCCCGCCATCTTCGCCGGGAACATGCCCAACGACGGCCGCACCTTCTACGGCAAGCGGGCAAAGTTCCGGCTGCGGATGCTGACCACCGGGGGCTTTTCGCCCGACGGCATCCGCGGGGTTCGTCCGAACGAGTTCGAGCGTTACTTCCAGCTGGTTGCCCGGGCGCCCAGCGGCAGGAAGGTCGTCATCAAAAAGCGGGGCCGGACCTACCGGATCGGCAAGGGATGGCTGCGGGTTGTCGGACTGGCCGAGCTCGGAAAGAAACAGGGCTCGTACGACCAGTGCTACCAGGAAGATCACGACAACCAGATCGACGTGATCCTCAACGGGACGTCTTCGGCCGTACGGCACATCCGGCTTCTGCGACTGCCGGGGACCGGCAAGTACAGCCCGATGTACAACCCCGGTGGTCCCGGTACGACTCCCCAGCCCGGAGTCCGTTACACGGCCCCGAGCCCGCCGATCAACCAGCCGGTCAAGATCGATCTCCGCAACCGCATGCAGGTCACCTACAAGGCGAAGGCCGGCCGCCGGTAGCCGGAATCCGCTCTTTCGCTCAGCGCCAGGGATCGCCGAGCTTGTGCCCCAGCCACCGGTAGCGCTCACGGGTGAAGCTGGCGCTGAGGTGGCCGTGGTTGCGGTAGACCAGATAGTCGCGGTAGACGGCGCGACACCAACCGTCCGGGCAGAGCATCGGCTGGGGATCGATCACCGGAACCCCCCGAACCCGGCGGGCGGCCTTGAAATCGTAAGCGAAGGCACGAGGCCGGACCGGCCGGAATCCGCAGCGACCCGGACGACGCTGGTTGACTCGAAGGCAGGCGGTCACGCTGAACGGCGTCACCGCCTGGTCCCGCAGCACCACCGTCTTTCTTGACCAGCGGCGAAGGCGGCGAAGTGTGCCGGTCATGCCGTGCAGCAGATGGGGCTCGCTCGCGCTGCGGCTGATTTCCGCCCCGCCGACAAGCACCTCGTAAGCCTCGCTGTTGGCGGCCGAGCCGACCACGACCAGGCCGGGGCGCATCAACCGAATCCGGCGCAGCGAGTTGCGGCGCCAGGTGTCGCAGTAGTAGTCGATGTGAACCAGCGCCGGCGGACAACTTGCCCGGGTCAGGGCGATCACCTGCCAGCCCTTCTTCTTTGCGAGGCGGATCAGGCCCGGCCCCCACTGCATCGCGTGTGAGTCGCCGAACAGCACCACCTTCTTTTCCGACCTCAGATCCCCGAAACGACAGGCTCCCGAGCGGATCCGGGCATGCCCCATCAAGCAGCCCTTGCGGTAGACCTCGCCCTTGTCGGCCTTGACCTTGTTGAGACCGGGCAGGAACCGGGCCTCCGCCTGACCGGTCGCAACGAATAGACCGGCACAGACGAGCGTCAGGAGGATGGCGCCCGCGCAGTTCATTCGTCCCCGGATCACCACGGGTTCTGGAGTGCCTGGTCGAGCCACGGCGCCAGCAGCTTCGAGTAGGTCGCGGTGATGTGGAAACGGTCACGGAACTTCAGGTAGTTGCCGTGGACCGGGTCACAGACATACCCGGGACAGATCCTCTCCAGCGGGTCGATCACCTCGATCCCTCCGACCTCTTCTGCCGCCTTCAGGTCATAGGCCAGGGCGGGCGGCCGGTCCATCACGAAGGTGCACTTGGCCGGATCGCTCCGGTTCTCCGCCACGCACTCGGACGGCAGGTAATCCTTCGACATGGCCATGTCCTGAATCAGGGTGACCTCTGCGCCGGCCTGCCCCAGATCACGGAAAGTCTTCGCCATGCCGCTCTCGAGAAGCGGTTCGGCTGCCTCGCGGTCCAAAGTCTCTCCGCCGCTTTGTACGGTCATATTGGGACCGGTGTTGCTAGCCACGACCACGAGGCCCGGCCGCTCTTTCTTGATCCTCGCGAGCGCGTTCTCCCGCCAGCGGTCGCAGTCCGGGTTGACGCTGACCTGGGCCGCGGTGCAGTTCGCGTGAAGCAGCGCGACGAGGCGCCAG
>JAEYSQ010000199.1 GCA_023434465.1 Actinomycetes bacterium
TGCCATGGTCGACGTGCGCGACTATGGCCACATTGCGAATGTCGTCCCTGCGGGCCAAAGGACGGGAAAGTCTAGGGAAGCCGAACGATTGAAGCGTGGCCGGGGCGCCGAGACCAAGTGAGGCGCGGTGACGCAGGTTATGCACCGTGGACGGTTGAAACCTGCGTCACCGTGGTGACCGACTGAGGTCGGGCGTCCGATCCGACGGCGCGACAGCGCGACGGGGTGGGCCCACCTTTATGGAAGGGCCACCCGCCCCGGGGTACTACTCGGCTACGGGGGTGCCGTTGGTCTGGGCTGAGTCTTCGGTCGAGGTCGTCGAGGTGTAGACGAACTCCTCTTCGGCTCCGAAGATCGCGTCGAGCAGGCTCTTTCGGGCCGACTCGCTGAAGACGAGCACCAGGCCGCCGGTGAGAGCACCGATCAGCAGCAGATTGCGAATCGGGTGGCGCTTCTTCTTTTTCGGTGCGCGAATCCGGTCGGCCGCGTCACGCAGGGAATCGGCAGCGCTCTGCAGCTCCTTTTTGACCCGTTTGTCCTGGGTCACCGATTCGACCGCGGAACTGCGGTTCGACTGGACGCGCTGAAGCGCCTTGCGCCCGGCCAGAGCCGCGGCGATGATGCTCGCACGAAGTTCTTCGTCCTCGATCAGGCGACGGACGTACTGGTTGTCTCGCGCCGTGGCATAAGCCTGACCGGCCTTGCCTGAGATGTTTTCGTTACCCATGTACCCCTCGCTTGGTTACCAGTTGAAGTTTCCTCAGGATACCGGTACCCCGGCTCAAAGAAAACCGAACATTTTGATCGGAGGCCGATCTCAGACCCTGAGATTGCCTTCCAGCGCGACCGCAAGCGCTTCACCGACCTTGTCGGCGTAGCGAAACTCGACCACTGCCCTTTCCTCCTCCGGGATTTCCTCGACGTCGCCCTCGTTGCGGCCGGGCAGGATCACGATCTTGATTCCGGCCCGCTGGGCCGCCAGGGATTTCTCCTTGACGCCGCCGATCGGCAGGACCTGGCCGGTCAAGGTCACCTCACCGGTCATCGCCACGTCGTTTCGCACCGGGCGGCCGGTGATCAGCGAGACCAGCGCCACAGTGATCGCGACCCCGGCGGACGGGCCATCCTTCGGGACCGCCCCGGCCGGAACGTGGATGTGAAGGTCATGCGTCGCAAACCACTGGTCGTCAAGGCCGGGAGCGAGATCGTGGGAGTTCGCCCGCACGTAGGAAAGCGCCGCCTGTGCGGATTCCCGCATCACGTCACCGAGCTGGCCGGTGATCACCAGCTTGCCGGAGCCGGGCATCGCGGTAGCCTCGATGAAGAGCACGTCACCGCCGGTCGGAGTCCAGGCCAGTCCGGTCGAGACTCCCGGAACTCTGGTTCGCCGCCGGGTCTCCGAAAACACCCGCCGGCGTCCGAGCATTTCACGGACCTTCTTGCCGGAAACCTTGACCTTCTTCGCCTTGCCGGGCTTCTCGGCGACTGATCGCGCCACCTTGCGACAGACCGTGCCGATCTCCCGTTCCAGGTTCCGGACGCCGGCTTCACGGGTGTACTCCTCGATGATCGCGGTTAGGGCCGGGTCGGTAAAAGAGATCTGGGAAGGTTTGAGCCCGTTGTCGCGGATCTGACGGGGCACCAGGTAGCGGCGGGCGATGTGGCGCTTCTCGTCAACCGTGTACCCGGCCAGCTGGATGATTTCCATCCGGTCGCGAAGCGGACCGGGAATCGTGTCGAGCACGTTGGCAGTGGCGATGAACATGACGTCCGAGAGATCGAACGGCATGTCGAGGTAATGGTCGCGGAACGACTCGTTCTGGGCCGGGTCGAGAACCTCGAGCATGGCGGAGGAAGGATCGCCCCGGAAATCCGACCCCATCTTGTCGATCTCGTCGATCATGAAGACCGGATTCTTCGAGCCCGCGTCGCGGAGCGCCCGCACGATCGTGCCGGGCATCGCCCCGATGTAGGTTCGACGGTGGCCTCGGATCTCCGCCTCGTCCCGGACGCCACCGACCGAAATGCGTTCGAACTCGCGACCGAGTGCCCGGGCGATCGACTGGCCGAGGCTGGTCTTGCCCACTCCGGGCGGCCCGACGAAACAGAGGATCGGACCTGGTGAATCCGGGTTCAGCTTGCGAACCGCGAGGTACTCGAGAATGCGGTCCTTGATCTTCTCCATGTCGTAGTGGTCGGCGTCGAGCACCTCGCGGGCGTGCTCGATATCGAGGTTGTCCTCGGTTTCCTTCGACCAGGGGAGCTCGACCAGCCATTCGAGGTAGGTGCGGATCACCCCGTGCTCGGCCGCGGCCGGGGGCAACTTCTCCAGTCGGGAGAGTTCGCGTTCCGCGGCCTGGTGGGCGTGCTCCGGCAGCTGAGCCGCCTCGATTCTTTCTCGCAGCTCGTTGATCTCCGCGGCTTGTTCGTCCGCCTCTCCGAGTTCCGCCTGGATCGCCTTGAGTTGCTCGCGCAGGAAGTACTCCCGCTGGCCCTTGTCGATCGAAGACTGCACTTCGGACTGGATCTGGGAACCGAGCTGAATCACCTCGAGTTCCCGGGCGAGGATCTCGGAGAGCATCCGCAGCCGCCTGGCGACGTCGACCTCCTCGAGCAGCAGCTGCTTCTCCTCGGTCGAGATGCGAAGCGCCCCGGCGATCAGGTGCGAGAGTGCCGAGGGCTCGTCGACGTTGGTGACCGCCAGCTGCAGCTCCTCGGGAAGGTACGGGATCTGCTCGATGATCTCGGAGAAAGTCTTCTGGACGTTGCGGGCCAAGGCCTCGAGTTCGGGTGACTCCTCGACGATGTCCGGCATCTCGGTGATCCGGGCGACCAGATAAGGCTTCTCGGCTACGTAATCGCCGAGCCTGACCCGTTGGCTGCCCTGGACCAGGATCCTGATCGTGCCGTCGGGAACCTTCAGCATCCGGGTGACCACGCCGACCACCCCGACCTCGTGGAGCTGGTCGGGGCTCGGCGTGTCCTCCTCGGGATCGCGCGAGGCGACCATGACCAGCATCCGGTTACCGGCCAGGACATCGTCGACCAGCTTGATCGAACGTTCCTGACCGACTCCGAGCGGCGCCAGGGTGTCCGGGTAGGCGACCGTGTCCCGCAGCGGCAGGACGGGCATCGCCTCGGGCAGATCCTTCTGACCGGCCAGCAGCTCGTCGACTTCGTCGTCGGTTCCGTCGACGACTTCGATCACCGGCACGGTGCCCCCCGTATCAGCCATCGATCTCGCGCCTCTTTCGGGCCCGCCCAACCGGAACCTGCCTGGTCACTTCATTCTCGTCGCGCAGCGGCAACTCGACCCTCAGTACCCCGTCGTCATAGGTGGCGGTCGCCTTTTCCGAATCGACGTCAACCTGAAGTTCGACCACATGGCGGAACGGACCGGTCGGAATCTCGACCTGCTGGTAAACGCGTCCTTCGGTCTCCTGGACCGGCCGCTCACCGAGGATCGTCAGCTGGCGACCACTGACCTCGATCCCCACCGAGGCGAGGTCGATACCGGCCAGGTCGCATTTGACAACCGCACGCTGGGGGTCGCCGCTGTAATAGACGTCGACGTTGGGAGAAAAGCCGCTCGCCCGCCGGCTTATGTAGGTGGCTCGGCCCCAGGTGCCGCTCAGCATCTCGTCCATCTCCCGGCGCATCCGGGCGAAGTTCGAAAAAAGGTCTCGTTCAGACATTGCCCTGAAG
>JAEYSQ010000117.1 GCA_023434465.1 Actinomycetes bacterium
GCCGGATCTATTCCCGGCGGCTGGACCGATCGCGTCCACTCTGGGAGATCTACCTGATCCACGGACTCGAGGGAGGGCGTGTCGCCCTGCTTTCGAAGTCACATCACGCGGCAATCGACGGGATGTCCGGCAGCGAGATCCTGACCGCGCTATACGACATCACTCCGGAACCACGGGAGGTCGGTGAACCGGAAGATTTCAGTGAAGCATCAGCTCCCGACGGCAAGGACCTCCTTGTGATGTGGGCGAAGGGAGTACCCAGGGCGCCGCTCAACATCGCGGACCGCCTGGCCACCGTGGTGCCGCATGTCGACATGGCGGTTGCGGCCTTCGGGATGCCGGGCAGCAGCCGGATCAGCCGGGTGATGTCCCGGATGCGGATCCGGTTCGGGGCCGCAGAGGACCACGTGATCGAAAGGCCCGCGGTGAAGGCTCCCAGGGGGCCGTATGGGGCAGCCCTCTCGCCGCATCGCGTCTTCGGCCTCGGGTCTGTCTCGCTCGACGACGTCAAGACCGTGAAGAACAAGTTCGGGGTCAAAGTGAACGACGTGGTCATCTGCCTCGTCGCGGGTGCGGTCCGCGAACATCTCACCTTCCGGGACGAACTGCCCGCCGAGCCGCTGCTCGGCATGATCCCGGTCTCGGTCCGCACGGAGGAAGAGAGGGGTACTTTCGGCAACAAGGTTTCGGCGATGATCGCGCCACTTCCCACCCATCTCGACGACCCGGTCGAGCGTCTCGAGTTCATCCACTCGCAGATGAGGGTCGCCAAGGACAGCCATGACGCGCTGCCGGCCGAGACCCTCCGCGACCTGACCGCCTTCGTTCCGCCCGCCCTTCACGCCCGGGCGGCCAGAGTAGTCACCCAGCTTGCCGGCCGGTTCACCAGGCCGCCATGGAACGTGATCATCTCGAACGTCCCGGGACCGCCCATCGATCTCTACTTCGCCGGCGCGAAGCTCGAGGCGATGTTCCCGCTTTCGATCATCTCGGACGGAATCGGCCTCAACGTAACGATCATGAGCTACCGCGACTCGATCGACATCGGCATTACCGCCGACCGGGAGCAGACCCCCGAGGTCCAGACCCTGGTCGACGGCATGGAGTCGGAACTCGAACTGCTTCTGGCGGCCGCCCGTGCCGCGGCCTGATCAATCGTCCTGATCAGAGATCTGCTGGAGTCTCGCCTCTTCGAGATCGAGCAGCTTCTGGGTTGAGGCAATGACCTCGGCGCTGTAAGTACCGACCCTCAGGTGGTGGAGCATCCGCTCCCGCTCGGCTTCCAGGACCGCAAGACGCAGCTGGATGTATTCCCGTCGCGCCTCGTCGGGATCCTGATCCGGGTTGAGCGGCTCCCGGCGGCCCGCCAGACTGTCATGCCTGGCCCGTTCAATTACCGAGGGCTCGAACTGTTCGGAGGCGGCCAGCATCTCGAGTTCCGAACTTGCCGCCGCTGAGAGTTCCCGCACCATCTCGAGCCGCTGGCGGCGCAGATCCTCGGTCGAGTCACCCTCCACGTTCAACTTCCTGATGACCCAGGGCAGCGTCGATCCCTGGAGCAGCAACAACACTGCTGCACCGACGTAGGCGATCAGCACCAGCTCGGCCCGGTAAGGAGTGTCGAGAGGCAGGGTCTGCGCGGCGGCCACGGTGACCGCGCCGCGCATTCCCGACCAGGCCAGCACCGCGCCGGAACGCCAACCGAGGGATTCACGCATGCGGAAATCGATGTCGGCACTCAGCTTCGCGAACCTCCTCTCGACCAGCGCGGTCCGGTGGGTCGCCAGGTTCCCGGGCAGGCGGTGCTCCGGGATCCGTGCCTTTCGCAAGCCCGGAATCCCCTTTCTCCACTGACTGAGCTTCGGCTTTGCGTCGGCGGCGCGGCGATCCTCGCGTTTAATCAACGCGAAAAGCGGCACGACGAAGATCACCCTGATGATGATCAGTAACAGGGCCGCAACCGCCCCGTAGAGGATCGCCTGTTCGATGCTGAACCCCTGGGTTCCGGCCTCCCCGAGGACATCCTCAAGGCTGATTCCCATCAGGAGGAAGATGAAGCCCTCCATCAGGAAGGCGAAAGTCCGCCAGTTGGTCTCTTCGGTGATCCGGTCTTCGGCTCGCAGGTGGCGGGCGGCCAGGTCACTGGTGACCAGGCCGGTCACGACGACCGCAAGGATGCCGGAGAACCCGAGGTCTTCCGCCGGGATGTAGGCCAGAAACGGGATCACGAAAGAGATCGCGGTGTTCAATACCGGATCCCCGATCCGTCGCCGGATCCGCACGTTGATCCACCCGACCAGAAGACCGATGGCGATTGCGCCGACCACGGCCAGCACGAAATCCCCGATCACACCACCGGCGGTGATCCCGGCACCCATCGCGGCAACCGCTGAACGCAGCAGGACCAGGGCGGTCGCGTCATTGACCAGGCCCTCCCCCTCGAGGATCGCCAGAAGCCGCGAGGGAAGCCCGAGCCGCCGGCCGACGGCGGTCGCGGCGACCGCGTCTGTCGGGCTGAGTACGGCTGCGTGGGCGAATGCGGCCGGCCAGCCGATCTGGGGCATCAGGGCGTGGAAGAGCACCCCGGCGATTCCGGTCGAGATCACGACCAGCAGCACCGCGAGGCCGGTGATCGGCTTCAGGTTGCGCCGGAAGTCGGTGGTCGGCATGTTGATCGCAGCCGAGTAGAGGAGGGGAGGGAGGATGCCACCCAGAATCCACTCCGGCTGGATCGATGTCGCCGACACGGACGGCAGGACACCGATCGCGGCTCCCGCGAGAACCAGCATCAGCGGTGCCGCAACCCCCAGCTTGCGCGCGAAAAGAGCCACGAACACCACGCTCATGACGCCACCGACTGCGATCACCGAGAGTTCCACGGTCGCCCAGAATATTCATGGTGTGAAGCGGAAGCCTGACCCGTCACAGATACGATCGACCCATGGAACTGGAGACGATGGTGCTCGAAACCGGGGAGGGGATCGGCCGGATCACCCTGAACCGGCCCGACCGCGGTAATGGATTGACGCCCCAGCTGATCAAGGAACTGTCCGAGTCGGTGGAGATGCTCGACCTCGATCCGGAAGTCCGGGTCATCGTCCTGGCCGGAAACGGAACCGGATTCTGCGGCGGCTATGACCTGGTCGCCAGCGCCGAAAGGATGCTCGAAGGCGAATTCGGATCCGAAGACGCCCCGGAAGGCTCACCACTGGATCCTCGGGTCCAGGCGGCCAACCATGATCCGCAGGGAACCTGGGATCCGATGGTCGACTACGCCGGGATGAGCCGGAACGTGCGGGCCTTCATGTCGCTTTTTCACTGCACCAAACCCGTCATCTGCAAGGTTCATGGCTTCTGTGTCGCGGGCGGCACCGACCTTGCTCTCTGCAGCGATCTGCTTCTGGTCGCCGATGACGCCAAGATCGGCTACCCGCCGGCCCGGGTCTGGGGTTCACCCACCACTTCGCTTTGGGCCTACCGGCTGGGCGCGCAACGCGCGAAACGCCTGCTCTTCACCGGGGACAGTCTCAATGGCAAGGAAGCGGTCAGGACGGGCCTCGCGATCGAGTCCCATCCGGCGGAGCAACTCGACGGGGCGGTGGAAGACCTCGCGGCGCGGATCGCAATGGTGCCACTCAACCAGCTGCAGATGATGAAGCTGCTGGTCAACCAGTCTCTCCATGCCCAGGGCCTTCAGCAGTCGCAGGTTCTCGGCACCGTGTTCGACGGGATCACCCGTCACACGCCGGAGGGCTTCGCCTTCCAGCAAAGAGCCGCTGAAGCCGGTTTCAAGCAGGCCGTCCGGGAACGCGACGAGCCCTTTGGCGATTTCGGACTGGGAAACCGGGCCGGCTGAGGCCTCAGGCACCGGTCCGTCTAACGGACCAACGCGACAACCAGGATGGTCGCGATGCCCAGCAGAATGCCTCCCGTCGCCAGGAAGCCGCCGCTCCCCGGCACGACCGGCCTGTCGGGATGAGGCTCGGCCGAGAGCTTTCCACGCTGAA
>JAEYSQ010000115.1 GCA_023434465.1 Actinomycetes bacterium
CCGATCCGGCCGGATTTCGCGACGCCATCGGTCGCGCGGATCTTCTGTTCGAGCGGCGGCGTGATGATGCTGCCCTGAAGGGTGCGCTGACCGTCGACGCTGTAGACGAGCACGGGGGCGGACTGGCGTTCGATCGCTCCGATGAAGGAGGTGATCAGACCGGACTGGATCGCCTGCTGCGCGAGGATCAAAAGCACCAGCAGTCCGATCGCGGCGATCAACAGACCGAACCGGACCTTGGCACGTCGCATTTCACGCAGGGCAAGAAACATCAGACAGGGGTCAGCGGCGTGCGCCGGTCGGCGGAGCCTTGAGGGAGAAAGAGGGCACCAGAGAGATCGTATCCCGCCGGGGTCACTTCAAACACCACCCCGGCACCCGCGACTTTACGGTGCCTAGAGGATTTCGACCCACCCTTCGGTTCCGTTGAGCCGGATCAGTTGGCCATCCCGAATCAGGCTGGTTGCGTTCTCGAGTCCGACCACGGCGGGCAGGCCGTACTCGCGGGCGACGACCGCCCCGTGGGTCATCAGGCCACCGACCTCGGTTACCAGTCCGGCCGCGCGGAGGAAGACCGGCGACCAGCTCGGGTCGGTGAAGGCGGTGACCAGGATCTCGTCCGGCTCCAGATCCGCCTCGCTCACCCGGTGGACGACCCGTGCCCGGCCCTCGACCGTGCCGCTGGAAACTGCCAGCCCTGCGAGCGCGCCGGCGGGCAGATCGTCGCGGCGGTAGGCCCCGTTCAGCACCTCGCCTTCCGAGGTCATGACCCGCGGCGGCCGGAGCGCAAGGTTCGACTCGTACTCCCGCTTTCGCCGCTCGATCAGGTCCCGGTCGACGGGATCTCCGGAGACCACTTGCCGTAGCTCCCCGAAGTCAAGAAAGAAGATGTCATCCGGCCGGTCGATCCGTCCCGCGGCCGCCTGCCGTCCCGCTTCCCGGAGCAAGGCCTTCTTGTAAATGAAGTAGCGGCGGATCATCGCGAACTTCGGGTACTCCCGGTAGCCGGTGAAGGCCCGAAGCAGGCCGATCCGGCGGCGGGCCTGTTCCGCCTTCCGCTCGCCGTCGGGAAGTTCGCGAAGCCGGCGCAGCAGGCTCCGCTCCTTTTCCTCGGCGGCCCGTAGGCCGCGCTCGATCTGTCGCTTCGCCGCGCCCGGTTCAGCGTGGCGAACATTCTGCAGGATCAGCGGCAGGATCTCCAGCGGCCGCTCGCTCCAGCGGATCCGGGTGATGTCGATCTCACCGACGCAGCGGGAGCCGTAGCGTTCCAGGAATTCGTCGATCGCCTGGCGCGCCTCCTTGCCACCCTCGTACTGCTCCATCCGGTTCAGGAAGTCGTCCTCATCGGTCTCTTCGAGGTACAGGACGAGTTGCCGATGGGGCCGGATCACGTCGGCCACTTCAAGCAGTCGCAGCCCCATCTCGGCGGCCGGATTCCCGGAAACCGACTGCACGACACCGTCAGCCGCATTGACCTCCCCCAGCCACTCCTTCATCTTCCGATTCAGCCACGCGGTGGCTTCCAGGGTCGGCACGATCAGCCGCATGCTCTCCGGATCGAACAGGTTCGCCCGAAGCACCTCGATGTCGGCCTCGATGAAATCGATCAGTCCGGACCCGGTGTTGCCTTCGATCTCCTCCTCCAGTTCCGCGATCGAAGCCTCGTACGTTTCGACCAGGGCGGCCGTGATCGCCGGGTCCGCGGTCACCGGATCGTCGGGTTTCGCCGGCGACCCGGGACCGACAGCCGGTTCTCCGTTCCCGGGCGGGGACGGCACGAAACCTCGCTCGATGACGGTCGCCAGCGCGTCACCGATCAGCGGGTCGGACTCGGCGAGCGCGGCGAGGACCCCGGCGCGGCCGGCCGGCGAAGCGATCGTCTCCGCTACATCCACGAACAGCCGATTGCCCGCCACGAATATCTCGCGGGGCGTGGTCATTTCCCAGAAGGAAATCCCGAGCGGCTTCATGGCGTCGGTCATCATCTGCTGGTGGCCGACCGACACGTAGACGTGCGGCCCGTCGTCCGTGACCGCCGGCACGGGATAGAGCGTGGTGATCGGTCGGCTCTGGACGAATGCGAACCGGCCGTCGGCAAGGCACCACTCGATGTCCTGCGGACGGCCGAAATGTGACTCGATCAAGCGACCCAACCGGGCAAGTTCGTGAACCTGTCCGGTACCCAGCACCGGAGTTCCGCGTACCTCGCCCTTCACTTCCCGCCCGTTGACGCTGTAGCTGTCGGGGATCACCCGGCCCGAGACGAACTCCTCGCCGAGCCCCGCGACCGCTTCGATCGCGATGACTTTTCGGTTCGAGGTGGCGGGGTCGGCGGTGAACATCACGCCGGCCGCTTTCGCCGCGACCATTTCCTGGACCACCACGCCCATCGCGGGAACCTGGTCGGTCAGGCCGTTGCGCAACCGGTAGTTCAAAGCCCGCTCGGTGAAAAGTGAGGCCCAGCAACGCTTCACGTGCTCGAGGACCGCGTCGGGGCCGACGACATCGAGGTAGCTCTCGTGCTGGCCGGCGAAGGAAGATCCGGCCCGGTCCTCGTCGATCGCACTCGACCGGACGGCCAGCCGGGCTCCCTCACCGAGTTCCCCCACGGCCCGCACGATCACCCCCTCGATCTCTCCCGGGATCGGTGCCGCCAGGACGGCCGCTCTCAGTCCGGCGCCGAGGCTGAGCAGCTCGTCCGTGTCTCCGACCCCGAACCGGGCCAGTCGCCGGGGCAGTTCCGCCACCGGTCCCGATTCGCCCACCACCTGGCGCCAGGCCTCCGTCGTCACGCAGAAGCCGGGAGGAACCTCGATCCCGTCGATCCGCGAAAGCTCACCCAACGAAGCTCCCTTGCCCCCGACCAGCGCGACCTCCCCGGCACCGGTTTCGTTCAGTTTCAGCACATGACGATCCATGGACCCACCTTCCCGGAATCGACCCGGTCGACCCCGTATTCGTTACCGCCTGCGTCAGCGCGATGCACGAGTATGGGGCATGAAAAAAGGTCTCATGAGCGCTCCAGCCCTGATATATTCTGGGTCCGGCGGGAAGATCACCGCCCCGCACCAGATCCAGTCGGCCGTCCTTTCCCGGGCGGCCTTTTTCGTGGCCTCAGCCCACCTCGAGGACGGAGAGACCAAAGGTAGGGTTCGGCTGTGGCGAACTGGAAAAAGACGAATTTCAATCAGGTACGGGACGTAAGTCCGGATGACGTGCCGATCGAGTGGCGATTCACCCGCAACGAACTTGAATCACCCGAACTCGGAGTGAGCCGGTTCACCTACGAGCCGGGTGCCCGCATGCCGTGGGCCCACCGGCACAAGCTCCAGGAGGAAGCCTACGTCGTGGTCGCCGGCTCCGGCCGGGCCCGGCTCGACGACGAGGATGTCGAACTGAAGGCCTGGGATGTCTTGCGCGTAGCGCCTGCGGTCATCCGCACCTTCGAAGCGGGACCCGACGGGCTGGACATCATCTGCATCGGGGGCCGCAAACCGGAGGGTCCGGACGCCGAGAGGTTTCCCGATCCCTGGGCCTGAACCCGGATTTCCTAAACCGGGAAAGCCCCCATATAAGGTGATCTTCTGATGGCTCTCCGGATGGACAACGTAGGCATCGTGGTCGAGGATCTCGAAGCGGCGGTCGCGTTCTTTCTCGAACTCGGTCTCGAACTTGAGATGCAGACCGTCGTCGAAGGCGAGTGGGCCGGTCAGGTCACTGGCCTCGGCTATCAGCGCGTCGAGATCGCCATGATGCGCACCCCGGACGGTCATAACCGTCTCGAGCTCTCCCGCTTCATCGAACCCGAAGTGATCGCCGACCACCGCAACGCCCCGGTCAATTCGCTCGGTTACCTCCGCACGATGTTCGCGGTCGACGACATCGACGACACGCTCGCCCGCCTCGAGAAGCTCGGCGCGGAAATGGTCAGCCCCGAGGTGATCCAGTATGAAGACGCGTATCGGCTCTGTTACATCCGCGGTCCCGAGGGGCTGCTGATCGCGCTCGCCCAGAAGCTCTGAGCGCGCTACCGTTTCTTCGGGCACTTGCCCAGGTTGGAGCTCCGGAACGCTCTGGCGTTCGCGAAGTACCGCAGTTTCGGCAGGTAGGGACCGATCACCTTGGCTTCGTCGCCGGGCGTTGAGGTCAGCTGAATCGCGTTCCTGAAGCTCTTCGAGGGCAGCATATTCCTGATCTGGAACCAGCCGAAGTCCCGGTCGAGGTCGCCGTCACCGGTCCGGCTCCATTGGACCCAGGCCTTGCCGCAGGCGTAGCGCGCGGTGGCCGGCCGATCGGCTGTCCGGCTGACCACGATCGTGTAGAAGCGCTTGCGGTTGGTCGGTACCTGCTGGTCGAAGGCGCAGTCGGTCACTCTCGTGCTTTGCGGAGCCTCGTTCATGCAGAAACTCGTGTAGCGGACCTGCCCTTCGCCCATCTTCCGGTTGCCGCGAAGGGTCTTCGGTGAGATGGGTAGCTTGCCGCGGAAGACGGCCACTTTGCCGAAGTGGCGGTTGAGCGCCGTGCGGACGTAGGCGTTGTGGACGTTGGGGAAGAACCCGCCGGAGGCAGCGCGGGCCGGCGGCGGAAAGACCGCTCCCGGCGCATCGTCCCCGGTCCAGAGCTGAAGCAGGTAGCGGCGGTCGTATTGGGCCCGCCACTCGGCCTTGCGAGTCGCCGGGAACCCGGCGGGAACGTCGCGGGGAACCGAGGTCAGACCGGCGAAGACGTTGACCGGGGCGATGAGCTGATCGGGGTAGCGCATCGCCCGGTAGGTCTCGGTGCTGATCAGCAGCGCCCCGGGATCGGGCACCCGGGTGCGGCCCAGCGTCTTCGACTCGGAGTCGACCGCATCACACAGCGCCTGTCCCTTGAGGACGGTCCCGTCGGCCAGGGTCAAGGTCGGCTTCGGCAGGCCCACCCCGCCGGTCAGGTCGGTCCCCTTGTCCGGCACGTAGACGCGCCACATCAGCAGGTCCAGCTCGAAAGTCTCGGATCCCTGCTTCTCGGTGATCGGCCCTTGCTCGGGAACTACATAGAGCGAGTTGCGGCGAGGTTCACCCTGGAAGGCCTGCAGCGGGAAACCGGGGTTCTTCTCGTGGATCACGTCGATCCTGAAGTTGCGCTTCCGGGCCTTGCGTGACGCTCCCGGACGGAAGGGATTGACTGATCCTTTGAGCGGCTTCAGCTGGTAGTCGGCCAGGCCGTCCACACCGCGGCCGAGGATGTCGTAGGTCTGGATCGCCGCGTAGCGGGCATGCGGGAAGCGACCGGTCAGGGTGAGCTTCGAACCGGGTGGCCGGCGAAAACCAGCCGCCCAGTATGTCGCGCCCGCGTCCGGGTAGGCGATGTTGAAGTCGTTGACCCCGAACGCCCCGTAGTTCCAGAAGCAGGTGCTGTAGCGGCCGTCGACCATGTCGCCCTTGCCCGCGGTCGCCACCGAGGGCACGACGGAAAGTGCCGCAGCCAGAGCGAGAGCGACGAGTGTGAAGCCGGCCCGGAAACTCATTTGCCGTTGCAGCCGAGCTGGCGGAACTCGGACTTGGTCCAGTACTTCGATTTCGGGAAGTAGGGACCCATGACCCGCTGTTCGGTTCCCGGCTTCTTGACCTTCTGCGGCGCTCTCTTCCAGTCAGGGTCGACCGCCATGAACCTCATGTAGAGGTTGTCGATGTAGTCACGCGACGCGGGGTCCGGATAGTTCTCGCCGGCCCCGAAGTTGACCCAGCGGTAGCCGCATTTCGCGGTCGCGTTCGCCGGTCGGTCCTTGGCGTGGCCGATGACCAGGGTGTAGCGCCGGTTCTTCCGGAGCGGAACCTGCTGGTCGTATACGCAGTCGTAGCCGAGGCCGGTCACCGGGGAAGAGCCGGTGCACATCGACCAGTACCGGACCTGCGGCTTTCTGGGCTTCCAGAATTTGGCGCGCGGAAGCGTCTTCGGGTAGGTCGGCATCTTCGCGGAGACCGTGACCAGCGGACCGAACTTGAGACTGACGGGAACGATCAGGTACCTGGTGTCGGGGTTGCTCTGGAAGCCGCCGACATCGTTCGGTGGATAGGTCGCCGCCCGCTCGAACGGATCGGTGATGAAGATCCCGGCCACGTTGTAGAGCGCGTTCCAGAAGCGCTCCCACTTCGGCGGATTGACCGCCGGCGCGTTCTCGGGGTCGGCCGACGAGGCCACCAGGGACTTCCAGAGTCCCGGGGGGAAGGTGGACTTGCTCGGGTCCTTGATCGGATCGAGCATCGCGCAGGCCTGCTTGCCGCGTAGCTTGGTTCCGTCAGCGAGGTTGAGGATGTGCCTGGGCAGTCCGGCATCCCCGGTTCCGTCCCTGCCCCGGTCCGGCAGGTAGTGACGGATGCTCATCCCGAGGCGGGCCTCAGGATCGGTGGTTTGCGTGTAGATCGTGTTCGGGGCGCGATGCTTCGGGATCGGTCCGGACACGATGTGGAAGGTGTAGTTGCGCTTCTTGCCGGTGCGCTTCCGGTTCATCTTGAACGGGTTGCTCGAACCTTTGTCCGGTCGAACTTGGAAATCGCGGCGCCGGTCGGCCGAGACGATTTGTCCCAGCTCTCCCGGTCGTCCGAACATGGTCCAGGACATGTACCGCAGGTAGCCGAACTTGCCCTTCAGGGTCAGGCTGGCGCCCGGGGGCAGCTTGTACTGGGCAACGAAGTAGGTGGAGCCGACGTCGGGGTAGAGGTTCGGCTTCTGGATCGGCATCGCGTTCGGAAGGTTGGCGTAGTCCATCCCCTTCGGGGGAGCCCAGAAGCAGTTGTGGCGGTACTTCTCGTTGGTCTCGACCGCGATCTTCTTCGGCAGGAAAGTCAGTCCGGCCTGCGCCGAGGCGGCCGTCAATGCTGCCACCGAGACGAGGCTGAGGACCAGGGCGGTGAGCCGAACCGTGCGGCTTCCTTTGATTCGACGCCGGGTCCGGTTTCGGTGGCCGTCGGTGCTTTTCGCTTCGGCTGGCTTTCGGTCGAGCATTGCCTGGTCCTCCCCTTGAATTTCCGTAGCTCCTGTCGGTAAGGTAATGCCCTTATTGTTCTTTTGTCAAGTTGACACTTCGTAAATAAGAATGTTCGACCGGTACGATCGACCCGGATGACCTCGACCTCAAGCGCTAAACCACCGACCCCCACGCCCACCCGGCCGCCCCGCCGGTTGAGCCGTGACGCGAGGCGCAGCCAGCTGATCGCCGCCGCGATGCCGATCATCGCCCGGCAGGGCTTCTCCGATTTCAGTCTTGACGAAGTAGCCGCCGCCGCCGACGTCACTCGCAACCTCCTCTACCACTACTTCCCCGACGGGAGAAACGACGTGGTCCGGGCCGTGGCGGAACAGGCCGGCCACCTGCTCACCGATGACTGGGTGACCGACGAGTCGATCCCTCTCGCGGAGCGCCTGGTGATCAACAACGGCCGCATGGTCGATCACGCCATGGAGCCCTCTGACGCCTGGGTGATCTACCAGCTTTGCCGCGGCTCGACCGACCCCGAACTCCGGGCAGCCATCGACCGCTTCATCGAGGTGGTCATCTCCGCCGTCTCCCTCAACCAGCTCGGAACCGAAGACCCTCCCCCGCTGGCCAGGGTCGCCCTCAAGGGCTACCTCGGCTTCTTCGCAAGCGTCCTCGACGAAGCCCGGGAAACAGGAATCCCGCCAGACCAACTGGTCGGCCTCCTCGGCCACACCCTCACCGCCGCCCTCAACGCGGCCAAACAACCTCAGGGCTAGACCCGCCCTTGGACGACCCGCATCGTTCTTTGCCAGCGACGAGCTCACACTTCAAGCGTTGACCGAACCATTCGCCGACATGCTCACCGGCGGCCACCACAACTCGCTCGGACGCACCGAGGAGGTGGTCGGGATTGTCCTCGAGGACCGGGATCGACTCGACGAACTCTTTGACTGTCTCGACAGCCCCGACGAGTTGGTCCGCATGCGGGCGGCAGACGCGCTGGAGAAAGTTTGCCGGAAACGGAAGGAGTGGTTCGTGCCCTGGGCCAACCGTTTCTTCACGGATTTCGGGAGGATCGCTCAACCGTCAGTGCAATGGCACACCGCGCAGATTCTCGATCATCTTCGACCCGACCTGACGGACCAACAGCGCCAACAGGCGATCGACCTTCTGCGCGACTACCTCGACGAGTCCGACGACTGGATCGTCCTCAACACCAGCGCCGGCATCCTCACCGACTGGGCGATCTCGGACCCGAAGCTCGCCCTACAGTTGCGCCCCCGACTTGAGCGCCTCGCCACCGATCATCGCAAGTCAGTCGCCCGCCGCGCCACGAAATGCCTGGCGGCCCTACCGGTCTCGCCCACCTGACCTCCCGGTCCACTTGACCGAAATCGATGGATACGGGAGCGAGTAGCCGCCTGACCAGGCCCGGCCTTCGGCCCGCTCAGCGGGCGGGGCTCCAGTTTGGTGTGCGGTTGTAGCCGTTTCGCGTGACCCGCTTCTTGTTGGCGCCGTTCGCGTCCATCATCCACAGATCGACCTTGCCACCCGAAGCCTTCTCGATATTGACGTAGAGAATCTTTTTTCCATTGGGTGAGAAGACCGGCTCCAGGCCGATGTGTGCCAGCTTGCTCGAAGTGGCTCCCGTCGCGGCGTTGACGATGTAGATCCCGTCTCCGCTGGAGTCGGCGACCAAAGTCTTGCCGTCTGGTGACCAGTCGATCCGGTTCCAGGTCCCGCCCAGGAAGCCACCGGGTGCATCCTCGCTGATCATCTTGCTCTTGCCCCCACGCGCGGGGACCGTGTAGATGATGCCCCCGTATGTGGTGTAGGCGATCTTGTTGCCACGAGGTGACCACACCGGGAAGTAGGCATCGTGGGTCCTCGAGATCTGCCTGACACCCCTACCGTTCAGGTTCACCGACCACACGTCCTGATGGTTGAAACCCTTCGCGTTGGTACAGGTGAAGGCGATCTTCTTACCGTTGGGCGACCAGGTGGGACGACGCTTTCCGATGCACTTGCGGATCTTGCGGGTGATCACCCTCGGCTTGGTTCCGTTGGCTTTCATCACGACGATTTCCAGGGCAGGCAGCTCGGCCGTAAAGGCGATCATCCGGCCATTGGGCGAGTACACGAAATCGTAAGCACGCTCTCTGAAACGGACGAGTCTCCTGGCCGTGCCGGGCTTGCCGGCCGAAACGGTCCACGGGTCATAGTTGGTCTCAAACTGACTGGGCTTGCGTTCATAGACGATCTTGCCGTTCGCCCCCGGATAGGCAGCCTCAGCCGTAGAAGCCAGACTGGCGACCGTCGCGATCGCAGCGACCACTCCCAAAATCCCTATCTTCATGCCACGCTCCTCTGCGCCTGCCCGGCCCCTCGCAAAGTCGACGAGGCCACGATCTACTAACTGAGGTCCAAGCTTAAACACAAAACCCCCTGGCGAGAGGGGGCGGTGTGCAGACCTTGCGGTCATAGCGGGGGCCCGATCCGTTTCTCGGGGTGACGTCCGAGTGATCGAACGAATTGCTTCGTAATCGTCAAGCGGCTTTAGCCATACTCCGGGTGAGGCCGTCGCGCTCCTGTGTCACGATTGTGAGCGCCGCGTCAAGACCAATGTCTTTCGACACCAGGTCGAAGTAGGCCGCGAAGTCCTCGACTGGAACTCCATGATTACTCGCAGTCTTTCCCCTGAGTCATTT
>JAEYSQ010000179.1 GCA_023434465.1 Actinomycetes bacterium
CGAGGTCGAGCGGAACGACCAGGACGACGGTGACCGGGATCGTGATCAGGACCGAGACCATGGTCCAGGTAAAGAACGCGCGGGCCTTCTCGTCGAGCCGGAAGATCGTCAGCAGGTACTCGGAAAGAGTGAGTACGAATAGGCCGGCGATCGCGATACGGGCCAGGTTCGGATCCGCCTGGCCGAGCAGCAACTCAGAGATCGGACCGGCAAACGGCATCAGTACGACGACGGAAATCAGTCCGGCCCAGAACAGAGTGGCGAACGAAGACGAAACCACCCGGGCCGGATCTTCGCCCTGCTTGTAATAGAAGCGGAGCAGGGCCTCGACCACACCGAGGCGGATCACGATCGAG
This sequence comes from Actinomycetes bacterium, assembly GCA_023434465.1. Classification (GTDB taxonomy): domain Bacteria; phylum Actinomycetota; class Thermoleophilia; order Solirubrobacterales; family 70-9; genus 67-14. The sequence goes on from JAEYSQ010000179.1 coordinate 357, forward strand.
ACCGCGACCACGGCCGCGAACATCACTTCGGCCGCGCCGTAGTCGGCCGGCGTCAGGTATCGCGTGTAAAGCGGCAGCAGGGCGACCGCGATCAGCTTCGAGATGATGCTGGCCGCCGTGTAGGCGGCGCCGGTTGTCGCTAGGCGGCGGAGGTAGCCCGACATGGGAAGGCGAGGCTATAGCCGATGGCGACCAGGACCCAGGTCACCGGATCATCGAGAAATCCGGCATACGTCAGCGTGTGGGCCAGCACCGCCACGAAACCGGCCAGCATCGCCGCCCGGGCAGCGGGCGGGCCCCGATCGGGATCGAAGGACCGGGCGGCCGCGCCGAGGCCCGGCATCACCTTCCGGAACCCGGCCATGAGCGCCGCGAGGATGCTGACGATCAGCGCCGCGTATAGCGCGAGTCCGAGCAGGCCCTGCTCCGCGCCCACGGTGATCGGCTCGGTGTGCGATTCGGTCACCGGGGCGTTCGGGCCGGCCACCTCACGCTTGAAGGCCACCGAGAACGATCCCGGCCCGTAGCCATAGAGCGGCCGCGCTTCGAACAGGTCGAGGCCACCCTCGACCAGGTTCGCCCTGCCACTGGTCTGCTTGTTGATCGCCCCCAGGTCAAGCTTGACCAAATTGCCGGCGAAAGTGCCGAAGAGGACCAACCCGACCGCCAGCGCGACCAGCCCGGCCGCAACCAGCTTGATGCTCCAGCGGAGCGCGATCAGGGTGGCGAGCCCGGCAACAAGGGCGATGAAGCCCGACTGCGAGTAGGTGGAGAACAGGGCGACCCAGAGGATCCCGGCGATCACGGCGAGGATCACCGACTCGCGGTTCGGCCTGGCCCAGAGCAGTGCCGCCGCGATCATGGTGATCGCCAGGGCGAGATAGCGACCGTAGACGTTCGGGTCCCAGAACAGCGAGTTGACGCGGAAGTAGACGTGGAAATCGTTCGAACGGATCACCACCTGGTTCCAGAGCAGGTCCCGGGTAATCCATTCGACGAAGCCAACCCCGGCGCAGATCACGGCGATGCCGATCACCACACCGAGCAGAATCCGCAGGCGCTCCCTGGTCCATTCGACCTCGGCCATCAGGGCGAAGGTCACGCCGAACGGGATCAGGAAAAAGCAGAGGTTCTGCAGGCCGGTGGAACGGTCGTCCGAATAGAGGAGTCCGATCGCGTAGAGGATCACCGAGGCTGCCAGAAGCGGTTTCATCCAGCGGGCGAGACCGGTCGGCAACACGGTCGGCGTTTCCGGGAGGTGATCCCCGCGTCGGGCCCGGATCAGCGAAGCGAGCACCCCGCCGCCCATCACCAGGTAGAGCGGAACCAGCAGGTTGGCATCCTCCCCGCCGACGTTCAGCGGGATGCGGAACGGCAGAGCGATCAGGATCAGGACCGGGAAGATCACCGGCCAGCGATTGATCACCCAGGCGAGGAAGGCGACCAGTCCGAGTCCGCAGATAAGGGCCGCCGCGAGCAGCCCCGGTGAGTTCCTGAGTTCGGTGATCGGTCCCGAGTGCCACTGGTCGCCGGCGATCAGGACCGGCACAAGGACCGCCGCAACGGCCATCGCGACCGATCGCCTCGTCGACGGCCCGTCGAGAATCGCCACGGCAACTGCGCAGGCGGCGAGAATGGCGACGAACGCCTCGATCACGGTGCCTGCTCCTTCACCACTGTGACCGCTACCGGGGTTTCCCCGACGGGTTTCGGGCAGCCCGACGGTCCCCTCGGGGCGTACTTATGGAGGCGGATCCAGCCCGGCAGGTAAAGCTCCCGATCCTCGCCGTGCATGGTTACCCGGACTCGATACTTGCCGGTCTGGGGGATCCGGCCGTCGTCCTTTCGGCCGTTCCAGACCAGCGTGTGTTCACGGTAGCGCTTGAAGAACCGGTCCCTGGCGAGAGTGCGGATCGGGTTGCCGCCACGGCCGATTATCTCGACGTCGGATGTGTCCGACTTTGTGGTCCGGAAATTGATCGACATCCGATCGCGCTTGCAGTCGCCGTTCGGACTGAACACGGTCGGCGCTTCGCCGTTGGCGGTAAAACCCAGCACCCGGTACTCGACCCGGTCGATCACCAGCGGCTCGCGCTTGAGTCGCTGCGAGTAACCGAAGGCGGCCACCGTAGCGATCAGGAGCAGCCCAACGGTGAGCGGCGCCAGCCAGCCCAGGCGTCCGGAGCCGGCGGGGCTTTTCATTTACTCCCCGGGCAGGGGGCCGTGGTCGGTGCCGATCACCACGGTCACGTCGGCGCCGGAGGAAAGGTTCGTCACATCCGGTTCCATCGGACCGGTGTTGTCGATTCCGATCGCCCTGCCTACCTTCTTGGCTTCGGCCTGGTTGCCACTCTTGAACATGACGATGCTCTCGGTGAAAGTCTCGGTCGCGTCGGTGACCACTCCGATCGAGAAGCCGTCGCTTTCGAGCACGTTGGCGTACTGGCTGGCCAGCCCCACCTCGGTCCCGCCGGTGCCGTTGAGCACGCCGACCGTGATGTCGGCGGGCTGGACGTTCTGCTGTTGTTGCCTGGCTGCCTGGCCTCGACGGTTCTGGTTGGCCGGTTCGTCCCCGTCCGAGCTGAGCAGGCTGGTCGCAGCCCACGCGGCGCCGGCACCGAGGATCAGTACCGCCGCGACGATCGCGATTATCCGGCCGCTGCGTCCGAGCCGATCCCAGAAGGACTGGTCGATCAGACCCGCGCGCTCCAGCCGACGTTCTTCCCGGTCGGCCAGGACCTTCAGCTCGGCCGATCGTTCTTCGGCGACGATCTCACTGACTTCGCGGACTTCCGCATCCCGTTCGGGGGCGCCGCCCGCCCAGTCGCGAAGGCGGCGAATGTCCCGGGCCTGCGAGAAAACAAGGAACGAGAGCACTCCCACGGCAAGCAGGGCGACGAGCCCGGCGTATGCGCCTACGGTCTGGATAACGTCGGTCAACTGATCTCCACTGTTCTGGTTCGGGCGCTGGTACCGGAGCGGGTGGGTTCTCGCCCCGAAAACGCCGACCGGGGCATGTTAGTTAGGAATGACGGATGTATGCGGAATCGACGGCTGGTTCGCACGCTCTAGCTGACCCTGGCGGGGTCGCTGCCGGGGTTGCCGGCCAGCTCGACGACGGTTTCCGCGAGGTTCGCCTCGTCACCGGTCTGGACGATCTGTTCGAGCCGGTCGAGGGCCTGGATGATCCAGTCAGGGTCGATCGGATCGTCGCGAACCGCCCGCATGATTCGCTTCGAGGCGGTCGACTGGGGCCTTTCCTCCTCACCGAAGAGTTCCTCGTGGAGCTTCTCCCCCGGTCGCGGCCCGGTGAACTCGATCGCGATGTCCTTCTCCGGTTCGCGGCCGGCCAGCTTGATCATGTTCTCGGCCAGCTCGGTGATCTTGACCGGCTCGCCCATGTCCAGCACGAAAACGTCCCCGCGGCTGACTCCCGTGTCACCGGAGCGGATCACCAGCTGGACCGCTTCCGGGATGGTCATGAAGAAACGGGTCATCTCGGGATGGGTGACCGTGAGCGGACCGCCCTGTTCGATCTGGCGCTTGAAAATCGGAACCACGCTGCCGGAGGAACCGAGCACGTTGCCGAAGCGCACGGAAACGAACCGGGTGTTGGGATGGCGGGCGTCGGCGGCCGCGACCGCCCATTCGGCGAGGGCCTTCGAGGCACCCATCACGGTCTGCGGGTTGACCGCCTTGTCAGTCGAGATCAGGACGAACCGCTCGGTCCCGGCGGCGGCGGCGCAGTCGGCGGTGATCCTGGTCGCCATCGAGTTGTTGCGGACCGCTTCGAGCGGATTCGACTCCATCAGTGGCACGTGTTTGTAGGCGGCCGCGTGGAAGACGATGTTCGGCTTGAAGCGCTGCATCACCTCGAACATCCGCTCGGTTTCCTTGCAGTCTCCGAGCACCGCTTCGACCCGGCTGAAATGACGCTCGGCGACCATTTCCCGTTCGATCTGGAAGAGGTTGTCCTCGGCGTGGTCGAGCATTACCA
>JAEYSQ010000190.1 GCA_023434465.1 Actinomycetes bacterium
ACGTCCTCGACGAACCGGTCGACGTCCATGCCGAGTTTGCCGGCGTACCCGATCAGGTCCTCGATGTCGAGGTCACCCTGGTGGTCGTAGAGCTCCACGTGCATCTCCCAGAACTTGTCCTGCGCGGCGGCGGCTTCGGCCGCTTCGGCGGCAAGTTCCGCATGGGGGTGGACGTCGACCAGGGCCAAATGGCGGTACACGTAGACCATTTCGTCGCCCATGCGTTCCCGGAGCTCGCGGATCATGCCGGTCGCCCGGCCGCAGTACGGGCACTCGTAGTCGCCGTACTCGACCAGCTGGTAGGGAGCATCGGGATCGCCGAGGTAATGATCTCGCTCGGGGTCGAAGGGTGCGTCGAGGAACCGGGGCAGACTGGCACTGGTTTCCCCCCGGAAGACCGCCGCGAGCTTGAAGATGATCCAGGCGACGGTCACGGCGATGATCGAAGCGAGAAAGATGCCGAACACCGCGATGTCCTGGGTCTCGACGTCGTCAAATGCGAGCCGGGCGATGAGCAGCGAAACCGTGAAACCGAGTCCGGAAAGAGCGGCGCCGCCCACCGTCTGGCCCTTGCCAATCCCGCGAGGGAGCTCGCCGATGCCCATCTTGATCGACATCACGACCCCGACCGTGATTCCCACGCATTTGCCGACCACCAGGCCGAGCACGATGCCCCAGACCAGAGCCGACGTGATTGCCTCGCTGAGGATGCCGCCACCTAGTTCCACCCCGGCGTTGGCCAGAGCGAAGAGCGGCACGATCAGGTAGCTGGTCAGAGGATGAAGCAGGGTCTGGAAGCGTTCGTTTGGCGACACCGCCTGTTGCACGCTCTGGTTGGCCGACCGGGCCACCTCGGGGAGCGGTGATTGCCGGAAGGCCCGTGCCTTGCGGACCGCACGCTCGACCTTCTTCGGTGGCGCCGGATAGGCGGCGACCAGTAGGCCGCCGATCATGCCGGCCAGGGTCGCGTGTACTCCGGACTCCATTGCCGCCAGCACGGCAACGAATCCGGCTGCGAGGTAGGCCCCGGAACGCCACACTCCCAGTCTCGGAAAAAGAGCGATCAGGGCGATCGCCGCGACGCTGATCGCGACCGCCGTGTAATTGATCGCCCCGGAGTAGAAGAGGCCGATTACCGAGATGGCGACGATGTCGTCGACGATCGCCAGGGTGAGCAGAAAGACCCGGAGCTGGGTCGGGAATTTGGGCCCGACGATCGCCAGGGCACCGAGCAGGAAGGCCGTGTCGGTGGCGATCACGATTCCCCAGCCGTGGGCGACCTCGGAGCCACCGTTGAGCAGCAGGAAGAGGGCGACCGGGAGCAACATCCCGCCGAAGCCGCCCATCACGGCCACGGCGACCCGTTTGCGATCGGTCAACTCGCCCATCTGAAGCTCGCGGCGCACTTCCATGCCGATCACGAAGAAGAAGAGCGCCATCAGTGCTTCGTCGATCCAGTAGCGGATCGTGTGGTCGAAGGAAAGGTCGCCGAGGGTGATCGTCAGCGAAGTTCCCCAGAAGCTCTCGTAGGTTTCCGAGAAGGGTGAGTTGGCCCAGACCAACGCCGCTACCGCGGCCAGCAGCAACAGCCCGGCGCTGCCGGACTCGGTCGCCAGAAACTGGCGCATCGGCTTGGCGACCTGGGCTGCTAGGTCTCGCCTGCTCTCGGTGGTTTCAGGGTCCTGTTCAGTCAGCGCCACGTGCCAGAGAACCTATCTGGTCAACCCCTTCGACCCGTGATCAAAACCAACCAAGCCAATCGAGCTTCCACGCGACAGGGGTAGTCCGAACCGCCACCCGGCAGAGCCGGTTCATCCATCCCTGGTCTGGACCGGCGGGTTCGACTGGGAGGGCGGGTCGGACCCCGCCCGACTACTAGTGAGTAAGCCCGGCCTGGTCTGACTCGATGCGGTCCTCGAGGGAGCCGAAAGCGGCTTCTGCCTCTTGGACCAGGATCTCGACCCGCTCTCCTTCGGCGGTGACGATCACCTCGTTGCCGGTGACTTCGCCGATCATTTCGACGTCGACTCCCAGGCCACCGAGCTTTTCCAGTTCGGCGGCCTCGCCGGCCAGGATGAAGCCGCCGGACCCTTCACCGAAGAGAGCATCTTCGGGCCCGCACTCGCGGCGGGCGATCAGGGGACGAAGATCCGCCTTGCAGCCCACGCCGGAGCTGATCGCAAGCTCCGCCAATGCGGTAGTGACCCCTCCGTCGGAGACGTCGGTGGCAGTGCGGATGGCGCCGGAGCGGACTGCCCCGCGGACCAGCTCGATCGCCGCCTTGACCGGTTCGATTTCAAATTCGGGCAGGCCCTTGCCGAGCTGGCCGCGCTGCTTCTCGAGCTCCGATCCGGCCAGTGAAGGGTCGAAGGGTCCGACCAGGGCGATCGAGTCGCCGGCCTGCCAGTTTTCTCCGGCGACGTTCGCCGGGTCGGGCAGCTCTCCGACCATGCCGACCACGGGGGTCGGGTAGATCGGACCCTGCGGGGTCTCGTTGTAGAGCGAGACGTTTCCGCCGACGACCGGCGCTTCGAGCGCGCGGCAGGCTGCGGCCAGGCCATCGATGGCCCGGCCGAGTTGCCAGGCGACGCCCGGCTTTTCCGGATTGCCGAAGTTGAGGCAGTTGGTCACGCCGAGCGGTTCGGCCCCGACCGCCGCGAGATTGGCGGCGCACTCGAGCGTGGCTTCGATCGTGCCCCGGAAAGGGTCGCAGGCCACCCGGCGCCCGTTGCCGTCGATCGCTACGGCGATCGCCCGGTTCGATTCCGGGATGTTCAGCACCGCGGCATCGGCTGTGCCGGCCCGGTGAACGGTGCGTGAACCGACGATCGAGTCGTACTGGTCGAAGGCCCAGCGCTTCGAAGCGATCGAAGGCGACGCCAGGAGGCTGAGGGCAATGTCGCTCGGAGCGGCGTCGGGTTCGATCGACTCCCGGTTCGGGTAGTTCCACTCGCCCGGCTCTTCCGGATCGAGGTCGTAGAGCGGGCAGCCGTCGACCAGGTCATCGACCCGGATCTCGCCGACTGTCTCGCCGTGCTTGAGGATCCGGAAGTTACCGTTGTCGGTGACTTCGCCGATCACTGCGGAGGCGGTCTGCCACTTGGTGCAGAGGGCCAGGACTTCGTCGACCTTGCCCGGTTCGACCACCGCCAGCATCCGCTCCTGCGATTCCGAGACCATGATCTCGAACGGCTCCATGTCCGCTTCGCGGAGCGGCACCAGTCCGACATCGATGTCGATGCCGGTGCTTCCAGCCGAAGCCATCTCACCGGCCGACGAGGTGAGTCCGGCGGCACCCAGATCCTGAAGTGAGACCAGTAGCTCTCCGGCCAGGAGTTCCTGGCAGCACTCGAGCAGCTTCGATTCTTCGAACGGGTCACCGATCTGCACGGTCGGACGCTTGGCGTCGTCGCCCTCGTCGAGTTCAGCCGAAGCGAGCACCGAAGCGCCACCGATGCCGTCGCGGCCGGTCAGCGAGCCGAAGAGAACGATCTTGTTGCCGGTCCCGGCAGCGGCCGCGCGGACCATCTCGTCGGTGCGGGCGATCCCGACGCACATCGCGTTGACCAGGGGGTTCTGTTCGTAGGGCGGTTCGAAGTAGATCTCGCCGCCAACCGTCGGGATCCCCATCGAGTTGCCGTAGTGACCGATCCCCCGAACCACGCCGTCGACCAGGTAATGGGTGCGTTCGGTGTCGGGCTCGCCGAAGCGAAGCGAGTCGAGGAGAGCGATCGGCCGGGCGCCGAGGGCGATCACGTCTCTGAGGATCCCGCCGACCCCGGTCGCGGCCCCCTGGAACGGTTCGACCGCGGAAGGATGGTTGTGGGACTCGACCTTGAAGGCGATCGAGTAGCCGTTGCCGATGTCGACCGCGCCGGCGTTCTCGCCCGGGCCCATGACGACGCGGGGGCCCTCGGTTGGCAGGGTCTTCAGCAGCTTGCGCGAGTGCTTGTAGGCGCAGTGCTCGGACCAGAGCAGCGAGAACATCGCCAGCTCGACCCCGTTGGGCTCGCGCCCCATCTTCTCGCAGATCAGCTCGAACTCGCGGTCGGTCAGACCGAGCTCACGGTGGGGGCTCTGTTCGCTCATGCGGCCGCCCCGGCGATCGCCGGACCGCGGAAAAGGGAAAGTCCGTCGGTCGAGCCGCTGAAAGCTTCGACCGCATGTTCGGGATGCGGCATCAGACCGAGCACGTTGCCGGCCTCGTTGGTGATTCCGGCGATGTCGTTGAGCGACCCGTTCGCGTTGTGGTCCTGGCTGTAGCGGAACGCGACCTGGGCGTTCGCTTCGATCTCTTCCAGCATCTCCGGCGGCGCAAAGAAGCGCCCGGACTGGTGCTTGACCGGAATCGAAATCGTCTGGCCGGATTCGAGCTCGGCGAGGAAGGGCGAGTCGGCCTTGTCAACGATCAGGTCCCCCTGCCGGCAGATGAACCGGGTCCGCTCGTTGGTCAATAGCGCCCCGGGCAGCAACCCGGATTCGCAGAGCACCTGAAAACCGTTGCATATCCCCAGGACCGGGCCGCCGTTCGCGGCAAACTCAGCCACCGCAGTCATCGCCGGTGAGAACCGAGCGATCGCACCCGCCCGCAGGTAATCCCCATAGGAGAAACCACCAGGAACCACGATCCCCTCCAACCCCGAAAGGTCGGTTTCCTCATGCCAAACCAACCTTGACGCAGGAGCGGATTGGGAGGTGGCCCCGACGACGTTTCGGGCCGAGGATGGGGTACCTCCCAATCCGCTCCCTCCTCCAAGGCTTGCCTCGGCGATCAGGCAGGCGTTGAGCGCGTCGCGTTCGTCACAGGAACCGGGGAACTGCAGCACACCCCAGATCATTCGCCGATGGTCTCGATCTCGTAGTCCTCGATCAACGGGTTGGCGAGCAACTTCTCGCAAAGCTCCTCGAGCCGGTCATCGGTCTCTGCCTGCAGTTCGACGATACGGCCGATCCGGACCTGCTCGATCCCTTCGAATCCGAGTGCCGGCAGGGCGCCTTCGACGGCTTTGCCCTGCGCGTCGAGGATGCCTTCCTTGGGCCGGATCAGTACGCGAGCCTGAATCAAAGCTCGCTCCCGGTGATCCGTTCGTAGGCTTCGCGGTACTTGGCCTGGGTCTGGGCGACCACGTCCTCCGGCAATTCCGGCGCGGGCGGGTTGTGGTCCCAGCCGGCCGCGTTGGCCCAGTCGCGAACGAACTGCTTGTCGAACGATGGCTGGGTCTTGCCGGGCTCGTACAGGTCGGCCGGCCAGTAGCGCGATGAGTCGGGGGTGAGGACCTCGTCGGCGAGCACGATTTCGGCCCCGGCGTAGCTACCGAACTCGAACTTCGTGTCGGCGAGAATGATCCCCTTCTCGGCCGCGTGGGCGGCGCCGTACTCGTAGATCTCGATCGAGATCCGGCGCAGTTCCTCCATCAGGTGCCGGTCACCGACGATCTCGGTGGCCCGGTCGAAGTCGACGTTCTCGTCGTGGTCGCCAAGTTCGGCCTTGGTCGCCGGGGTGAAGATCGGCCGGGGCAGCTTGTCGGATTCCTTGAGTCCTTCGGGCAGGCCGACCCCGCAAACGGAGCCGGTCTGCTGGTACTCCTTCCAGCCGGAGCCGGAGAGGTAGCCGCGGACCACACACTCGACCGGGTACATCTCGAGCTTGCGCACCCGAACCGCCCGGCCGGCGACCTCCTCGGGAACGTCATTGGAGATGAAGTGATTCGGCACGATGTCGGTGGTGTTCTGGAACCAGAAGTTCGACATCTGGGTCAGAACCTTCCCCTTGTCGGGGATCGCGGTCGGCATGATCACGTCATAGATCGAGATGCGATCGGAGGCGACCAGCAGCAGGTCATCCTCGATCTCGTAGATCTCGCGGACCTTGCCGGAATTGACGAGCTTGAGGTCTTCAATCGAGGGACTCATTGGAACCGACTTTACAAGGCATCCGAGTCGGGGAAGCGCACGGGCGCTAGGGTCCGTCCATGCGCAAGTGTCTCCTCTTCCTGACCTCGGCTCTTTTCCTCGGTGGTGTTGCCGCTTCCCCTGCAGATGCGGCCTTGCCGACATGTGAAGGACCGGTCAAGCAGAAAGTCCTCTATTCGGGGCAGGGAGTCCTCGAATCTGTTGTGGTTGGAGGCGGCGGCACCATCTACGTGTCCGGCCAGGTGGATTCGGAAACGGCTGGTCTCTGGGCCTACTCGAAGAACGGTCCGGCGCAGGACACGATCACCACCGCGGGCCCCGGACCAGGCGGTCTGGCCTGGGACCGCAAGCGCCTCCTGTGGGGCAGCGGGAACACCATCGCCAACGGACAGACCGGAGATTCAGACCCGAAGTCGAAGCTGCTGAGCGTTCGGGTCAAGACCGGGAAGTACACGACTGTGTCAGACCAGCTCGGAATGGCCAACGGCGTCGCACGAGCAGCAGACGGAACGATCTACGCGACCAACGACTTTGGCTTCAAGGTTGACCGGGTCCGCAACGGCAACACCCGTAACGGCTGGACATCGGTGGAATCCGGCAACGGCATAGTCGTCGGCAAGAACCAGAAGTACGTTTACATCGCGCAGACCTTCGTCACGCCTTCGAGGATCGCCAAGGTTTCGGTCGAGGATCCGGACAAGGTGTGGACCTTTTTCTCGAATCCGGACGGGACCAACGTGATTCTCGACGGGATGGCCCGCGACGCCCGCAACAACCTTTACGTGGCAGTCCTCGCCAGGGGGGAAGTCTGGAAGGTCACCCCGGACAAGCGGGCCTGTGTACTGGCAAGTGGCCTGCTCAGTCCCTCGTCGGTGGCGATCAGTTTCGCGAGGAAGGGATACAAGGCGGGAAATCTCTACGCGGTCGGTTTCGGTGGAGAGATCGTCCAGGTGTCCGGTGCGACCGAGGCGACGGTACCCGCCTCCTGATCTGGCGCCGGGCTCTGCCCTAGGGTCAGGCGATGCGTGGTTACCTGACCCTTCTCGCTTCTGCCACTTTTCTCGCCGCGGTGCTGGTCGCCGCTCCGGCCACCCAGGCGAAGACGGTCGGCAAGTGCACGCTGAAACAAAAGACGCGATGTGCGGGCCAGAATCTGAACTGGAAGCTGAAGTTCCACGGCAAACTGAACGGCTCGAATTTCCGCAACGCGAAGCTGCGCGGCGCTGACCTCCGGAACGCCAACCTGAAGAACGCGGATCTGCGGGGCGCCGATCTGACCAGCGCCGACCTGCGTGGCGCCTGGCTGGTCGGAGCGAAGCTGAACAAAGCCACGTTGACGACCGCGAACTTCAACAATGCGACCCTGAACCGGGCGAACCTTTCCGCGGTGAAGGCAGAAAACTCCCGTTTCTACGGCGTCAGCCTCAAGAGCGCGATCATGCGCAACGGGGACTTCAGCAACGCCAACTTCTATGGCGCCGACCTGACGGGCGCGAACCTGCAGGGCGCGAACCAGCCGCCACCGCCTCCTCCTTTCTCGAACGAGAAACCCAAGACGACCACCAACCTGGTCAACGTCAACCTTTGGGGCGCGACTCTCTCGGGCACGAATCTGACCAACGTCAACCTGGAGAACGCAAATCTCTACGGGGTGGTCGCGCAACCGAAGCCGGCAAACTTCACCGGCGCCCTGCTCTACTCGGCGAACCTGAGCAGCACGATCATGGACGGGGCCAGTTTCACCGAAGCGTTCATGCACGCATCGTCGATCCAGATCTCCTCGTTCGAGCAAGCCGACATGACGAATGCGTCGATGGGGTCGGTGATAATCATGAACTCCAACTTCACCGGAGCGACTTTCACGGGGACGGTCTTCCCGAACGCGGTCTGGTTTCACTCGGTTTGCCCGAACGGGGTGCTTCAGGACTCGCTCTGCTGAGTCCCGGGTTCGCCTAGCGGTCGACGGGCGGGCGCCACATCAGCCACAGCGGGACGCCCGGTTCCACCTCGACCTTCTTGCGAAGTTGGAAACCGAACCTCGCATAGAACGGGATGTTGCTTTCACGCTGGGTCTCGAGCCAGCAGCCAAGCCCGGCCCGGTCGGCCGCCTGGAGGCCGGGGTTGATCAGCGCACTGCCGTGTCCCTGGCCCTGGGACTCAGGGGAAACCGAGAGGACCGAGAGGTAGAAGTGGGGCTCTTTCGGCCAGTTCGAAGTGATCAGGCGCTGCAGCCTGGATGCCATGCCCAGGCGGGGAATGCCGGCCGGGAGGAAGGGCAGGCTTTCGGCCATCGTCTCCCGAAAGGTGTGTTTCTTCGTGCCGGGCGGGTACCAGAGGCAGGCTCCGGCCGCCTCGCCATCGGGCCGACGGGTAAGCCAGCCGGAACGGCGCGAAACGAAGATGTGCCTGACGATCGCGCGGTACTGTCGCCGCTCGACCCGGGCCCGCACCCGGTCGTCCGGTAGCAGCCACATCCAGATCTCGTTGTCCTGGAAGCCGCGAGCAATCGCGTCGGCTGCCGGCCGGGCCGTTGCCTGGCCGATCAGTTCAGGAGATGACGGCAGGGTTGCCTTCGGCCCGTTCGCTTAGGTCCACGGGCAGAAGCGTAATGCAGGTTCGGGGTCGATCAGGCGGTCGTGCGGACCGGCGGTGCCCGATCCGGCTGCCGGTGTACGGCGTCCTCGTCGTCTCCCATGATCGCGTGTCGGGAACCCGGCACCCCAAACTCGTACGGTCCGGCGACGACCCGCGGGATCAGGTCGAAGTTGTTGACCGGGGGAGGCGAGCTGACCTGCCATTCGATCGAGTGCGCCCGCCACGGGTTGTTGCCAGCCTTCGGGCCGAACCGCCAGCTGACGATCATGTTGTAGACGAAGATCAGCTGGGCGGCCCCGAGCATGAACGAGGCAACGGAGATCATCAGGTTCCAGTCTCCGTATTGGCTCGCGTAGTCGGCCACCCGGCGCGGCATGCCGTCCATCCCGATCCAGTGCATCGGCGCGAAGGTGAGCCAGGTGCCGGCCAGGGTGAGCCAGAAATGCCAGCGGCCGAGGCGCTCGTCGTACATCCGGCCGGTCATCTTCGGAAACCAGTGGTAGACCCCGGCGAAAATCGTGAAGACCGACCCTGCGAAGAGCACGAAGTGGATGTGGGCGACGATGAAATAGGTGTCAGTTACGTGGATGTCGATCGGCACCAGGGCGATCATCACTCCGCTGATCCCGCCGACGATGAAACTGACCACGAATCCGAGCGCGAAGAGCATCGAGGTCCGGTTGGCGTGGATCTTTCCGTAGAAGAGGGTGGCAAGCCACGAGAAAATCTTGATCCCGGTCGGCACCGCGATCAGGACCGAGGTGATCATCATCGGAACCCTGAGCCAGGAGAACATGCCCGAGACGAACATGTGGTGGGCCCAGACCGAGTAGCTCAGCACGATGATCCCGATCAGGGAGAGCGCCATCAGCCGGTAGCCGAAGATCGGTTTTCGGGCGTGGGTGGCGATCACCTCGCTGACGATCCCGAAACCGGGCAACATCATGATGTAGACCGCCGGGTGGGAGTAGAACCAGAAGATGTGCTGGTAGGAGACGACGTCGCCGCCTTGGAGGAAGTTGAAGAAGTTCATCTCCATCAGCCGTGAGAGGAGCACCATCAGCTGGACGCCGGCGATGAACGGGGTGGCGCCGATGATCAGTAGCGAGGTGGCGAGGTTGGCCCAGCCCAGCAGCGGCATTCGCCACAGACTCATCCCCGGCGCCCGCATCGAGATGATCGTGACCAGGAAATTGACTGCCGCGAAGATCGAAGAGAAGCCGGCGAACTGCACGCCGACGTTGAAGAAGGACTGTCCCAGGGGCGCCCCGGTCGAGAGCGGTGCGTAGCCGGTCCAACCGGCATCGAAGGCGCCGCCGGGAGCGAGGAAGCTGGCGAGGAATATGACGCCGGCGATCGGCAGGAGCCAGAAGCTGAGCGCGTTGAGCCGGGGGAAGGCCATGTCCGGGGCACCGATCATCAGCGGCAGCACGTAGTTCGCCAGTCCGGCAAAGGCCGGGATGATGAACATGAAGATCATGATCGTGGCGTGGGTGGAAAACAGCCCGTTGTAGGTGCTGGCCGCGACGATCTGGGCGCCTGGCTGGGCGAGTTCTGCCCGGACCAACATGGCCAGGAGGCCACCGATGAGGAAGAAGATCAGCGTCGTGACCACATACTGGATCCCAATCACCTTGTGGTCGGTGTTGAAGCGGAAGTAGTCCCGCCACCCGTAGGCCCCGTGTTCCCCGTGTTCGTCAGGCATGGTTTTCGCCCCGAACGCCCACTTCAGCCAGTAGTCGAAACAGCCGAGTCCCCAGAGGAATCCGAACGGTGCGGTGACCAGGGGAACGACCACGTGGGGGTATCCCGTCTGTTCGGTCTGAAAGAGGTCGAGCCCGGCAATTGCCCGGAAGCCGATCACGAGGCCGAATCCGATCACGGCTCCAACCAGGGTCCCGAGCGCAATCCTGGCGATCGGAAGATGACCACGTGAAGCGGCGCTCTCGGTAGTGATGGTGCCCGGCATCGCCACTTCAGGCTAGGCCGCTCCACTCATTAGGTCTAATATCTATTTGCGGCCCCTTACATAGGCAATACCTATGGATATTGAACTGCGACATCTGAGGTACTTCTCCGCGGTGGCCGAGGAAATGCATTTCGGCCGGGCGGCGGAGCGGTTGCATATCGCCCAGCCGTCGCTCAGCCAGCAGATTCGCAAGCTCGAGACGATCGTCGGAACCCGACTCTTCGATCGCAGCAGCCGGACGATCTCGCTCACTCCGGCCGGTGCCGCGCTCTTCGAACACGCCGGCCGCATCTTTGCCGAGGTCGAGTCGGGGCTCACCGCGACCCGCGATGCGGCCAGCGGGACTGTCGGCCGACTCTCGGTCGGCTTCGTGGAAGCCGCAGCGATCTCGATCGTGCCGGCGGCCACCCGGACGTTCCGGAGCTCCCATCCCCGGGTGACCCTGGAGTTACGCGAGCTGCCGGTAGCGGCCCAGGTCGAACAACTGGCCCGCGGTACGCTCGACCTCGGCTTCCTCCGAACCGGGCACGGCGCCGACGATCTGGTCGTCGAGCATGTGATCGAGGAGCGGTTCGTGGCCGCGCTGCCCTCGAGCAACCCACTTGCGAAACGAACCAGCATCGCTCCGTCAATGGTGGTCAACGAGCCGCTGGTCATCGGCGATCGCCGGGTCCTGCCCGGGCTCTACGACGAAACCATCGCCCTGATTCGCGAACACGACGGTCACCTGAACGTCGCCCAGCAGGCGACCAGCGTCCTGGCCATCCTGGGCCTGGTTTCAGCCGGTCTCGGCGCGGCGCTCCTGCCGGCCTCGGTCGGAGCCCTCGCCTTCACCGACGTCAGCTACGTCCCGTTGGAGCCTTCACCCACCACGACGATTCTGGCGGTTCGCCACGAGCAAAACGACTCGCTGCAGATAGAACCCTTCCTGGCGGGTATCAAGGAGTCCGACCTCTGACCCGCGAGGTTGAAGTTACCGCGACATAGCGGGCCTGAAATCAACCTCGCGGCCTCTAACGGAGTTCTTCGAGCCTTTCGAAGACTTCGGGGAGGTGAGTGAGATAGGCGCTGTAGTCGAAGATCTCGTCGAGGTCGAGCTCGGGGGCGGCCTTGCCGATCAGCTCGCGGAAGTGAGTGTCGCCGTCAAACGCTTCGTGGGCCGCAGCCTGAACCGTGCGATAGGCGTCGTCCCGGGTCATGCCCGACTCGACCATGGCGGTCAGGGCCCGCTGGCTGAACATCGCGCCGTTGGTCTGCTCCAGGTTCGCCTTCAGGCGATCGACGTGGACGACCAGCCCGGATGCCACCTGGGTCGCCACGTGGTGCATGTAGTCGAGGCCGATCGTCGCGTCCGGAAGGATCACCCGCTCGGCGCCGGAGTGGCTGATGTCCCGCTCGTGCCAGAGCGCGACGTTTTCGAGGCCGGTCTGGGCGTAGCCGCGGAGCAGGCGGGCCAGTCCGGTCAGACGCTCGGTCCGGATCGGATTGCGCTTGTGCGGCATCGCCGACGAACCCTTCTGCTGGCCCGTCGCGAAAGGCTCCTCCGCCTCACGGACTTCGGTCCGCTGCAGATGCCTGATCTCGGTCGCGAAACGTTCTATGCCGGCCCCGGCCAGAGCGATCGCGGAGAGCAGCTCCGCGTGCCGGTCACGCGGCACGCCCTGGGTGGCGATCTCCTCGCGCTGAAGACCGAGCGTCTCCATGACCCGACGCTCGATCGAGGGTGGCACCGAGGCGTAGGTGCCGACCGCACCGGACAACTTGCCGCGGGCCGCCTGGGCGGTCGCTGCGTCGAGGCGCTTCCAGTTCCGGTCCGCTTCGAAGGCGAATCCGGCCAGGCGCAGACCGAAAGTCGTGGGCTCGGCATGGACGCCGTGGGTGCGGCCCATGGCGAGCGTGTCACGGAACTCGAAGGCGCGCTCGATCAGGGCGTCCCGGTAGGTCTTTGCCCCGGTGACGAGGATCGCTCCGGCCTTGGTCAGCTGCACCGCGAGCGCCGTGTCGAGCACGTCGGACGAGGTCAGGCCGAAATGAATCCAGCGGCCCTCTTCGCCGATCGAGGCGGCCACCACGTCGACGAAGGCGGCCACGTCATGGTTGGTGATCTCTTCGCGGGCGTTCACTTCCTCGACCGTGAAGCTCCCCTTCTCACGGCAGACCGCGGCGGCTTCGGCCGGGACCACACCCTCGGCCGCCCAGGCATCGGTCGCCGCCAGCTCGACGTCCAGCCAGGACTGGAACTTGGCCTGCTGGGTCCAGACCGCGCCCATGTCAGGGCGGGTGTATCGCTCGATCATGCGGTTCTAGGCGGCGAGGTTGATGATGCGGGTGGCGAGCACGCCGGCGTTCTTGGCGCCGTCGATCGCCACGCATGCCACCGGAACACCCGGCGGCATCTGAACCGCGGAAAGCAGGGCGTCGAGACCGCCGAGAGACTTGCCGAGGATCGGCACCCCGATCACCGGCAGATCCGTGTGAGCGGCGGCCACACCGGGCAGCGCGGCCGACATGCCGGCCCCGGCGATGATCACCTTGAGGCCGCGCATCTTCGCGTTCGTGCAGTAGTCGACGACCAGTTCGGGGTCACGGTGGGCCGACATGACACGTACCTCGTAGGTGATGCCAGCGTCCTCGAGGGCCTGGCCGGCCGGCTGCATCTTGGGCTTGTCGTTCTTCGAACCCATGATGATCCCGACCTGAGGCTGGTCGACTTCGATCTCTTCGAAAAGCTGCTCTACCGAGGAGAGGGTTTCCGGCTGCTGGGGGGTTTCGCTCATTGTCCGTCTCTTTCGCGTCGGACCGCCCTTTCGGCGATGTCCCGTCGCATCTGTTTGCCATCGAAATTGACTGCGTCAGCCGCATCGTAAGCGCGATCGCGCGCGGTTGCAGCGTCAGGTCCCACGCCGGTCAGGTTCAGCACCCGACCGCCGGCGGTGACGATACTCCCGTCCTGTTCGGCGGTTCCGGCGTGAACGACCTCGGCCGAGGCTGCCGCCTCCTCGAGACCGGTGATCACATCTCCCTTCGAGGAGGACGCCGGATAACCGGCCGAAGCCAGGACGACGGTGACCGCAAACTGGTCCGCAAAGCTGACCTCTTTGCTGGCAAGTCCGCCGGCGACCGTCGCGGCGAGAAAGAGGTCGACCAGATCCGACTCGAGTCGTGGCAGCACCGCCTGGGTCTCGGGATCTCCGAAGCGGGTGTTGTACTCGAGCACCTTCGGACCGTCCGCGGTCATCATCAGGCCGGCGTAGAGCACCCCGTGGAAAGGGTGGCCTCGCCGAGCCATCAGGTCGACGATCGGCTGGTGGACGCTCGCCGACAGGTCGGCCAACTCGTCGGCGGACACGGTCTGGACCGGACTGTAGCTCCCCATGCCGCCGGTGTTGGGTCCGGTGTCGCCCTCGCCGATGCGCTTGTAATCCTGCGCGGGAGCGAGCGGGATCGCCCGCTCGCCGTCACAGATAGCCAGCAGGGAAAGCTCCTCGCCCTCGAGGAATTCCTCGACCACGACTTCGGTTTCCCCGAACCGTCGCTCGGTGAAGAAGACCTCGATCGCATCGCGGGCTTCTGCTTCGTTCATGCAGATCAGCACGCCCTTGCCGGCCGCCAGGCCATCGGCCTTCAGCACGACGGGTGCGCCGGTTTCGGCCACCTTGGCGAGGGCGGATTCGCGATCGGTCACGACCCCGTAGCCCGCGGTGGGCACGCCGGCCTCCTCCATCGCCTCCTTGGCATAGGCCTTCGAACCCTCGAGCCGGGCCGCGGCTCCGCTCGGTCCGAAGGCAGCGATTCCCGCCTCGTTCAGCGCGTCGACCACGCCGGCGACGAGTGGTGCTTCGGGCCCGACCACGACCAGGCCGATCTCGAGTTCGCGCGCCTTCGCGGTGACAGCGGCCGGGTCGACCGGGTCGAGGTCGGGAAGGCAGGTTGCGTCGGTGGCGATGCCGGGATTACCGGGCGCGCAGAAGAGTTCCGGCGCCTGAGGGGATCGTGAGAGCGCCTTGACGATGGCGTGTTCACGGCCGCCACCGCCAAGGACGAGGATGCGGATACTCAAAGAACTTAGCCGGCCAGAACTTCAGCCAACCGCTCCGCCGAGAGCGCGGTCAGGGTCTGGCTGGTCATCGTGCCACGGGAACCCATTTCGATTGAAACCTTCGCCATTACCTCCTCGGAGGAGGCTTCGATGATCGAGACGAAGTCGTACTTCCCGAGCGTCGCGTATTGCGCCACGACCTTGGCCCCGAGCGCCTCCACTTCGCGGTTGACTTCGGCGACGCGGCCGGGATGACTTTTCAGCGTCTTGACACCTTCGGAAGTCAGGTTGGTCAGCATCACGTAAGTCGGCATCTCGATCCTCTCCATGGTTTGCGACTGGTTTCACAACCGGTACCCGGTCTGCCGCCAGCATATGCGAGGGCGCCGCTCGACCGGGCGCGCTCAGTCCAGGACCACGAGGACTTCGCGGGCCCAGCGGACGTTGCCGCGCTCGAAGGCGATTCCCCGCTTGAGAGCGAGGTACGGGCCGAGGTTCTCCCGACCTGGACCGCCAGCGAGGAAGTCCCGCTCGGACTGATCGCCGAGCAGGGTCGTACGGAGCGTCTCGTACATCGCCAGCTTTTCCCGGCTGGCCTCCATCCGTGCCCGGACCGCGGCCGCGACCTCGACCGCGTTCTCATCGTTCAGGCTCGCCACCTTGACGAGCAGATCGTCCCGAATCACGGTCGGTCTGGTGCTGCCACGAATGAACTCGCGAAGTTCCCGGCTCCCGGCCGCAGTTATGCGGAAGACCCGCTTGTCAGGGCGCCTCTGCTGACGCACCGTGCGGGCTCGGACCAGTCCTTCCTCCTCCAGGTGATCCAGTTCCCGGTAAACCTGCTGCTGTGAAGCGGGCCAGAAGTTGGCCACCGACGTATCGAAACGCTTCGAAAGCTCGTAGCCGGAGCCCTCTTCGGTGGTCAGTGCGGCCAGCACCGCGTGCTTCAGCGCCACGGGACTGGATTTCTCGTGAAATTGTTTCTATACTCAACAAATTGAGTAGTCACAATGTTGAGTATAGAAAGGCTGAAGGCGGAATGAGCGAAGAGATCTGGGAGCGCGTGGTTCCTCCGGTGCCGGCCGAGCCGGACGCGGTGGTCATCGGCTCGGGCCTGGCGGGGCTGACCGCGGCGGCCTATCTCGCGGCGCTGGGCCAGGAGGTGCTCGTGCTCGAGCAGTACGACGTCGCCGGCGGCTGCAGCCAGACCTTCCGCCGCAAGAACGAATGGCAGTTCGACGTCGGCCTGCACTACATCGGAGGGGTCAAGACAGGCGAGATCGCCCGCATCCTGCGCGGCGTTGGGTTGCTCGATCGGATCGAGTTCGCCGAGCTCGACCCGGATGGTTTCGACACCTTCGTCTTCCCTGACCTCGAGTTCAAGGTTCCGAAGGGCTGGGAGAACTACGTCGCTCGTCTCGTCGAAACCTTCCCCGACGAGGAGGAAGGCCTGCGAGCGGTAACTGACGTGATGAGGAACCTGATGGACGAGTTCAGCAGCGTCGGAGTTCCCGACAGCGAAACCGACCTGACGGAATACCTCGAGAAAGCACCCACCGTGGTGAGCTGGGGCATGCGCTCGATGACTGACCTCTTTGACGAGCATTATCTCAGCGAGCGTTCTCGCGCGATCCTGCTCGGGCAGGCAGGCGATTACGCCACGCCGCCCTCCCGGGCGCCGGTGATCCTCCATACCGCAGTCCTCGACCATTACCTGCAGGAAGGCGGCTTTTACGTTCGCGGCGGAGGCCAGGAACTGGCCGGGCACCTGGTCGACCTGATCCACGCCTACGGTGGCCGGGTTCGCACCCACGCCGAAGTGGCACGGATCGTCACCGAACCGGGAGGGGCTGGCCACCGGGTGACCGGGGTCGAGCTGGCCGGAGGCGAGCTGATCCCGACCGGAAACGTGATCGCCACCGGTGACATCAAACACCTCTTCCTCGAGTTGCTCGACGAAGAAGCGGTCCCGGAAGAACTTCGAAGCCAGGTCGACGGGTTTCGCATGGCCGCCCCGCTCGTCACGGTCTATCTCGGGGTTGACTTCGACATCACCGAACGGATGCCGGCCACCAACTACTGGCTGCACAGCCGTTACGACCAGGAGTCCTACTACGACCCGATCGCGGCCGGTGAGCTTGACTCCGATCCACCGGTCTACATCTCGTCGGCTTCGGCGAAGGATCCGGGTCACGAAGGTCACGCCCCACCCGGTTGTTCGACCATCGAGCTGATGACCTGGGCCACGTCCGACCCTGAAGCCTGGGGGGTCGACGAGTCGGGTGATGCTCCGAAGTACAGCCGTCAGGCCTCATACCGCGAAGTCAAGGACCGGATCACCGAGCAGCTGATCGACCGAGCGGAGGAACAGCTCGGCGAGATCCGCCCGCACATCCTCTGGAAGGAAGCGGCGACCCCGATGACCCAGACCCGCTACACCCTTTCGACCGGTGGTTCCTCCTACGGCATCGAAGGTGCAACCGATCAGTTCGGGCCGCTCCGGCCCGAGTACAAGACTCCGATCGAGGGCCTCTTCCTGGGCGGGGCCTCAAGCCGTCGCGGGCACGGAATCGTCGGCGCGATGTCAGGCGGAGTCGAAGCGGCCAGTGCGTTGACCGGCCGCAAACTGCGCTCAGAGGTCGGCCAGGGAGCCGTCTTTGGCGACCCCTCGCAGCTCAGCTCAGGGGGCGAGGGCTGGGACGCCCTCGAAGCCTGCCGCAAGCTCCAGGAAAAAGCGCTCCGCGCCTAGGATCCGAAGCCGGCGTGGATGTGGTCCGCGTGGTCGGACATGGCGAAGGCCGGGCCGGCCCCGTCGACGTCCCAGCCGTAGATCAGCTCGGTCGGCTTGACGCCGTCGGGCAGGCTGGCCAGAATCTGGATCACCTCGGTGCAGGGGCTGGTCGCCGACTGGTCGGTGCAGGAGACACCGTTGACTCCGGCGATGTCCATCGCCCTGCCCTCGTAGTGGTTCGAGACGTTGCCGGAAGCGGTCATCATGC
>JAEYSQ010000009.1 GCA_023434465.1 Actinomycetes bacterium
TTTTCTGGCGATGACGGTCACTCCCCGGGCGGCGGTGGTCGCCTTCAGCCTTACCTTGATGCCGGACTTGCGGACCCGCTTCAGCTTCTGCCGCAGGATCGAAACCCTGACCGCCGGCCGCTTGACCGCGGTGCCCGACGAATTGACAGTCAGCTCGCCACTCATCGAGGGACCGTGAATCGTGCAGTAGAAGGGATAGGTGCCGGCCGTCAGATACTGGCTACCGACGACCGGGGCGGTGACACCGCCGGCAATCGCCGCGGACTGGAACAGGAACCCACCGTCCGGTCCATTCTGGGTGGAGCGGACATCGTGAGGGGCGGTCGTGGCCGAGTTGTCAAGAATCGCGATCTCCCCCTGGGCCTGCTCGAAAGGGCCGGCTTCGAACGTGCAGCAATCCGGCGAAGGCAGGATTATCGCCGCGGCGTTTGCCGAGGTAACCATGGCGCCGAAAGCAGTCAGCGCGACTGCCAGGCCCAAAGCAATTCTGGAACCTTTCCCTCCCATCGGCTTCACATGATGGCGCATATCAATCTTCAACGCAATCGCCCCCACGAAGTTTCGCCATCACGACAGGGATCGTGAGGCAACCCGGCAGCCGATGTGACAGTTTTCGGGAATGTCGCAGAGCCCTGAAGAACGTCCCGACCTTGCCGAGCTCCGCCGCCGGCGATCGCTGACCCTGGACGAGGGCCGGCCTGACGCCGTGGCGAAACGGCACGGGCGAGGGGGCCGAACGGCCCGCGAGAACCTCGACGACCTGATCGACGAGGGCAGCTTCGTCGAGTACGGCCGCCACGCCATCGCGGCCCAGCGCGCCCGCTTCGAAACCGAGGACCTGATCGCCCGAACCCCCGGCGACGGCATCATCGCCGGCACCGCCCGGGTCAACGCCGAACTCTTCGGGGAGGCCGGCCGCTGCGCCGTCCTTTCCTACGACTACACGGTGCTGGCCGGCACCCAGGGGGCGATCGGCCACCTGAAAAAGGACCGGCTCTTCGAGCTGATCGAGAAGATGAAGCTGCCGACGATCTTCTTCGCCGAGGGTGGCGGCGGCCGGCCCGGCGACACCGACTTTCCCGTGGTGTCGGCGCTGCAGGTCCGCGCCTTCGCCCTCTGGGCCAAACTCTCCGGGCTCGTGCCCCGGGTCGCGGTCGTCAAGGGGCGCTGCTTCGCCGGCAACGCGGTGATCGCCGGCTGCGCCGACTTGATCATCGCCACCGAGGACTCTTCGCTCGGCATGGGAGGACCGGCGATGATTTCCGGCGGCGGACTCGGCGAGGTCGAACCGGACGAGGTGGGACCGGTTTCGATCCAGGAACCGAACGGGGTGCTCGACCTGGTGGTCACCGACGAGGCCGAGGCCGTCGCTGCGGCAAGGAAGCTGATCGGCTACTTCCAGGGCAGCGTCGAGTGGCCGGACGGCCGGGAGCCCGATCAGCTTCCGCTACGCGAGATGGTCCCCGAGCGCGAACGGCGGGCCTTCGACGTACGGCCCGTGATCGAGACGATCGCCGACCACGAATCGGTCACCTTCCTGCGCGAGAAGTTCGCTCCCGAAATGGTCACCGCCCTGGCCCGGATCAAGGGCCGGCCGGTCGGCGTGATCGCTAACGACTCGCGGCACATGGCTGGGACGATCACCTCCGATTCAGCCGACAAGGCGGCCCGCTTCCTCCAGCTTTGCGAAAGCTTCGGCCTGCCGGTGATCTCGCTGGTCGACACGCCCGGGTTCATGGTCGGGCCAAAGCACGAGGAGACCGCGCTGGTCCGCCACACCTCGCGGCTGCTGGTCGCCGGTGCGGCGCTGACCGTGCCACTGATCTCGGTCATCCTCCGCCGCGCCTACGGGCTCGGTGCCCAGGCGATGGTCGGCGGCAGCCTCTGGGAGCCGTTGCTAACCGTTGCCTGGCCGAGCGCCCACCTCGGCCCGATGGGTCTCGAGGGTGCGGTGCGGCTGGCAATGCGCAAGGAACTCGAGGCGATCGAGGACGAAGAGGAACGCGAAAGAAGGGTCCGCGAGCTGACCGCGATGGCCGAAGAAAACGCACGGGCGATGAACGCGGCCCAACTCTTCGAGATCGACGACGTGATCGATCCGGCCGAAACCCGGGCCGTGATCGCGGCGACCCTCGACGCCGCCCCGGAGCGGGTCGCCGAACGGTCGCCCCACCGGTTCGTCGACACCTGGTAGCGCAACCTACCTGCGCTTCTCCGGTTTCTTGGATACCGTGAACGACTCCAGTTCGAGGAGACGGGAGAGGGATTGTGGGAACCAGCAGGACTGAAATTGGAATTCAGTGCGGCCATTTTATCGCTGCCGCGGCAGCCGTCGTGCTCATGATGCTGGGGATGAGCAGCCAGGCGAAAGCCGAGGTCGTCTATACCGAGGCGCTGCCGAACGGGGCTCAACGGACCACTTACCGGCTCGGCCCGGTCGAGGTGACACCGGGCCAGAACCGGATCAACTACCGCCCGATCGCCGGCGAGTCGCGGCCGAACGTGAACGGCTGGATCACCCGGATCAAACCGGACCTCGTCTACGAAGACGGGTCGATCCCGGATTCGAGCAAGGTGATGTTCCAC
>JAEYSQ010000056.1 GCA_023434465.1 Actinomycetes bacterium
TCGCCTTCAGGGTTTTCAGCAGGTTGAGCAGTTCCGGCTCGGCGGCCCTCAGACCGTCGATCGTGTTGACCGCGATCGGGAAGAAGCTGACCAGCATGATCACGATCACCTTGGGCTGCAGCTCGAAGCCGAACCAGATGATCAAGAGCGGCGCGATCGCCGGGATCGGCACCATCTGGGAGACCACCAGCCACGGGTAGACGGCCCGCTCGATGGTCCGCGAGCTGCGGTTCAGAACGGCGAGTCCGACCCCGAGGACGATCGCCGCAGCGAACCCGAGCAGGATCTCCTTGATCGTCACCCAGGCGTTCTCGATCAGCATCGAGCGGTCGTTCCAGAGCGCCTCGGCAATCGCGGTCGGCGGAGGCAGGGTTGATTCCTTGACGTCACCGATCACCGTGTAGAGCTGCCAGGCTCCGAGCACGAATATCGCGAACAGAAGTGGGGGAAACACCGCCGCGACAATGCGGCGGGCGCGGGTTCCTCTGGCGAACATCAGATCTGTTCCTCCAGGGTCGGCCGGTCATCGATGAAGACACCACCACCGGCGGCGGCTTCTTCGAGCGGCTTCAGCAGCTTCTGCTTGAGCAAAAGGAATTCGGGGGACATCGTGATCTCCGGTTTGCGCGGACGATCGAGCTGGACCTCCACGCAGAGCGAGATTCGGCCGGGACGGCCGGACATCACGTAGACCCGGTCAGAAAGGAAGATCGCTTCCTCGACGTCGTGGGTCACGAAAAGAATGGTCTTGCGGTCTTCCTGCCACACGTCGAGCAGCCACTGCTGCATGTTCGCCCGGGTCAGGGCGTCGAGAGCGCCGAAGGGTTCGTCCAGCAGCATCACGTCGCGGCCGGCGAGGAAGGTACGAAGGAGCGCCGCGCGCTGCTTCATGCCACCGGAGAGCTTGGCCGGCCAGTGCTTTTCGAATCCGGCCAGACCAAAGCGCTCGAACTCAGCCAGCGCTTTCTTGTGTGCTTCCTTCTTGCGGACCCCGTTCAGTTCGAGGCCCAGGGTGGTGTTGTCGAGCACGGTGCGCCAGGGCATCAGACAGTCGCGCTGGGGCATGTACCCGACCGAGCCGAGCAGCTCGTCGGGCTGGCGGCCGTCGAGCAGCACCTTGCCGCTCGACGGCCGGATAAGCCCGGCGATGATGTTGAAGAGGGTCGACTTGCCGCAACCCGATGGACCGACGATCGATACGAACTCTCCGGCACCGATCTCGATGCCGACATCCTTCAGCGCAGTGACGTTCTCACCGCCACCAGCACCACGGTAGGTCTTCGCGAGACCTTCGATCCTTAGTTTCGAGCCTGCCTGCAAGTCAATCCTCCTCTGGTTCCTCTTTGCTGCTTTCTACTTATTCTTTGGGCTGGGTGAACTCGGTCGTCGCGTACCGGTCGGGGGAGATCGGCTCGGTGGCCAGATCGTTGTCGACCATGAACGTAGACAGCGACTCCAGGTTCTCCTGGTTGAACTGACCGAAGGTGTCGGCCGGTCCGAACAGCGGAACCCAGGCATCGAACGAGTCGGTAGCCAGCTGCTTGTCGATGCCCTGGGTCTGGGAGATCAGGGAATCGATTGCCGCCTCCGGATCTTCCAGCGCATCCTGGTAGCCGGCGATGGTGGCGTCGACGAAGCCCTGCATCAGATCAGGGTCCTCACCGATCTTGGACTCGGTCGAGAAAACCACCAGTCCCGGGTAGGAAGGTCCCCCGTACTCATCGAGCGGGAAGTTCTTCGTCTTGTAACCGTCGGCCTCGACCTGGACGCCGTCCGCCGGGATGAAGCCGGTAAAGGCCTTGACCTTGCCGGATTCGAGCGACTGGACTCCGTTGAAGCCGATCGTCACCACGTTGACTTCGTCGGCGCTGCCGCCGGCGTCTTCCATCACCGTGTTCAGGATCGCGGTGTCCGAGGGCACGCCGGTCACGCCGACCGTCTCACCTTCGAGCTGCTTGGGGTCGGAAATCGCTTCTTCCTCAAGGGTGATCAACCCACCCGGGGGCCGCTGGGCGATCGCCATGACGCCCTGGGCGGCACGTCCGTCGGCAATCTGGGTCGCGAGGTCGATGCCGTCGGCGATACCGAAGTCGGCCTTGCCCGCGTCAATCAGCTTGAGCGTGTCCGCGGTAGAGGTCGGCTCGATGATCTTCAGGTTGATTCCGTTGTCCTTGTAATGGCCGTGCTCGACCGCGTCGTAGATCCCCGCGTGAACGGCGCCGGGAATGAAGTCGAGTACCAGAGTCGCATCCTGGAGCTCGGCGGTGCTATCACCGGAACTGCCGGAGTCGCCTGAATCATCGTCGCTGCCACAGGCTGCGACTCCGACCGAAAGCGCCAGGGTCGCGGCAAGCAGCAACATGATCTTTTTCCAGCTTGTCTTGAAATTCATGAGTCCCTCTCTAGTTAGTTCAGTCCGAAACACCCGCCCGGATTCCGATCCGGGACAGGCTCACCACGATGCTTTACGAATCTCCTCCATACCTCCATCGCAACCAGGCCCAGGCCCGGGTCGTTTCCTTTTCGAACCACCTGGCTCGAGGCTCCAGCAGGTCGGCCTCCCAGCCGTCTGCCGGTTTCATCCCCTCGCTGACCAGGCATCTCTCCTCCAGGTAGCGGGCCCGCACGACCGCCTCGGCCAGGCTGCGCCCGGTCGCGATCGAACCGTTCCCGCGGATCAACAGGCAATTCGCATTGCCCAGGTCTTCAGCAATCTCTTCTCCAGCAGCCCGGTCGGTGACCAGGTCGGTGCGACCGGAGAGCGCCACGTCGCCCGCCAGACCGCCGAGGCCGTGGGTGAGCGGCGGGGTCTCGATCCTCGCTCCTGCCCGCACCGCGGCCGGCGAGTGGGTGCGGCAGATCGCGTTCACGTCTGCCCTGGCCGCGTACACGGCGGCATGCATCGGGGCTTCGAGCGGCAGGTCGTCCGCGCCCTCGGCCGCCCTTCCTTCCGCGTCCAGCTGGTGGACGTCATCCCGGCCCGCCGCCCCGAGCGGCCGGGTGGCGGTCAGCAGGAAGCCTTCCCCGTCCCGGGCGGAAACATGACCGAATGCCTCGACCAGGCCGGCACCGGTGATGATCCGGGCTGCCTCGGCGACTTCGGCGGCGGTTGTCCGGGACGATCCGGCCA
>JAEYSQ010000072.1 GCA_023434465.1 Actinomycetes bacterium
GGTGTGGGCCGCGGCCGCGGCCTGACCGGCCTCCGACGCGCCGACCTTGAGCACGGCGACGCCGATCTCCCGCTCGGCGCAGCTCGCCAGAGCCTCGGCGAGTTTCGCTCCGTCGCCGTCAGTTTCCTGGAACAGCGCGATCGCCCGGACCCCATCGAGTTCGGCGACCGAGTTCAGCCAGTCGCCGGTGTCGAGCACCGCCTGGTTGCCGGTCGAGACCATCGTGTGGAAACGGATCCCGCGAAGAGAGCCGATCGCGTTGACGGCAACGTTGCCGGACTGGGAGATCATCGCGACCGGGCCGGGTTCGATTCCGGCTGGGACCGAATCTCCCCAGAGCGGGGCCCGGTGGTGGAGGCTGATCACGCCGTTGCCGTTCGGTCCGCAGACCGGAAAGCCGGCGGCCAGCGCGACCTCGGTCAGCTCGGACTCGAACTGCTGGCCGGCAGGAGTCTCGCCGAAACCGGCCGAGACCACGATCGCACCCCCGCAGCCGATTTCGATTGCGTCGCGGATCGATCCGTTCACCGCGGCAGCCGGAACCGCGACGACGACGGCGTCAACCGGGTTTGGCAACTCGAGCAGGGAGGGGAGGCAAGGATGACCGTGGACGGTCTCCCGACCCGGATTCACGCAGAAGAGATCGCCTTCGAAGCCCGCCTCGTCGAGGTTCCGGACGACCGTGTCCCCGTACGCGCCGGGCCGCTCGGTGGCCCCAACCACGG
This sequence comes from Actinomycetes bacterium, assembly GCA_023434465.1. Taxonomy (GTDB): domain Bacteria; phylum Actinomycetota; class Thermoleophilia; order Solirubrobacterales; family 70-9; genus 67-14. The sequence continues at coordinate 726 of JAEYSQ010000072.1, forward strand.
CCACGGACCGGGGAGCCAGGAGTGCAGTGGGTCGGATTTCCGCCATCACTGGTTATTTTCCGACCCACTGCAAGATTGCCTACTGGATCAGGGTCTTTACGCCGCGTTTTTCGAGTCCGCGGGCGATGATCAGCCGTTGGATCTCCGAGGTGCCTTCCCAGATCCGGTCGACCCGGAGTTCACGCAGGAACCGCTCGGCGACGTTGTCGCGACGGTAGCCCCGGCCGCCGAAGATCTGGACGCAACGGTCGGCGCAGCGCCAGGCCGCCTCGGAAACGAAGAGCTTGGCCATCGACGCCTTGTTGTGGCAGACCTTCGGGTCGGCCCCGGCGTCGATCAACCGGGCAACCTCGACGGTGAGCAGCCGGCCCGCCGCCGCATCGGCCACCGAGTCGGCCAGCGGAAAGGAGACCCCCTGGTAGTCGATGATCCGCGATCCCCCCTGCTCACGGCTGATCGCCCAGTCGACTGTTTCCTCGAGCAGCCGCCACATCGAGCCGATCCCACGGGCGGCGATCCCCAGACGCTCCTCGGCGAACCACGCCTTCTGGATCTCGTCGCCGCCGCCGATCTCGCCGATCACGTCGTCCTCGGCGACCTCGACATCAACGAAGCGGATGGTCGGATGACCGTCCGGGTAGGAATGGGTGAAACCGGGATCCTCGATCGTTTCGACCCCGCCCAGAGACTTGTCGACCACGAAGAGGGTGGGCAGGACCTCGCCCCCTTCCTCGAGGTTGGCCATGACCACCAGGACGTCGGCGATGTCCCCCGAAGTCACGAACCACTTCTCGCCGTTGATCCGGAAACCGGAATCGGTGCGGACCGCCACTGTCTCGATCCCGGACGGGTCCGAGCCGGCGTTCTTCTCCGTCACCGCGTAGGCGTCGCGGGTCTCGCCGCGAAGCAGCGGTTTCAGCCACTTCTCGACGTGCTTCTCCGAGGCGAGATCCCAGACGTTGTATCCGTTCGGGATATGCCACGAGATCGCGTTGGTCGAGCGACCGAGCTGTTCCTCGACCAGAAACCACTCCAGCTTCGACCAGCCCTGGCCGCCGTGCTCGCGCTTGTGGAGACCGCCGGTCAGGCCGGCCTGGACGGCTTTCTCCTTGACCAGCCGGATCGTTTCGTCGGGCAGCCGGCCGTGCAGCAGCTCGGCCTCTTCCTCGAGCGGGATCAGTACCTCTTCGACGAACCGCGTGGCTCTCTGCTGGAGGTCGAGGGCGGCATCGTCCAGGCCCTCGATCGCGGGGATAGTGACATTTTGACTCATGCGTGCCCTCGTCAATCTCGTTTGCCCATGCGGAACGCGGAGAGACTACATGCGATTGACTACAAGGTCAACCGGCGCTAGTATCGGCTCATGGCGACCCTCGGTACGCCTCCGGCACCACCCAGAGGAGCGAGATGAAGATGGTCAACGCAAGTGGCAACGGAAACGGCATCCTTCCCCTTAGTCCCGACGACGTGGCCCGCCAGCTGAAGCCGCTCGAGACGGCTTCGATGTTGCCGCCGGCCGCATTCGTCGACCAGGCCGTCTTCGACTGGGAGCAGAAACATCTTTTCCACGACGGCTGGATCTGTCTGGGTCACGTCTCCCAGGTCGCCGGTCAGGGCCGCTTCATCCGGCGGGAGATCGGACCCGACTCGGTGATCGTCGTCGGCGGGGAGGACGGCCAGCCCCATGCCTTCCTCAACGTCTGCCGGCACCGCGGCGCCCGCGTGCTCGAGGAAGCCGACGGTCAGGTCAAGCGACGCATCCAATGCCCGTACCACGCCTGGTCGTACGCGCTCGACGGCTCGCTCGTTGCAGCCCCGCACATGGACGGGGTCGAGAACTTCGACAAATCCTGCTTCGGCCTGATCCCGGTCCGGCTGGCGATTGTCGGCGGGTTGATTCTGGTCGACCTCGGCGGGGAGGCCCTCGAACCGGATGCTCACGTGGGCGATCTGATCGAGCATCTCGACCGCTACCGCACCGCCGAGCTGATCAGTGGCGGACGGATCGACTACGAAGTCCGGGCCAACTGGAAGGGCATCGCCGAGAACTACAACGAGTGCCTTCACTGCCCCGGAGTCCATCCCGAACTGAACGCGCTCTCGGACTACCGCAGCGGGGAGGAGATGCAGGGTGAGGGCTCCTGGTGCGGCGGCTCGATGTTCATCACGGCCGAGGATGCGGCGACCATGGGCAAACAGGGCGGTCACGCCAGCAACCGGTCCCGGATCGAGGGACTCTCCGGGGACGACGACCGCACGATCCTCTATTTCGCGCTCTTTCCCAACGCGCTGGTCTCGATGCATCCGGATTACGTGATGCTGCACACGCTCTATCCGCGGGCGCCCGATCGCACCGACGTGATTTGCGAATGGTTCTTCGAGAAGCGGGCGGTCGAGGCCGCTGACTTCGACCCGACCGACGCGATCGAGTTCTGGGACCAGACCAACCGGCAGGACTGGTACGTCTGCGAACTGACCCAGAAGGGGGTCAGGACGACCGGCTACACGGCCGGCCGGTACTCGGCCGAGGAAGGCACCGTCCACGAGTTCGACAACCTGGTTGCCGGCAAGTACATGGAAGCCCTGAAGGAAAAGGTGGAGGCATGAGCGACCTCCTGGCCGCGACAGGGGATCCGGTCGCCGCGAATCCGGTCGCTGCGAGGCTCGGCAAGCTGGGGATGCCCGAGCCTCTGTCGGCGCTGGCGGCGAAGGACTGGGACGCGGTGGTGATCGGGGCGGGCCATAACGGCCTGACCACCGCGGCCTACCTCGCCCGGGCCGGCCAGCAGGTGCTGGTGCTCGAACGCCGCGACCAGATCGGCGGCGCCTGCACCCTGGAAGAACCATTCGGCAGCGGGTACCTGGTCAGTCCCTGCGCCTACGTGGTCGGCCTGCTCGACAACCTGGTGATCGACGAGCTTGAGCTCCGCCGGCGCGGCCTTCGCTTCTTCACCGCCGACCCGAACCTCTGGGTGCCGTTCGAAGACGGGACCGCGTTCGGCCAGTTCCTCGATGACGAGAAGACCAGGGCCAACCTCGACTCGCTCGGGATCTCCGAGGCCGACCAGAAGGGGTACTGGGCCTACGAGGAGCTCTTCGACCAGACCCGGATCAGGTTGCGCAAGGGCGACCGCGACACCTGGGTCGGGGACACGCCGACCCGGGCCCAGATCGAGGAGATCCTCGACGACCAGGAAATGATCGACCTCGTCTTCGAGGATTCGATCGCCGACGTGCTGAATCGCTACGTCGAAGACGAACGGCTGAAGACGGCGCTCTACGGTCAGGGTGTGATCGGCACCTGGGGTGGTCCCTACGAACCGGGCACCGCCTCGATCAAGCTGATGCATTACCAGGGCGACCTCGAAGGCCAGGGTCCCGTCTGGGGATACGTCGAAGGTGGCATGGGCATGGTCAGCTTCGCGATCGCCGATGCCGCACTCGAGGCCGGCGCCGAAATCGCCTGTGGGGTCGAGGTCTCCGCGATCGTGCCCGGCGAGGGCGTGCTCTGTGAGGACGGCACCCGGATCCGGGCCCGCAACGTGATTTCCAACGCCGATCCGAAGCGCACGCTGGCGATGCTCGAGGACCCGGCGGGCAGCGGGGCCGATCCCGGTTTCAAGGACCGCCTCGATGCATGGAAGATCCGCAGCCCGGTGGTCAAGTTCAACGCGGCGCTCTCGAAGCTGCCGGGTTGGGCCGCGGCTCCGGGCGAGAGCTGGCCCGCCCAGGCGACGATCGACGCCTGCGGCCCGATGGACGAGGCGCAGGCCGCGTTCGAGCGTTGCGCGGCAGGCGAGCCGGCGGTCGCCTTCGCGGAGATCTACATCCAGACCGGTTACGACCCGACGGTCGCCCCGGAGGGCAAACATCTGATGAGCGTCTTCGGCCAGTACGCGCCGTATGAGATCAGCGGCAGCGACTGGGACAGCGCCCGCGAAGGGGTCGCCCGGCAGTTCATCGACCTGATCAGTCGCTTCGCTCCGGACTTCGAGGAATGTGTGACCGCCCACGAGGTGCTCGGACCACCCGACATCGAAGAGCGGGTCGGCCTGACCGGCGGCAACATCTTCCAAGGTGAAGTCACCCCGGACCAGATGTGGGAAGGCCGCCTTTCCTCGCGCACCCCGATGCCTGGCCTCTACATGTCCGGTGCGGCGACCCACCCGGCCGGCAGCGTGATCGCGCTGAACGGCCGCAACGCCGCCGAAGCGGTTCTGGCCGACGCCGGGCTTAGGATCGGAGCGATAGCCAGTTGACCACCGATGCCCCCGCCAAGAACGCGCGTGACCGGATCCTCGAGGCCGCCTGTGCCTCGATCGCCGAGGACGGAATCGACGATGTGCGGATCGCGCGGGTGGCGATGAGGGCCGGCGCTTCGACCGCCCTGGTCCACCACTACTTCTCGACCCGGGAGGAACTGCTCGAGGAAGCGCTGATGCACTCCTACGAGCTGGCCGCCGAAGACCGGTTCGGGCAACCGGTCGACGAGAACGCGTCGGCGGTCAGCCGGCTGAAAGTGATGATTGACGAGTGCCTTCCGCTCGAAGGCCGCCAGCACCAGGAGTGGCTGCTGTGGGTGGAGCTCTGGCTGCGGGCAGCCCGTGACGAGGCGTCGAGACCGCTCGGCCAGCGGCTCTATGCCAGCTATCGGGACTGGATGCTCAGGGTCATCCGATACGGTGTCGAACATGGGGAGTTCGAGACCGCTGATCCGGAAGCCAGCGCCGACGTCGCGATTGGTCTGCTCGATGGGCTGGGGGTAAGGGCGTTGATCGCAGACCCCGACATGGACGTCGAAAGGGTACGGGTGCTGGCCGCGTCACGAATCGCCAGGGAACTCGGGATCGAGCCGGAGGCTTTGACCGAATGAGCTTTGCCCGCACCCCAGGCAGGCTGGTGCGGGATGAGTGAAATCGAGCTGAACCGACGGCAGCTTCTGCTGGCCGGCGCGGGGCTGATGGCGACCGCCTACGGGCTCAGCGGGTGCACGGTCGAACGGCCCCTGGACACCTCCGCTGCGGGCGACCTCGTCGAGCCGAAAATCGACGGCGACCTGCTGATCTTCAACTGGTCCGAATACATGGACCCCGCGATCAAGAAGGACTTCGCGGAAAAGCACGGGATCGAGGTGCGCGAGGTCAACTTCGACAATCTGGAGGCGATGGTGACGAAGCTCCGCTCGGGGGCATCGTACGACCTGATCTTTCCTTCCTCCGAGTACGTCATGCGGCTGCGGAACGAGCAGTTGATCCGTCCTTTTGACCGGGCCAAGCTCAAGAACGCCGACACTCTTACGCCGTTCTACGACAACCCCTGGTACGACCCGAACTCCGAGTTTTCGGTGCCGTACGCGTACTACACGACCGGGATCGCCTGGAACACGAACGAAGTCAGCGAGATGACCGAATCCTGGCGCGACATGTCCAACCCGGAGGCGCTCGGCCGGATCTTCATGCTCGACGACTTCCAGGAAGGGATCGGCCAGGCCAACCTGCTCAACGGCTTCTACCTGAACACGGCCAAACCGGACCAGCTCGAGGTGAGCAAGGAAACCCTGCTGGAGCAGAAAGAAGGGCTGCGGGGCTTTTCCACCAACACGATCCAGAACCTGGTTTCCGGTGCGGCAGCGATAACGCAGGCCTGGAACGGCGACGTCGTCAACGCGAGAAACCAGGTGGACGACCCCTCGATGTTCGCCTACGAAACCTGCAAGGAAGGGGTCCCGGTCGGTTCCGACCTGATGTGCATCCCGGTGACCTCGAAGAGCCCGGGCACCGCGATGATGTTCATGGACTGGGTGCTGAAACCCGAGAACGCGTATCGCAACGTGATGTGGAACGGGTACCCGATGCCGGTCGCCGGAGGCCGCGAGGCGTTCGCCGAACTGGTCAAGGACGACCCGTCGATTGACGTCGACCTGAACCAGCTGAAGGATGCCGAGAACGAGTTCCGGCTCGACAGCCCGGAAGCCCGGCAGCTCTGGAACAGGATCTGGACCGAGGTGAAGGCGTGAGCTCGAGGCGGTTCTGGGACTGGTTCATCTTCCCGGGTGGCATCTGGATCGCCCTGCTGTTCGCGATCCCGCTCTTTCTCGTGCTGGCACTCTCTTTCGGTCACGTCGACGACCTCGGCCGCGGCGTGTACGGGTTCTCGTTGGACAACTACCGCGACGTCTTCGATGCCACCTACGTTCCGGTGCTGCTTCGCTCCGTCCTCTATGCCCTGGCGACCGTGATCCTGTGCATCCTGATCGGCTACCCGGTCGCCTACTTCATCGCCCGGTATGGCGGCAAGTACCGCTACGTGCTGCTGGCCGCCCTGGTCATCCCCTTCTTCGTCAACTACCTGGTCCGGACCTACGCCTGGGTGGCGCTGCTGGCCGACCAGGGGCTGGTCAACAACCTGCTGGTCGACATCGGATTGACCGAATCTCCGATCCAGATGATCAACACTCCCTTCGCGGTGATCGGCGGTCTCGTGTACGGCTACATCATCTTCATGATCCTGCCGCTCTACGGATCGATAGAGAGGATGGATCCGAGTGTGGTCGAGGCCGGCAAGGACCTCTACGGTTCACCCTTCCAGACCTTCATTCACGTCACCTTGCCAGCCACCCAGGCCGGCATCCTGGCCGGCTGCGTGCTCGTATTCCTGCCGGCGGTCGGTGATTTCGTCTCGGCCCAGCTGCTCGGCGGTCCCGACACCTACATGGTCGGCAACCTGATCCAGGATCAGTTCTTCGCCGCCTCGAACTGGCCGTTCGGCTCCGCCCTGACCGTGGTGATGATGATCTTCCTCGCGATCTGGATGGTCTTCTACCTGAGACGGGCCAGCAAGGGCGAGGCGGAGGTTCTCTGATCGCGATGAGTTCGGGGTTCTACAAACCGAGGTTCCTCCGGGTCTTTGCCGGCCTGGTCTATCTCTACCTCTTCATCCCGATCGCGATCGTGATCGTGTTCTCGTTCAACAGCCAGAAGTCGCTGCAGGTGATGGAGGGCCTCTCCTTCCGCTGGTACACCGAGTTCTTCAACGATCCGACCCTGATGGACTCGCTGCTCACCTCGGTGCAGATCGCGCTGGTCACGATGGTGATCGCGACGATCGTCGGAACCGCTCTGGCGATCGGCCTGGTCCGGGCCCACTCGGGAACCTCGAAGGGGTTCAACATCCTGATGCTGGTCCCGCTGATCACGCCCGAAATCGTGGCCGGCATCTCCGCTCTTCTGATCTTTTCGCAGCTTGGCGTCGCCCTCTCGATCTGGACGATAATCCTTGCCCACATCACCTTCTCGATCTCCTACGTGACGATCGTGGTGCGGGGCCGTCTGGCCTCGATCGGGGTCGAGGTGGAGGAGGCGGCCCAGGATCTCGGGGCCAGCAAGTGGGAGTCGGTGCGCCTGGTCCTTGTGCCGGCGCTCTGGCCGGCGATCGTCGCCGCGGGGCTGCTCGTCTTCGCGCTCAGCTTCGACGACTTCGTGCTGTCGTTCTTCACCACCGGCGAAGATGCCCAGCCGCTGCCGGTGCGGATCTGGTCGATGATCAGGTTCGGCGTTTCACCCACCATCAACGCGGTCGGCACCTTGATGATGGTCGTCTCGATCACCGCGGTCGCTCTGGCGGTCCTGATCCCGAGACTGTTCGGACGCCGCGAAAGCGGAGTCAAAGTTCTGACCGGAGCGGAGGAATGAGATGAACGGCGAAGCGATCGGAATCCAGGGAGTGACCAAGCGGTTCGGGGACTTCGTCGCGGTCGATGACGTAAACCTCTCGATCGCCCAGGGTGAATTCTTCTCCCTGCTCGGCCCCTCGGGCTGCGGCAAGACGACCACGCTCCGCATGCTGGCCGGCTTCGAAGTTCCGACCGAAGGCCGCATCCTGCTCGAGGGCGATCCGGTCGAGAAGGTGCCGCCGCATCAGCGCAACGTCAACATGGTCTTCCAGAGCTATGCGCTCTTCGAGCACCTCGACGTCGAGAACAACGTGGCCTTCGGTCTCAAGCGCAAGAAAGTGCCGAAGGAGGAGATCAGGACCAGGGTGGCAGAGGCCCTGGAGTTGGTGGACCTTTCGTCTCGCTCCAGCGCCCGGCCGAACGAGCTTTCCGGCGGCCAGCGACAGCGGGTCGCCCTGGCCCGGGCTCTGGTAAACCAGCCGCGGGTACTGCTGCTCGACGAACCGCTCGGCGCCCTCGACCTGAAACTTCGCCGCCAGATGCAGATCGAACTGAAGGCGATCCAGCGCGAAGTCGGGATCACCTTCGTCTACGTCACCCATGACCAGGAAGAAGCGCTCTCGATGAGCGACCGGATCGCGGTCATGAGCGAAGGACGGGTCGCACAATGCGGCCCGCCGGAAGAGATCTACGAGCATCCGACCGAAGAGTTCGTGGCCGGCTTCATCGGGATCTCGAACCTGCTCGAAGGCAGGGTCGAAACGGGTGGCAGGGTAAGGATCGGCGAGGACTGCCTGGCCGTGCCGGACCTCGGCGACGGTCACGGTGACGGCGAGAAGGTTCAGATCGCGGTCCGTCCGGAGAAGGTGGCGGTCGACGAGATCGGCGGCGACCCCTACGCGATCGAACCGGAGATGTTCACGGTCGAGGGCGAGATCGAAAGCAAGGTCTATCTCGGGGTCGGCAACCAGCTCACCTTGAAACTGAAGGACGGCAGCCGCCTGGTCGCCCTCGAGCAGGCGACCTACCGGGTTCGGGCCGACGAACAGTGGGAGGTCGGCCAGCGGGTCCGGATCGGCTGGCATCCCGAGCACTGCATGATCCTGGGCTGAACCCTTTTCCTTGAGTTGGGTTTTCCCACCGAATAGTCTCGGGTCGTGAGGGTGCAGGGTCCACTGATAGGGAAGCTCACGGCGTTTCTCCTCCCGCTCGCATTGATCGGACCGGTCTCGGCGTTGGCATCGGAAGAGGTGATGGTGCGCTACGAGAGAGGCGCCGACCGCTCGGAGCTACGCGACGCGGCGGGAGTACTCCGAAGTGACTCGATGCTGCTCTCCCGTACCGAGGTCGTGGTTCCCATCCCCGGAAGCGATCGCAGTACCGCCGTTCAGCGCTTGCGCCAGCTCGACGGGGTGGAGCAGGTCGAACCGGTCCGCAACCTCCGGCTCGACGTCGATCCGCCCGACGACCCGTTCTTCAGGGCCCAATGGGCGCTGGAGAACACCGGTCAGGCGATCACCGGGATCCCCGCGGGAACTCCGGGCGCGTCGATCGCGGCCCTGACCGGCTGGAACGTGGCGAGCCAGAGTCCTGGAGTGCTCACCGCAGTGATCGACAGCGGGGTTCGGATCGATCATCCCGACCTAACCGGTCAGATCCGGGTCAATCCCGGTGAGATTGCCGGCAACGGAATTGACGATGACTCGAACGGGCTGGTCGATGACGTCAAGGGCTGGAATTTCGTGACCGACTCGGTACCCGAAGATCACGGCACCCACGTGGCCGGGATCATTGGTGCCACCGCGGGCAACGGCATCGGAATCAGCGGGGTCAGCCAAAACGCGAACCTGTTGCCCTTGACCGCCTGCGTGGGGGGCGGCTGCCCCAGTGACGCGGTGGTCGACGCGGCGGAGTACGCACGGCAGAGGGGGGCAAAGGTCGTGAACCTGAGCCTGGGCGGCGAATTGCCGAGACCACTTCTTCGGGACGTGATGGAATCGGCGGACGACGTGCTGTTCGTGGCCAGCGCAGGAAACGAGGGCGAGAACCCGACCCTTGCGTTCGGCAACACCGACCTGATACCGCATTACCCCTGCATGTCTGACCAGGCGGTCGGCCTTCCCTTTTCCCCGGGATACGAGCCGCCGCTCGAAAACGTCATCTGCGTGGCCGGTAGCGATCGTGACGACCGCAAGACACCGAAATCCAGCTACGGGGCAAGTGGCGTTGACCTTGCTGCACCGGGCGCCTCCATTCTCAGTACCGTCGCGAGCGGCAATTACGCATACAAGTCAGGGACTTCGATGGCCGCGCCACAGGTTGCCGGTGCCGCGTCCCTGCTGCGCCAGGCCGAGCCGGGGTTGACCGCGGCTCAGGTCAAGCAGCGCATCCTCGCCTCGGTCGAGCCGGCCCCGGAATTCTCCGCCCTGTATCCGACCGTGACCGGTGGCCGTCTCGACCTGACCCGCCTCTTCGATGCGACGCTGACGCCACCGGAACTGATCGGACCCGCCGACGGCGCCCGGTTGACGGAGGTGCCGGTGCTGCGCTGGAGCACGCCGGAAAAGCGCCTGCTCTACACGGTCGAAGTGAACGGGCTGCCGGAGTACGTCCAGCCCGGCCTCGCGCAGTACCGGCCGATCGGAAAGTTCCCGCCCGGAAGGCACACCTGGCGGATCAGGGTCACCGAGGCCGGCAACGATGAGGTCTACCTGAGCGAGGAACGCAGCTTCGTTCTCGAACCGAAGCCAGGTGCCCCGACGCTCAAGGTTTTGAAGGTGCGACCGGCCGGTGACCGCAAGGGCGGGGTAAGGGCGCGGCTTCGCCTTTCAGCGGCCGGCAAGGTCCGGGTGCTGGTCCGGCCCGCCAAGGGAGCGCGGGTCCTCGCGCGGGCGGCCGCTTCCCGGCGGAAGGGGGGAACCTTCACCTTGCTCGCCAGGCCGACCCGGGCCGGAAAGAGCGCGCTCCGGGGGAGGAAGCGCTTGCGGGTCCGGCTCGGCTTCACGTACCGGCCCCGGTCCGGGCCGGTTCGCAAGGCCAGCCGCCGCGCCTGGATGTCAGCACCCAAGCGGACCGGAAACGGCCGCTGAAAGATCAGTCGGACGGCGGGTGCCTGGTCAGCGCAGGACTCCGGCCGGTGTTCGAAGTGACCCAGCGGGAGCGGCGGACGAAGATCTTTCCCTGCCCTTCAACCCGGTCCGCCTTGCGAACCAGGAAGAAGCAGGCCAACGCCCCGAGCAGGGCTATTCCCGCGGTCGAAAAGAAGACTAGCTCGTAGGCCGCGACATGCGCGCTGAGCACGTCGTTCAAGGCGTAGCGGATCGCCCGGGGCTGCTCGGAGATGTCGATGTGCCCGAGACCCTTCTGTTCGATCGCGAGGATGAAGTTCTTCCACTCCGAAACCTGTTCGCTGGTGGGATGAATCCCTTTCTCGGCCAGTGATTCGTTGGTGCGGTGGACCGAGTTGCTGACCAGGAGTGTTGAAAGCAGGGCGATGCCGACCGCGCCGCCGAGTTGCTCGCTCGTGTTGATCACCCCCGCTGCCTGGCCTTGGTCTTCCGGCGGCACGGCATCGAGTCCGGTCGGATCGTTGACGGTCAGCACCATCCCCAGTCCAATCCCCTGGAGGATCAGGCCGGGAAGCAGGTAGACGTACTCCCGTTCACCGACCGCCAGGGCGAACGCGATGCCGGAGGCACCGAGTACGAGGAACCCGGCGACCAGCGGGATCCTCCCACCGACCCGGTCGAACATCCGCCCGGCCAGGGGTCCGGCCAGGATGATCGGCACCGTGGCGGGTATCAGCGCGATGCCGGCCTGGATCGGGGTCAGCCCGATCATCATCAGCAGGAAATAGGGCAGCAGGTACGCGGTGCCGAGTTCGACCATGCCGGCCAAAAACTGGCTGATGTTCGAGGCGAGGAAGTTGAGGTGGCGAAACAGCCGGAACTCGATCATCGGGCTGCTGCTGCGCATCTCGACCAGGTAGAAGCCGGCAAACGCGAGTAATGCGAGCGCGACCGGCCCCAACACGCGGACGTCGCCGAGCCCCAGCACGCTGGCCTGGCTGAGTCCGAACACGAGACCGACGATCCCGATCGAGAAGGTCGTGACTCCGGGGAGGTCGAGGTTTCTCGAAGCGTGCCGATTCAACCGGAGCGGGGCGGTTGAACTCAGCGTGAGCAGGATCGTCACCACTGCCAGCGGCGTGTTGACGAGGAACACGAGGCGCCAGTCGATCGAGGCCAGGCTGCCGCCGATCACTGGTCCGAGCGCTGCCGCGAAGGCGGCGAAACCGGCCAGAAGACCGAGTGCCTTGCCCTTCTCCTCCCGGGGAAATGTCGCGCTGACGATCGCCACGGCGGTCGGCATCATCAATGCCGCGCCCGCTCCCTGGACGGCGCGGGCGGTGATCATCCACGGCATCTCCTGGGCGAAACCGGCGAATGCGGAAGCCACGCTGAAGATGATTGCGCCGGCGATGAAGATCCTGCGCAGACCGAATATGTCGCCCAGGCGACCACCCAGCACCATAAGCGCGGCGAGCGGAAGCATGTTGGCGGTCAGGATCCACTGGGAATCCGACGGGTCCCCGCCGAGGTCTTCCATCGCGTGAGGAATCGCCAACGGCACCGAGGTCTGATCGACCAGGATCATCGCCGAGCTGACCGTCATCGCGACCAGGGTCAGCCACATTTTCCTCCGGCTGGTTGGCGCCGAATCCGCCATCCGCGGATTCTAGATCAGCGGCCCTCGTAGCTCGCCTTGCCGGGCCCCTCTGTGAGGAAGGAGTCAACCGCGTTGCGGAGGTCCTCGCTCTCGAAGAGCGCGGCGGCGTCCCGGCGGGTGACCCGATCGGCGCCGGCCATGCCTTCATCGCGCCAGGCTCGCACGATCCGTTTGGTCATCGCGTGCGCGAGGGTCGGACCGTTGGCGAGGCGGCCGGTCAGCTCACGGGCGTAAGCGTCAAGTTCGTCGTCCGGCTTGACTTCGTTGACCACGTTCCAGCGCTCCAGGGTCGTAGCATCGAAAAGCCCGCCGGTCATCACGAGCTGCCGGGCCCGACCGGAGCCCGCCCGCTCGGCCAGACGCTGCGGGCCGCCCATCGAAGGAGTAAGTCCGACCACGATCTCGACCAGCCCGAACCGGGCCGACTCCGAAGCGATGATCAGGTCACAGGCGAGTGAAAGCTCGAAGGCCGCGGTCAGGGTCAGGCCGTGGGCGGCGAAGACGACCGGGAACGGCAAGCCTTCGACCCGGTCGATCAGGCCCAGAAGCTGCTCCCAGAGTCGGGTGCCCTCAGCCGCCGATAGTCCCTTGAACTCCTGGACGTTGACTCCTCCGGAGACGACCTTGCCCTCGGCCCGGATCAGCAGTCCGCGGGGTTGGTCGTCCTGCACGGAGTCGATCGCGGCGATGAGTTCGGAAGTCATTGCCCGGTCGAAGAGGTTGAGTGGCGGGGAGTCGAGGGTGATCACGGCCATCGGGCCGTCACGCTCGGTCTTTACGAGTGACATGGCTCAGACTTTGGCGAATCCCTCGAGGATCTGTCGCAAGCCGACCACGAAGAGCTCTTCGTCGCGTTCGGGATTCATCTCGGAGAGATCGAGGATGCTGTCGAGCGCGGCGCGGGTTTCCTGGCTCGAAGTGTCGAGCACTCCGGCTTTCTTCCTGAACTCCTCCAGCACCTCGTGACCGGGGTGTTCGGGGCCGAGTTCCTCGTTCGCGTTTAGTCGGCTGGCGGCGTAGAGAGCGCTTCCGAAGCAGTAGCTGGCGTAGTAGTGGAAAGCTTCGCCGGCAGCTTTACCCGAAACGCCGAGTCGTTCGAAGACGTTCGCGAACAGCGCGATGCCGCCCGCCGAAAGCTCGTCTGTTCTGGGAACCGCAGACATGTACGGAGTGATCTTGTAGTGCTTGAGAAAGGCCCGGCGGGCAAAGAGCCCGACCGTGACCAGGGTTTCGAGGGGATCGGATTCGAAGGGATTGCCGACCTCGGCCGTAGTTTCGGCCAGCACCTCGGTCCAGACCAGCTCGACTGCCGCCTGGACGATCTCTGCCCGCGACGTGTAGTGGTGATAGATCGCCGAGGGAGTGACGTTCAGCGCCGTCGCCAACTGCCGGATGCTCGGGTTGCCGCCGGCATCGAAGAGCCGCAAGGTCTCGGCCGCGATCTCCCCGGGTTCGAGGTGAGTGGTGCGTCCTGCTGCCAATCGGGTCAAACTGCTGTATCTCCTTTGGCCGTCCCCGTCCGGGCTCTCTTACCGGGGTATCCAATTCCACTAGACGGAACCGAACAGTGAACGGAATTAAACCGTAAAGTCCCCGCGCTTAGTATTCACCCGTGATGAGCGAGGCCCGTTCAGGTCCGATCGAGAGGGAAAGGGAGCTCCGTCAACTTCGGACCCAGCTCGACGACGCCTGCGCCGGCAGGGGCTCGCTGGTCGTGGTGGAGGGTCCGGCCGGAATCGGCAAGACGACCTTGATCCGGGCGGCGATCGCCGACGCTCTCGGGCGCGGCATGACGGTCATCTCCGGTCGTGGCGGTGTGCTCGAACAGGATGTCGAGTTCGGCGTGGTACGACAGATGGTCGAAAGGGTCGTGATCGAAGCAGAGGCCGATGACCGGGAGCTGCTGCTGGCCGGGCCGGCAGCCCCGGCCGGCGTCGCCCTCGGCCTGTCGGAGCTGCCACCCGATCCGGGACCAGGTCGCGATTCGTCGGAGAACCTGCTTCACGGCTTCTACTGGCTGACCGTGAACCTGTCGGAACGCGGGCCGATCCTCGCCGTGTTCGACGACGCGCACTGGGGTGACACCGCCTCGCTTTCCACCGCCGCCTACCTCGCCCACCGGGTCGAAGGGCACCCGATCGCGATGCTGGCGGGAGTCCGTGACGACGAGCCGCTTTCGAAGTCCAGGTTCCTCGCACCGGTGCTGGACCAGGCGGGAGCGACCTACATCCGGCCCGGACCGCTCAGTGCCGAAGGGGTCGCGGCAGTGCTTTCCGACGCTTTCGACGGGGCCGAGATTCAGGCCGGGTTGGCCAACGCCGCCCTGAAGGCGACCAACGGCAATCCGTTCTTCGCGATCGAGCTCGCCCGTGAGCTCGCGAGTTCGCATGAAAGCCCCGCCGCTCTTTCGCCCGAGCAGGTGCTCGACGCTGATCCGGCAACCGTCAAGCGGACTCTGCTGATGCGGCTGGGCGCGCTCGGCCCACCGGCCCGTCAACTCGCGCAGGCTCTCGCCACCCTGGGCGGGGAGGGTGAGTTGAGGCACGCGATGGCGATCGCCGACCTCGATGCAACCGAGGCCGAGCGGGCTGCCGACACGCTGGTCGCGGCGGGCCTGGTCGAGGGCGTACGCCCGGTCCGGCTCGCCCACCCGCTGATCCAGGCGGCGATCGCCGACGACATTCCCGCTTCCGCCTGGGCGATCTCCCACCGTCGCGCCTTCGAAATCCTCGCCGCGGAAGGAGTGCCGGACGACGCCCTGGTCGTTCACGCCATGAACGGCGAACCGGACGGTGATCCGGAAACGGTCGCGATGCTGCGGCGCACGGCCGAGCGGGCCCGCCTCAGCGGTCAACCCGGAACCGCGACGAGTCACCTTCGGCGTGCCCTGGCCGAGCCCCCAGATGCGAAAACCAGGCCGGACGTGGTGGCCGAGCTCGGGCGGGCCGAGGTCAGGGCCGGAGAGTTCGAACCCGGCCTCCAGCACCTCGACGAGTCGCTTCGCGGTCTCGGTGACGTCGATCGCCGGATCGAAGTTCACCGCGACCGGGCCTTCGCGGCTTTCGCCTCCGGGGGGATGGACGGTGCCCGGCAACTGGTCAGCGAGGCGATGGCGGAACTGGATGATCGTGACTCGGACGGCGCCCTTCAGCTGGAAGCCGACCTCGCGACCCTCGCCTGGCTGACCGGAACCGATTCCGGGATCGACCTGAAACGCCACCTCGGGGTGGAGGGGAAGACCAGGGCCGAACGAACGATCCTCGGGCTCCTTTCCCAGGAGGAACATGCGACCGGTGCCCACCCGGACCAGGTGATCGAGCTTGCGCGACGGGCACTCGGGAACGGACGGATGATCGCCGAAGACACTTCGGAATCACTCGCCTGGTACATGGCGACCTATTCACTGCTGACCTGCGAGGCATTGAGCGACGCACGCTCCACGATCGAGCAGGCACTCGACGACGGGTATCGCCGTGGTTCTTCGTTCGCCCGGGCGGGCGCGCTCGGCTGTCGCTCGGTCCTCGCGATCAACGAGGGGCGCCCGGGGGAAGCGGAAGTCGACGCCCGGGCCAACGCGGCCGGTGGCATCCCCCCGATCATGGTTCCGGTCAACGCCTCGTTCCGGGTCCGGGCGCTCACCGAGCAGGGAAAACTCGAGGAAGCCAAGGCGGAACTGGTGGCCGGCGGCATCGAGAACAGCCCCGGCGGACCGACCGTGCTGCGCTGGATCCCCTGGGGCCAGGCGGTGCTCTACGAGGCGCTCGGCGACCTTGAGGCGGTGCGGGCCGCGATCGCACCGCTGGAAGAAGACGACCGTTCCGGACGTTCGATGAAGGCACTTTCCTGGCGGGCTCTGCTGGCCCGGGCGATCAGCCGCAAGGGCTACAGCGAGGAGGCCGATCAGCTGGCGTCCGACCACCTCGCCTGGGCCGAATGGTGGGACCGGCCGGCGGCCCTGGGGATCGCGCAAAGGGCTCATGCCCTCGCCGGTCCGATCGAACAACGGACCGAACGGATGGAAGCGGCCGTCGCGACCCTGGCC
This sequence comes from Actinomycetes bacterium, assembly GCA_023434465.1. Taxonomy (GTDB): domain Bacteria; phylum Actinomycetota; class Thermoleophilia; order Solirubrobacterales; family 70-9; genus 67-14. The sequence continues at coordinate 17,168 of JAEYSQ010000072.1, forward strand.
GGCTCCGCGCTCAAGACCGAGGAAGCGAAGGCACGGACCGAACTGGGGATCAGCCTGCTGAGGGCAGGCCAGAAGAATGCCGGCAAGGCCGAACTGGACGCCGGGTTCGAGCTGGCCAGCGGGTGCGGGGCCCGGCTAACCGCCGAGGTTGCCGCGAACGAACTCGAAGTGGCCGGAGCCGCTCCGAAGCGACTCGCCTTCGACGAGCTGACCGCTTCCGAGCGCCGGGTTGCCCAGTTCGCAGCCGACGGCCGGACCAACCGCGAGATTGCCGAGGAACTCTTCGTGACCCCGAAAACAGTGGAAAACCACCTGACCAGGGTCTACTCGAAGCTCGGAGTCAACTCGCGCCGCGACCTGGCGACCGCTCTCTAGAGCCAGATCCCTCCGCTGAGGGGTGACCCCCCACACCCCCACGGCCGAAGTCAGGGGTATCGACCCCCATGAGATGGCAGCCGCGGCAGTTCAGGCTGCTCACATGTCCCGAGTTCACCACATCGATCTCCGTTGCGAAATCGACCCGCACAGCGAGTCGATCCACGGGGAAATGAGCGTTCGGCAGGGAAAGCCGTTGCCGTTCAGCGGCTGGACTGAATTCGCGGGAGCACTCGTTTCCCTCGCTTCACGGGAAGTCGAGGAGGCTCGCGCCGGCGACGAAACCGAAATCCAATCAATTGAAGAAGAGGAGAAGTACTGATGAAACACCTGAAGAACATGAAGCGTCCGCAACTGGGCACGATCCTGGCCAGCATCGCCCTGATCATCGCCCTCGGCGGCACCGCGACAGCGGCTTCCGGCCTGATCAACGGCAAGAAGATCAAGAACAACACGGTCACCGGCAAGAAGCTGAAGAACAAGACGATCACCAAGAACAAGCTCGCACCGAAGACGATCAAGGCCCTCAAGGGCAAGAAGGGTCCCCAGGGTGTCCAGGGTCCCCAGGGTCCCAAGGGTGATAAGGGTGACCCGGGCGTAAACGGCATCGTCTCGCCGACCTACGACGAGTACGGCAGCCTCAACCTGCCGGCAAACACCGAACTGGCACTCGGCTCGACCAACGTGCCGGCCGGCAAGTACCTGATCACGGCCACCGCTCGGGTCTTCTCTAACGGGACCGCGATCGTCGGCTGCGGGATCTCGACCAACGGTGGCGGTGGAAGCAGCGAGTCCGCGACCTGGAGCTCACCGGTCGCCAGTAGCCGCTCGACGGTGCCGATGCAGATGGTCACCGAGTCAAGCAACGTCACGCAGGTAACTCTCTCCTGCCATCCGGGTAACGCCAACGGATCGGCTTCGGGCAACGTGATCATCACACCGATCCAGTAACCGGATCCGGTTCAGAATTGCCGCTCCGTCAGTCACGGATCCGGCAGCCCCGTCTGGGGGAGCAAGGGGTCGGGCCTTCGGGCCCGGCCCCTCTTTTTCTCTTTGGCCCCTCATCTTCTTTCCGGCCCCTCACGCTCTCTCCGGCGCCTCATTCTCTCTCCTGCCCTGAATCTCTTTCCGGGGGCGATTGGCCACCGGATCGGTTGGCAGGCGCCCCCGGAAACGGTTCCGGGCGATGGGCAGGTCAGGGGGAGCGCAGGGAGAGCTCGAGGGCGAGCCGGCGGTCAGGCCGGTCGAGGTCGTCGCCGAACAATTCGCGCAGCCGGGCGATTCGGTAGCGGGCCGTCTGAGGGTGGATGTTCAGCCGGCGGGCCATCTCGGCCGCGTTGCCGGAATGCTCGACGTAGGCCAGCGCCGTCTCGGCCATGCGGGCGTGAGCTTTCGGGGTCAGGTCACCGATCGGGGCCATGGTCTGCTCGCGCAGTCGGGCGATCAGGTCGCGGCTCCTGAACAGGGCGAGGTCGACCAGGTGATCCTCGGCCCGGATCAGCCCCTCGGCCGGAAGCGCGCCGGCGTCGGCCGCCTCGAATGCGGTCCTCGCCAGCTGCCAGGAATCCGCCAGCCGTGTCGGGCCGCCGCCGGGACCCATGGCACAGGTCCGGCCGGTCAGGGCGATGCCGATTTCCCGGAAGCGGCCGGGGCCACCCGGGTCGGGCAGAGCGATGCAGCCGAAACCGTCGACCGTGGCCGAGATCACACCGATGGGGAGGATTCGGGTGACCTCGGCCAGGTCGCGTTCATGGCAGGCAACCGCCGCCAAGCTTTGCGGGATCTTCCAGGCGGCCAGTCGGGCCGCTCCCTGGATCTCGTGAAGGTCGGGACTGGGCTGGAGCATCAGGGAAACGAGTTGGCGCTCCCTCCTCAGGCGCGCCCCCTGCTGCTTGAACTGCGCGTTGGCGTAACCCTCGGTCGAGTCGGCCGAGAGCTCGTCGATGTAGACGAAGATCGATTCGGCCAGCAGGCTGAGGGTCTTGCCGTCGAAACCTGCCTCGAGACTGGCGGCCGCGATCCGGCGCCAGGCGATCCGGGCCCCGATCCGGTAGGCGGACTGCAGCGAGTCGAGCGAGCGGCCGTTGCGGAACTCTCCCCGGCCGAGGATCACGTAGACCTTGCGGCTCGCCCGCCGGTCGGCGTCGGGGTTGCGGATCAGGACCAGGAACTGGCCCAGCGCTTCGCCGACGCCACGGTAAACGGCGCGGCCGAAAGTGCCCTCGAGCGGCCTCGCGTATTCGGGAATCTCGCTGCTGACCGAGGCAAGGATCTCGTCGGCGATCCCGGAGAGTTCCGGTTCGATCACATCTGCGACCTCCGGATCGAGGTCGCGCCAGGGCTCTTGCTTCGAGGTTCTTATAAGAGAAGTTATAACTATCTGGTCGGATGGCGTTGATTTTGGCGAAGAAATATGAGCTTTACAACGATATATTCGGTCTAATGACGCAGCACTCGATGCCGATGCTCGACAAGATCGTGAACCTGTTCGCGGTAGTGATCCCCTTCCTCGCCACGATCACCGCGATCGTCATGTTCTGGAACCAGATCGTGACCCCGGCCGATCTCGTGATCTTCGCCGTCATGTATCTCCTGACCGCCGCCGGAATCACGATCGGCTTCCACCGGCTGCTCACCCACCGTTCCTTCCAGACCTTCAAGCCGGTCGAATACCTGTTTGCGATCCTCGGCTCGATGGCGGTCCAGGGGCCGGTCAACACCTGGGTCGCGGACCATCGAAAGCACCACGCTCACACCGACCAGGAGGGGGATCCCCACAGCCCCCACGTCGGCCACGACGGCGGGGTCAAGGGCGTGTTCCAGGGCCTGTTCCACGCGCATATCGGCTGGACCTTCACCGAGCACGGCAAAGCGGACCAGCAGAAATACGCCCGCGACCTCTACGAAGACCGGGGCATGCGTTTCATCAGTGACTGGTTCCCGCTCTGGGTCGTCCTCGGACTGCTGATTCCAGCCGCGGCCGGCTATCTGGTCACCGGCACGATCGCCGGAGCGGCCGGCGGTTTCCTCTGGGGTGGCCTGGTCCGGGTCTTCTTCCTCCACCACATCACCTGGTCGATCAACTCGGTCTGCCACTTCCTCGGTTCCCGCCGCTTCGACGTGGATGACGAATCGACCAACGTCTTCTGGCTCGCCCTGCCCTCACTCGGCGAGGCCTGGCATCACAATCACCATGCCTTTCCGCGCTCGGCCAACCACGGCCTCAAGAAATGGGAGCTCGATCCGAGCGCCTGGGTGATCAGCGGGATGGAGAAGGTCGGCCTCGCCCGCAAGGTGGTGCGGATCACCCCGGAACGCCAGCAGGAAAAGCTGGCCAGCCCCAGCCAGCCGAAACCTCCCGCGGCGAACCCCCGCCCCCAGGAGTAGCAGCGGCCTCGCACCGAGCCGTGGCTTCGGAGCCGCCGCAGGTACGCGAGGTTGAAGTTAAGAGCGCTATACGGCGTCAACTTCAACCTCGTGTCAGGCGAATCACGCGAGGTTGAAGTTGAGAGCGCTATACGGCGGTAACTTCAACCTCGCGGCAAGGCGCTCACGGCAGGCGCTCGCGGCAGGCAATCGGGGCGCGCGATCAGGGCAGGCAATCGGGGCACGCGATCGGGGCAGGCGAATCAGGCGAGGTCGAGTTCGGCGAGGCGTTTCCATTCGGGCTTGTCCTCGCGCCAGCCCTCCTCGGTCCGGCGGTACTTCCAGTAGCCGGTCGCCGAGAGGTCGGCGAGTTCCATGCCCCGTTCCTTGACCAGGTACCGGCGCACGTCGCGAACCATCCCCGCCTCACCGTGGACGAAGGCCTGGCCGCGGCCCTCGGGGAAGTCGAGCGATTCGACCACTCGCAGGATGCGCGGCTCGTCGGTGTGCCCGGCTCCGTCCCGGTGCAGCCAGGTGACCGCGGCTCCGGCCGGAAAGTCCAGTCCGGCGCTGGCTTCGAGCGCCCGCTGCTCGGCTTCGCCCTCGACTTCGAGCACGACGAAGACCGGCCTACCGGACCGGATCCTGGTCAGTGCGACGGCGATCGCGGGTAGCGCCGCGTCGTCCCCTGCAAGCAGGTGCCAGCCCGCCTCCGGGTCCGGCGAGTACGCGCCTCCGGGACCGACGATCTGGGCCAGATCCCCGGGTTGCGCCCCGGCGGCCCAGTTCCCGGCCAGCCCGGAACCGTGGGTGACGAAGTCGATCGTGATCGTGCCGGCTTCCGGATCCGAGTCCCGGACCGTGTAAGTGCGCTGGCGGTGCCACTGGTCTTTGTCGAGGCTCTCGCGGATCTGCGCCGGATCGAACGGCACCGAGTAACTTGCGCCGGGCGGCGGCAGCTGGAGCTTGACGTAGTGGTCGGTGAACTCGCCGACCGGGAAATCTCGCAGCGCTTCGGATTCGAGGACGATCCGCACCATGTGCGGGGTGAGCGGTTCGGTCGAGGCGACGGTTGCGACGATCGGGATACGGGGACTCAAAGTGCCTTTCGGTGACTCAACGGTGGATGCGGCCGGTCGAGACAGCCTGAAAAGCCCGGGCGGGGACCGTCTTCAACTGGTCGAGCACATCATCGTTCCAGCGGCGATCCGGTGTGCCGCTGATGAACATGTCGGAGCCGTTGTCGGCGACGATCAGCCCGTACTTCTTGAGGGCCCGCATGATTGCGAGCGACTGACCGGAGAAGCGGTTGAGCCGGTAGCCCGCCTTGAGCCGCAACCGCAACCCCATCGGCGGCCGCGAGCGGTCGGTCGAGGATGAGGCGAAGTGCCGGGCAGGGTGGATGTAGCCGCGCTGCGTCGCCGACACGGTGACCCTCAGGGCATGAGTGATCCGGCCGCGGGAAGCCTCGCCCGCCCGGGCCAGACCGGGCAGGATCGGCAGACCGGCGGCATCGGCACTGGTCCAGCCCGCGGGTCGCAGCCGGTTGGAGCGCAGGTTGAACCTGGCCCCGGAATCAGCCAGCCAGCGACCTTTGCCGCGGCGCGCCCGGTAGAGCTCGTAAAGGCGGCAGGTTCCGCGCTGGAGTGCGATGACATGGTCGTCGGATCCACCCTCGATCCGGGAATTCAGAGGGATCGGATACGGCCCCCTGTCGCTTTCGGAGCCGAAGGCGGTGAAGAGAACGGGGACCCTCTTCTGAGCCCGGCCGACCACGCGGAACGGAATCCCGTAGTTGCCCCAACGGCCGGAACCGAAATCCGCGTGCAGCATCGACGCGCGACCGATCGATGCGATGTAGCGATTCGACAGGGGATGAACCCTGGCCTTCGAGATGTCCCGGTTGAAGGGGTTCGACCGGGGCAGGACCGGACAGCCGGCGAGCCGGGTTCCCGGACCGGGTTTGCCGTAGGCCCACGCGTCGGCAGCCATGACGGCACCGAGACCGCTCGCGGCAAGCAGGGTCAGCAGGATCAGCGGAGCCGGGAGGAGACGACTGGCCACCGGCTACTTTCCGGTGAAGGCCTTGCTGACCAGTTCGGAGACCCGGGCGCGGTCTTCCCTGGCGACCATCTTCGACTGTTTGGTCGGCACGACGATGTCGAGAAATTCCTTGCGCTCGGCCGGAGTGAGGTTGTTGTAAAGCCGCTGGGTGTGATGGGTCAGCCAG
>JAEYSQ010000155.1 GCA_023434465.1 Actinomycetes bacterium
ACGTGATCGACAACGTCACGCTCGGCTCGGTTCACGCCCAGGGTGTGGGCCGCAAGGAGGCTCGCGACCAGGCCCGGGCTCTGCTCGAACGGTTCGGGCTCGGCGGCCGCGAGCTCGACAAACCGGACGAGCTCTCTGGTGGCCAGCAGCAAAGGGTCGCGCTCTGCCGCGCCCTCTCCGGCCGGCCGCGGGCCCTGCTGCTCGACGAGGTGACCAGCGCTCTCGACCCGGAACTGGTCGGCGACGTACTCGACGCGGTCCGCGACCTAAAGCAGGAAGGGATGACCATGCTCCTCGCCACCCACGAGATGAGCTTCGCCCGCGAGGTAGCCGACGAGGTCGCCTTCCTCCACGAAGGTCGCATCATCGAGCAGGGCACCCCGGAGAAGATCCTTTCCGAGCCGGAGAAACCGGAAACCCAGAAGTTCCTTCGCCGACTCCTCGCCGCCGGTCGAATCTGACTCGACCCCGAATTGAACTCCGGCCGAAGTCAGATCCGGTCCAAACTCTCGACGCCCCCGGTCACACTTCACATCGAGATCCGAGTTTTAGTTCCATATGAACGAAAACTCGGATCTCGCTGAAGCGGGTGGTGGGTTCTCGATGAGAGCCCGTTGCTTCGGGGCCGCTAAGAGCGCTGGGTGTTCAGCTTCTTGATCTTCTTTGACTTCTTGACGGCCTTGCGGATGCAGCTCTTGCGGTTCTTGACCGCCTTCCGCTTGGCCGCTCCGCGCTTGCCGCGGGTCTTGAACTTCTTGCGGCAGATCCGCTTCTGCTTCTTCAGGTTGAAGCTCTTGAAGGGCTTGACCTTGAAGCGGCTGAGCGAGGACCAGTTGCCGTTTGCGTCACGCTGGCGGACCGCGATGTAGAGGCTCTTCTTCGGAGCGAGCTTGAGGCGGAGCTTCTGTTGCCCGTTTGGCTTGGCGATCTTCGGAGCCTTAATCCTGGTCCCGAGCTGGCTGAGGCTGATCTTCCGTTTCGACTTGTAGACCTGCAGGGCGGCGATCTTGCCGCCGCTCACGCCGTCGTCGCCGGAAGCGCGCCAGGTGACCTGTGCGGACTTCTTCGAGCGCTTGACCACGAACTTGACGCCGGCCGGGGGCCGGGTGTCGTTTCCGTAGCGACCCGAGTTGTGCTCGTCGTGGCGGTAATGCCACCACTGGTCGTTCATCGAGGGCTTGCCGCCGACCTTCCAGAGGAAGAGCTGGCCTTCACGGGTGCCGTAAGCCAGGTACTGCTGGCCATCCAGCCGGGCGTCGCCCAGGGCTCCGCCGAAGGAGGTCCACTGCCCTGTCCACTTGGGGAAGCCGGGAGCTTCCTTGCCGTCCGGGCCACGGGCGTGGATCCAGTACGAGTCGTTCGAGGAGACCATCGAGCGGTTGCCATCGTCAGTCAGGTTGCCGACCACCGGGGAAACGTAGAACGGGAAGCCATCCTGGTCGACCGGGAAGTTCTCCAGAACGGTACCGCTCACCGGATCCCAGGCCTGGTCGAAAACGTGGGGGAGAGCGGCCTGGCCGGCGTCGCCGAGGGCCGTGGTCAGAGTCACCCCGCCTGCAGTCGGTTGCATGAACTCCGGTTTGCCGTCACCGTTCAGGTCACCGAAGGCCGACTGGCTCGTCACACCGACCGTGATCGCATCCGAGTCGTAGTACGGCGGCTTTCCGCTGCAGGTGGCGGACGGACAACCGGGGCTCATGCCCTTGAAGACGCTGCCGTCACCGTTGAGGATGATCGGGGCACCAGCGACCGGGGTGATCGCTACCCGCAACGTACCCGAGCCGTCGACGTCGGCGATCGAGGCGGAGTTGCCGCCTTCCTGGACGAAGTCGATCGATTGGGAGTAGCAACCGGCGATCGAACCCATCTTGATCGGCCAACCCGGCAGGTAGGCCCCGCCGGGATTGTTGGTGCCGTCGGACTGGATGCCGTAAGCAAAGCTCCGGTTGGTCGCGTCGTCGCATTCGAAGCTCGGCAGGAAGACCTGATCGGTCCCGGTTCCGAGCACGTCCCCGACCGCTGGAGTCATCATTAACTTGGCGTCACGGATGTAACTGCCAGGGGCAATTTCGTCCTTCATCGCCTGGGGCAGCTTGACCTCGACCGGCCAGCCCGGTACCGCGTTGCCGTCGGGACGGAAAGCGTAGACGTGACCGTCATAACTCGACATCAGGATGTTCAGCTTGCCGTTGCCTTCGAGGTTGCCGAGGGCCGGCGCCGACCAGTTGCCGCGGACCGGCAGTCGGCAGCGCCTGCAGCCGGAGTCCGGCGTCGGGACGGGCAGCGTGTTGTACTGGTTGTCGCCGTGGACGGGGAAACCGTTCCGCAGCTTGCCACCGGCGCTCCAGACGTAGATCCAGCCGCTGGTGGTCGTCGCGACGATCGACTGTGCGCCCTTGCCGTCGAGATCACCGACCGCGATGCCACTGATCGGATCGCGTGCTTCGCGCAGCGCCTCGACCTTGCTGTATGCCTCGCTGTCGAAGTTCTGGGGGTTGTTCGGGTCGATCTGGCGCAGCTGACGGGTGTAGACCGGGAACCCGGGAGCCTGCGACCCATCCGGCTGCACGGCGTTGACGGTGCCGTCCATGGTGCCGAAGACGAGGTCGAGCTGGCGCTTGCCACCGAGATCGACGAAGGTCGGGGCGGCGCTCATCTCGGTGCCGATCGACTTCGGGTAGCCCTGAACCATGTCCCGGTCGGCCCGCGAGCCGATCGACCGCCGGTCCTCGCCCTTGAGACCGTTGCCGTCCCTGGCGCGGAGCCTGATCGAAACGGTGTACTGCTCCGGTCCGGTCGGTGGCATGACGTTCTCGGCCGGGTCGGCCTTGGCGGCCGCCGCTGAGAGCTTCTTCAGGTCGAGAGTGCCGAGCACTCCGGACTTCGCTGCCTTGCCGGTCGAGATCGTCTTGAAATCGGTGTCGGCCGGGTCGGCGCCCTGCGCCCACTCGAGCGTCCACTCGAGACCCTCCGAGCCCCAGGCCGACGGAGCTATCTTGCCCTTGATCTGGAGCTGCTTCTGGCGGGTCGGATCGACGTACTTGTACCAGGAGGGTGAATCGATGTCAGCGGTCGGTGGGATCCTGCCGTCCATGATCAGCTTGGTGGCCTTGCCGATGTTCGGGCGGCCGTAGCCGTACTGGGTCGACCAGGCGGTATGGGTCGCGTCGGTCTTCGAGCCGGAATTCCCCGGCCACTGATTTGGAACGTCAGGATGGTCGCGTTGCGGAAGGATCTCGCTGGCCGTATTGATCAGAACCTGCTTGACCTCGTTCGGGGTCAGGAGGCGGGAGTACTTGCCCTCGTCGACCGCGTTCATTGCGGCGGACTGGACCATGCCGAGGAAGGCTGCCTGGAACGGAGTCGCGCCGGAGGTTGTCGTCTCGCCACTCGCGTTGAAGAGCGAGTGGGTGCCGTAGCTGGTCACGTTGGAGCGGGCGCGGAAGGACTGGGCGTCCCGTCCCTCGACATCCTCGACGATCCCGTTGCCGGGGAAGACATCGTCGAAAAGATGGCCGTCGGTGTGGTCCATGGAATCGAAGTCGTTCGAGTCCATGGACATCAGGATGCCCTTGTCGACCGCGTACTTCACGGCGTCGCGCATCGCGCCGGAGTACGCGTAAGTCACGACCACGGTCGACATTACGTTGGCACCGATGTCGGCGGCGTAGGTGATCGCCGGGGCCATTCCGTCCGCTTTGCCGACCGATTCGGCTCCCGACTTGACCGGAACCACGCGGCACTCGCGACAGGTTCCGACTCCGGCGAAATTGTTGTTGGCCTGTCCGGCCATGTCGGTGATCAGTCCGGAGGCGTGACTGTAGGCCCGGTCTTCGCCCTGGGGATCATTGGTGTTGTGGTAGGCGTTCCAGCCGGAGATGTCGTTCGGGTAGCCGTTGCCGTCGTTGTCGACCCTGGCGCCGGCGGCGCAGGACGAAACCCGGTTGTCGGTGATCGTGCAGGTGCCGAACACCGCGATCAGGTCCTCGGGCGAAAGGTAAGCAGTGAGGGGGCCTCCGATGTTGACCGAGTGGAGGTACTCGTGCTTGCCATTGGTGGCACAACCGCGGGTGGTGCCTTCCTCGTAGGTCGTGAACTGGGGCGTAGCCTCCGGACACTCGGGGTTGACTCGCGGGTCCTTCGCGTAGTCCCGGATGTCAAACCGCCCGTTGCCGTCGTAGTCATACCGGCCGAGGTCCTGGCCGTCCCAGCCCTGGGGATAAGGGAGTTCGCCCTCATTCAGGAAAATCGCGTTGAGTCCGTCCTTGATCGAATTCGAGCTGTAGTTGACCCCGCCCTCGATGTAGGCGATCAGGATTTCATCCCGGCCGAGATTGCCCTGGGCCCATGCACCGGTCATGTTGATGCCGGCGAAGCCCTCGGGGTCGGTCGCGTTCCGTGCCCAGCAAGGCAAACCACCGTCCGGGCGGGGCTGGTCGTAAGTCACGCCGCCAGGGGCGCGGCAGAGACCGTCGAGCTCGCCGTAGAGGCCCCACTGACCGCCGTCACAGCCCGAAACCGGGTCCTGTCGGTCACAGTTGGCGAAGTTGGGGTCGTTGGGCCAATCGGCGATCGGGAGGACCGGTCCGTTCGGAAGATCAGGTGCCGGATCGGCCGAAGCCTGGGTCGCACCTAAGGCCAGAAATGCCGTAGCGCAGACGAGCACGACGAAGACGCGATTCAAGAACAAGACAATCCTCCCTCGACAATCAATTTCCCTTGCCTCCTCACCTCCCGAGCAGGCCCTACGGGGAATTTACCGGCTTTGTAACCGGAACTGGCTGCTCGGCTTGTGCGGGAACGGGTTCAGGCTGCTCCATGGGATCTATAACCGCTTCCAGGTGGGGTTGATTCGGTCCGGCGGGGTTCACGTAGAAAACCATCGTCCTGCCCAGACGGTCATGAAAACCACGCCGGTCCAGCCGGGTCAGAACGCCGATGAACCCGAGGCAAAACGGGATCGTGGCCAGCCAGAAACCGGTCAGCCGTCTGAAAGCCCGTCGCGGGCCGATCGCCCGTTCGCCCTCGTGTTCGATCCGGATGTCGAGGAAACGCATGCCGGGCGTCTGGCCGGACAGAGACCAGAAAACGAAGAGGTAAAGCGATCCGAGCGCGAGCCAGGCCACACCGCCGACTGCGTAGGCAGCACCGCTCAGGGTGTCGGGTTCAAGACCGACTGCCGAAGCGAGCAAACCGAGCAGGGCGGTCGAGGTGATCATCACCACGTTGACCACGATCGCATCAAGGCCCAGAGCCAGCAAGCGGGTGGCCAAACCGACCCGGTCGGTCGGGGTCGTCCGCTTCTTGCGCATCAGGAAACGCCGCGCGATCCGTTCGAGGATGAAGTCGAGCGCGCGGGTAACCCGGGCGACGCCGCGCCCGATGTCGTCGACCAGCCCCAGGCCCTGGGAAGCGATCGCTGCTCGCACTTCGGGCGCTTCGGCGATCCGTTCGATCAGCCGCTGGGTTTCGTCACTTTCGAGGATCCGCGCCCAAAGCCGGTCGATTAGTTCCGAATCGACGATCTCGAGCAAAGCCTGCTCGACCGCCGGACTGGTCATCGCGTCCCGAACCGCATTCTCGACCAGAGGCCCGTTGATGATGCGGGTCATTGACCTCTCGACCGCTTCGCTTTCGATCGCGCGGACGATCGCCTCCTCGATCGCGTTCTCCATAGCCTGGTCGATCCCGGTCGCGCCGGCCATTCTTCTGGCGCGGTCCGCCCCGGCTCCGACCAGCTTTCCGGCCAGTGAAGGAACTCCCGTTTCGATCTCGGGCTCTCCCTCGTCCCTGGACGGCCCGCCGTTGGCGTCTGGATCCATGCCCTCAGCCTATTCGCGGATCCGGGCCAGAGCGGAAATCGGCGGCCCGTGACTCGGCTTCGTTCAGGCTCGCGCGGTCCAGTTCGGCCGGGAGGAGGGCGATCCCGTCGGCTTCGATTGCCGCCGTGAGGCGACCCAGTATCGCGGTCTCCACGGTGTCCCGGTCGATGCCGGGTAACTCATCCTCGAGGCTGCCGACCGCAGCCCGGTCGAATTCGAGTCCAAGAGCCGCATAGACCGGTTCGAGGACGCTGGCGACCAGCTCTGATCCGGAAACCATGATCACGAAACCGACGTGGGCGGCTCCGCGAATCATGCGCTGACCTGCTCCGGCCAGCTTGATGCGACCGCCTGCGTTGAGGCTGAAATCACCCGGACAGTATTCGCGCGGAACGGGCCCGACCCGGGCATCGGCGCCGAGGTCCGTGAGGGCGTCCCGGAGCAACCCGGTCAGAACCTCGAAGCGGTGGTTCGTGCGCTCGGCCGGCCGGGGATCAGGCAGGGTGAAGGTGAGGCTGAGCGCGCCTTCGCTGAAGGCTGCCGCCCGCCCGCCCGCCAGCCGTTCCATGCCCGGGAATCCATTTCTGGACGCAGCATCGATCGCCGCCCGGTAGCCAGGCGCGACCACGTCCCGGCGGCCGAAGGCCACGGCCCGACCGGGCCGGCTGAGCCGCACCGTGGCCGGACGCTCGCCAGCGGCGACCTGCTCGAGCAGGACACGGGAGAGGGAGGGGCCGAGCTCGGGCCGGTTCGGAAATCCCTCGCGCAACAGCTGCCAGCCGGACGGCGTAGCCCGACCCGAACTGATATGAGTGTTTGCTAACAAACGGGAGCTTCCATCCTTAATTCACGAAATTCACTGGTGATCCTGGCTTTGATCGGGGTCCTGATTATCGCCGGAAACCTGGTCATCGATCGCCCCGGCAAAGATTCCGGCCGGTCCGGGTCCGACATCGCCCTGGCGGCGGTGAGTTCCGAGACTCCGATCGGGGTGGTTTTCCAGTTTGGTTCGATGATCGAGGATGCCCGGGCCGATGCGGCCGAACGGGTCGCCAACCGGCAGCAGGAAGCCCTGGAGGAAGAACGGGAGAAAGTGTTGCGGACGTCCCGGCAAAAGGAAAAGTTCGGGGACCTGCCGGGAGCGGTTACCCGCCAGACCCTTGAGGCGATTGCCGATTGCGAGTCCGGGGGGGACCCGAGAATCGTGTCGTCGAACGGGCTGTACCACGGCAAGTACCAGTTCCACCCGGACACCTGGGAATCGGTCGGCGGCAAGGGCCTGCCTTCGGAAGCACCGGAGGCCGAGCAGGATCACCGGGCTGCGTTGCTCTACGAGCGTTCCGGTCCCGGCCAGTGGCCGGTCTGCGGGCAGTAAGGCTTTACCATTGGCCCCGTCTTGATCCTTGGGGCCATTGAAATCTCGCTCCGTTCCACGCGATTTTCGCTTTCGGAGGTTTCCACCTGTTCAGCCAGGCGGATGGTCGAACGCCGGTACGGCGTGACCGCCGGCATCGATGGGCTGGACCGGCTGAGTGCCCTCGTCATGTCCGAGGCCGAGTTCGCCCGCGACCAGGGTGCAGACCGGATCGAGGTGATCGCGGTGCCCTCGCTCGGCGGTTCGCGGCTAATCCGGCTGCTCGGCCGGGTCGCCGATGCGGTCGGCGTCGGGCCAATCCGGGTTACCACTCGGCGTGACTGGGCTGCGGCCAACTTCCTCGGAGTCACGGTTCCGGCCGGCGACTCGCTGCCGGATCCGGTAGCCGTGGCGTCGATCGGTGAGAAAGCGATCGGCTATGCGGTCGGTCAGCCCGGCGAGATCCCGGCCTGGATCGGCTCCCGGCCGGTCGGAGCTTCTACCATGACCCGCAAGGCCCGCTTTCAGGATCCGCCTCGTCCCGGTCAGCTCGAAGCGGCGATCACCGGGGCCTCCCGTGGCATCGCCTCGATGCTTCCCCCGCAGACCGCGAGGGTGCTCGTCGTTTCTTCCCTCGCGGCGGTGGTCGAGCGTCTCTGCGGTCCAAGGATCGGTCCGGAAGACGCCCGCAAGGGAATCGCCGCAATCCTCGGTCAGACCAGTGACGACATCTCCGCCTGGTTCGGAGTCGACGAGCCCCTGGCACGCAACCTGCCAGGTGTTCTGGTCGGCCACGCGGCGTTGGCGGAGGGGCTCGGCGTAAGAGTCGAACCGGCCCTGACCGACCTGCCGGCGAGCCGTCAGTGGTTGACGGAACGCGAAGTCGGCCTGGCCGGCCAGGGGACTCCGTGAACCAGGCATCGGAGTCTGAAGAAAGTGACGAGTTGGAAGTCGGTGCGCCGGATCCAGGTGACCAGGCGCCGGCCATGCATAGCCGCCAGGGAATCCGGTCGGTGCGGGTCAAGGCACCGACCCGCGGCAACCGCAAGCTGGGGAAGTTCCTCGACGCAATCAACCGGGATGACGAAGTCAGGGCCTGGTGGTACATGGCACAGATCCACGCCGAGCGGCTCGGCATGTCGGATCACTCCTGGGTTCACATGCAGATCGTGCTCAACATTGCCCTGCGCCTGACCCGGCTGCTGGGCAAGGGCGGCGTCAAGGGAGCGATGGTCACCGACCACGGTATGAGCGATCACGACGTCGAGGTGGTGGTTGCAGGAGGTGCCCTGCTGCACGACGTCGGCATGTCGATCCACCGGGCGGACCACGAGGAGTACAGCCTCTTTCTGGCCCGTGAAGCTCTGCCCCGCCTGCTCCAAGGGATTTACGACGAACCCGAGAAGTCGATCGTTATGGCGGAAGTGCTTCACGCGATCATCGGCCACCGCCGCCGGGGTCAGCCGTACACGGTGGAAGCCGGGATCGTCCGGGTTGCCGACGCCCTCGACATGGCCGAAGGTCGAACCAGGGTTCCGCTCGAAGCGGGGCAGGAGGGGATCCACTCGATCTCGGCCGCGGCGATCGACCAGGTGAACATCTCGGCCGGAAAGACCCGGCCGGTGCGGCTCGAGATCGAGTTGAACAACTCGGCCGGGATCTTCCAGGTCGACGATCTGCTTGCGACCAAGATTCGCGACACCCCTCTGGCCGAACACGTCGAGGTTGTCGCCGAGGTCAGCGGCGAAAGCGAGAAGCGGTTGCTTTCCGGGTTCCGGCTCGGCGGATGACTACCGGACTGGTCATCCTCCCGGGACAGGCCGGACACGAGACCGGCAGTCATCCCGAGAACGCCAGCCGCTTTCCGGGAGTGCTTGACCGGCTCGGCGGCGACAGTCGCGCCCACGGGCTCCCGGTCCTGGAATCGCGACCCGCCGAAGTCGAGGATCTGCTCCGAGCCCACACCGAATCTCACGTCGAGACCGTGCGGACGGCCGCGGAGGACGGACCGACCTGGCTCGATGGCGACACGATCGCGTCACCGGAGAGCTACGAGGTGGCTCGCGGCGCGGCCGGGGCGGCCCTCGTCGCGGCCGACGCTGTCACCGGCCCCGATCGGAGCGCCGATTCCCTGTTCGCGATCATCCGCCCGCCCGGTCATCACGCCACGGCCGACCGGGCGATGGGTTTCTGCCTGTTCAGCAACGCTGCGGTCGCCGCCCGCTACGCGCGTCACGCGCTCGGCGTCAAACGGGTCGCGGTGCTCGATTGGGACGTCCACCACGGCAACGGCACCCAGGACATCCTCTACGACGACCCCTCGATTCTCTTCATCTCCTTCCACCAGTGGCCGCTCTACCCGGGCAGCGGCTGGATCGACGAGGTCGGGGTCGGAGAAGGGAGAGGTTTCACCGTCAATCTGCCGATGCCGCCCGGTTCCGGCGACCGCGAGCACCTCGAGGGCTTCCGGGCGATCGCCGGTCCGATTCTCGATCAGTTCGACCCCGGGCTCCTGATCATCTCCGCGGGCCAGGACGGACACGTGGCCGACCAACTGGCCAGCCAGAATCTGACCGCGGCCGGCTACCACGATCTCGCCGCAGCGGCGGCGAAGTTCGCCGCCGATCGAGGCATCGGGCTGATCGCCCTCCACGAAGGCGGCTACAACCCCAACACCCTGCCGTTACTCGACCACGCAGTTCTCGCCGGACTCGGCGGGTTCGCCCCCGACCTCGCCGGCGACACCCCGGCCCCCGAAGTTGGCGACAACGGCTGGACCGAACGCCTCGCCCAAATCAGAAGAATTCAAAGCACTTACTGGCACCTCTAGGGGAGCCACACCCAACCATCACTTACTTCGAGCGGGGCGGGGCGAACCCAGGTGGGAGGGCCGGGGAAGACCGGGCCGACTGCAGTTAAGAGTTGAAGCGATCCAGATCGTGACGACGCTGGTCCTTCTTCGCGTCGAGCCGACCCTGGATCAGGGAAAGCACCGTGACCAGGATCGCGAAGAAGGCGATCACGCCGAAGCAGAAGAAGGTGATGTAACGGTCGTCTACGCGGCCTGCCGTACCGACACCATCGGCCGCGGCCGCGTAAGCGGGCAGGGCCAGCACGAAGAGGGTGGTGAGAAAGGCGACGAGACTGTTGCGAACACGATTCACGCCCGGAACCGTATCGAATCCCCCCGGACGCAGCCCTCCGGGCAGCGCCACGAGCCACGAGCCACCAGCCGCTTGCAGGGTCGGCGGGTGAGGTGGTGCCGCAGGTTATGCACCAAATGCGGTCATAACCTGCGTCACCGTGTCGGCAGACTGAGCTGGCCGATCCGTTCTGAGTCGGTTGAGGGTTGTTACCGGGATGTGAAAGATGGCTTGTTTTCGCGGCTTGGCGTCTGCTGAGTCCCTACACTTGTGAGTAGATGAACGGAAGGTCGAAATGAGTTCCGGCAGGGCCTCGCTCCGCGTGGCGGTGATCGACACCGATTCGGGTTTCATCCGGGTCCTTTCGAACCGCATGGATTCGGCCGGCTGGCAGTACCGCGTGCTCGCCTCCAGTGTTCCCCCGGAGGAACTGGTCGCCATGAAGGTCAACGCGATCCTTTTCGACCCGAATGTGGTCGGCCAGGCCGGTTGGGAGTACCTGGAGAGCATCACCGGGCTGCTGCCCGACCTCGGCGTGATCGTCTGCGCCCACGGCGCTACCGTTTCGCAACGGGTGCGCGGGCTGAGGATCGGCGCCGACGACTGGATCAACAAGCCGTGTCACCCCGAGGAAGTGATT
This sequence comes from Actinomycetes bacterium, assembly GCA_023434465.1. Taxonomy (GTDB): domain Bacteria; phylum Actinomycetota; class Thermoleophilia; order Solirubrobacterales; family 70-9; genus 67-14. The sequence goes on from JAEYSQ010000155.1 coordinate 10,960, forward strand.
GCCCGGATCGAAGCCGTCGTCCGCCGCCGGCGCCGGCACTCCTCGGACCAGCAGGTTGGGCCGCTGGTGGTCGGCGAGATCGAGATCCGGGCGGATCAGTTCCAGGCTTTCATTGGCAGCCAGAGTCTCGACCTGACGCGACGCGAGTACGAGCTGCTTCAGCTGCTCGCCCAGAACGAAGGCAAAGTCCTCGACCGGGAAGAGATTTACCAGCAGGTTTGGGGTTACGCGATGGCGCACGGAGACCGTTCGGTCGACGTTTTCATCCGGAAAATCCGGACCAAGCTCGAGAAGCGTTCCCCCGGATACACCTACATCCACACCCACTTCGGCGTCGGCTACAGATTTGCCGCCGAGTCGCCGATGTCGACCGTCGAAGCGGTCGTTGAGGTCGGCTCCGACCGAGCCACAGATCTCACG
>JAEYSQ010000162.1 GCA_023434465.1 Actinomycetes bacterium
TCGCCTGGGCGAGGATGACCATGCCCAGAACCGACCCGGTGAGCAGGGCCAGCCAGTCACTGCGGCCGGCCTGGGTTTCGGAAGGATCACCGATCGCAAGCAGCACCGCGACGGCGGCGGAAACGACCACGAGCAGCGAGAGCGTTACCGCGAGACCATCCAGTCGGAGCGCTCCCGAGACCAGGTCGATGTCGGCATTCCACTGCCAGATCAAGCAGCCCGCGGTGACCGCGAAGGTAAGCAGCGCGAGGGCCGGACCGAATCGCTTGACCGAGTCGAAGACCGCGGCCAGCACGATCACGACCAGGCCGCCGGTCAGCGCGATGATCGGCGAGAGGCCGGCGTAATCGATCGTCGGTGCGTCGAAGCTCACTGGCCCGCCTCCGAACCGGCGACCGTTTCAACCGCGGCAACGGTCGCATCGGTTGCGGTCGAGGATTCGTTCAGGATCAGTTGCGGGCAGAACGCGAGCACGACCACGATCGCCACCATCGGGATCACGACCAGCGCGTCGCGCAAGGGGATCTCTCGCGAGTCCGCTTTATCCGGCAGCGGGTTGTGCATGGTCAGCTGGTACATGCGAAGCGCGTAGAAGGCAGCCAGGGCGACCCCGGTCGAGGCGATGATCGCCCAGGCGGCATCGAGCTGGAATAGCCCGTTGAGGATGAAGAATTCGCCGATGAAGTTCGCCGAGGCCGGGATCGCGAGGGTAGCCATCGTCACGATCAGGAAGATCACCGCGAAGACCGGGGCCCTCTTCGCCAGGCCACCCATCGGGCCGAGCTCCTCGGAGCCAGTCCGTTCGGCGATCATCGCCACGATCAGGAAGGCAGGGACGACGACGAGTCCGTGATTGACCATCTGCAGTACGGCGCCGTTGGCCCCGGAATCGTTGAGGGCGAAGACGCCGGCGAGGATGAAGCCGAGCTGGGCGACCGAGGAGAAGCCGAGCACGAGCCGGAGGTCGGTGGTGGTGAAGGCCATGCTCGAGCCATAGATGATGGCGGAGATAGCGACCACGATCATCGTGGTCTGGAAGAGCTCGGCCGCGTCGGGCATGATCGGCAGGACGACGCCGAGGAACCCGAACGCACCAACCTTGGAGAGCACGGCCGAAAAGACGGCCAGCGCCGGCAGCGGGGCCGCGCGGTAGGCGTCCGGCATCCAGCCGTGGAGGGGGAAGACCGGCATCTTGACCAGGAAGGCAGCGGCGAAGCACCAGAAGATCCAGTGCTGCGAGCCCTCGGGGATGCCGCGCGCGGCGATCTCGGCCATCGAGAAGGAAAGCTCCCCGCCGTCAGCCGAGGTCACCGCCGCAGCGACCGCCCCGACCAGCATGAGCAGCGAGCCGATCAGGGTGAAGACGATCATCTTCAGGGTCGCCGACTGGACGGTCACAAGCCCCTTTCCGGCGCTGCCCTCGGGGTCGTTTTCCCCGCCCCGGTCGCGGCCCCAGATTCCGAACAGGAAGTAGAAGGGCACGATCATCAGGTCGAAGAAGAGGACGAAGAGCAGCAGGTCGGTCGAAAGGAAGGCACCGAGGGTCGCCGTTTCGCCGGCCAGCAGCATGAAGTAATAGAGCGCCGGCCGTTCGACCCCGCGGAGCGCCGAGAAGGCGATCGCCGGGATCCAGGCGACGGTGGTCAGCAAGACGAGGAAGAGTGAGACTCCGGTGATTCCGAGGCTGTAATTGACTCCGAGCCCGGAAATCCACGCCACGTCGGTGACGTACTGGTAGCCACCGTCGGATTCGAAACCGGCGAGAACGCCGATCGCGAGTCCAAGCGTGATCACGGCTCCGAAGACCGCCACCCAGGGGGCCAGCCGACGAGGCAAGAGCAGGCCGATCAGGCCGAAAACGAGCGGAGTCCAGATGATCGAGGAAAGCATCAGAGGCTCCGGATCAGGAAGTAGATGGCGATGGCGAGGATGCCGAAGAGCATCAGGACTGCGTAACCGCGGACCACGCCGGACTGCATGTCACGGACCGCGGCCCCGGCCGAGCGGGTGAGACCGGCGACCCCGGCGGTGGCACCGTCGATCGCAAAGCGTTCAAAGACCCGCACGCAGAAGCGGCCGAAGGCCTTGACCGGATTGACGATCAGGAGATCGAGGATCTCGTCGCCGTACCACTTGTTCACGCAGAGGGTGTGGATCGCGGAGAAACGCTGCCGGAACCTGGCCGGCAGGTCGGGCCGCTTGATGTAGAACAGCCAGGCGGTCGCGATGCCGAGGATCGAGATGATCGCACCTTGGATCAGACCGGTCCAGGCCTGGCCGACCGAGGGGTGTTCATGGGCGAAGATCGAATTCTCGAAGGTCGGCTCGAGGAAGTTCGTGATCAATTCGGTCACTCCGGGAACCTGAACCAGTCCGCCGATCAGCGCGAGCACGCCTAGCACGGCCATCGCGAACTTCATGCCCCCGGCCTGCTCGGCGATGTGGTGCTCCTCGCCGGGGTAACCGACCTCGGTGTCTTCAAGTTCGCCGGTCGCCGGATTCTTCGGTTCGCCGTGGATCACGTGGCCGTGCTGCTCGAGATACTCGGCTTCCTTGCAGGCCGGGCCGGGGAGGATGCGGAAGATGATCCTGAACGAGTAGATCGCGGTCATGAAGGCGCCGACCAGCATGCCGATCCACATCCAGTCGTACATGCCGCCGCGGAAGTGGGCGAAATCGATGATTTCGTCCTTCGAGAACCAGCCGGAGGTTCCCGGGAAGCCGGAAAGGGCGAGCGCCCCGATGATCAGCAGCGCCGCGGTGAAGGGCATCGCCTTGCGGAAGCCCCTCATCTTGTCGATGTTCTGCATGTTGGCCATCGCCGAGATGATCGAACCGGCCGCCATGAAGAGCAGGGCCTTGAAGAACGCGTGGGTCATCAGGTGGAACATCCCGGCCGAGTAGGCACCGATGCCGACGCCGACGAACATGTAGCCGATCTGGCTCATCCTCGAGTAGGCGATGATCCGCTTCAGGTCGGTGACCGCGATCGCGATCGTGCCGGCGATCAGCAGGGTGGCCAGCCCCACGAACGCGGCCACGTCGGCTGCGGTCGGAGCCAGTTCGAAGAGCGGGTGGCAGCGGGCGATCAGGTAGACGCCGGCGGTGACCATGGTCGCGGCGTGGATCAGCGAGGAAACCGGGGTCGGGCCTTCCATCGCGTCGGCGAGCCAGGTGTGGAACGGCATCTGGGCCGACTTGGCGAAAGCTCCGACCAGCAGGCAGAGACAGATCGCGACGATTTCCCACTCGTTCACTGTGAACGCTTCGTGCGCCCGTTCGAACACGGCGCCATACTCGACCGTGCCGAGGTTCTTGAAGATCAGGATCGCTGCGATGTAAAGGCCGATGTCACCGACCACGTTGATCACGAAGGCCTTCATGCCGGCCCTGGTTGCCGTGTTGCGGCGATACCAGTAGCTGATCAGCGCGTAGGAGGCAAAGCCGACCAGGGCCCAGCCGACGATCAGCATGATGAAGTTGCCGGCCAGGACCAGCACCAGCATCGAGAAGACGAAGAAGTTCAGGTAGCTGAAGAAGCGGTGGTAGCCCTGATCCGACTTCATGTAGCTGTACGAGTAGATGTGGATCAGGCTGGGGACACCGGTGACGATGAGCACCATGAAGATCGAAAGCGGATCGACGTAGATGCCCAGGTCGATCTTGAAATCGCCGACCGTCGCGTACTCCCAGAGGCTGGAAGCGACGTGCCTCGAATCCGAAGGCTCGCCCTGAAGGCTGACCAGGGCGAGGATGCCGCAGACGAAGGCGCCGACGATCGCGGTGATTCCGACCAGTCCGGCCGCCCGGGCCGGCAGGACCCGGAAGGTAAGCCCGATGGTCAGCGACCCGAGCAGGGGCAAAAGCAGGACGAGCCAGGCCCAGGTGGCGGTCATCCCTTGAGCTCCTTCATCTCGTCGACGTCGAGCGGCAGGCGGCGGCGATACATCGCGACGACCAGGCCGAGCCCGATCACGACTTCACAGGCCGCGACCACGAGCACGATCAACACGAAGACCTGCCCGTCCTGGTTGCCGAGCATGCGGCTGAAGGCGAGCAGCGCGAGGGCACCGGCGCTCAGCATTAGTTCGAGGCAGAGCAGGACCACCACCGGGTTGCGGCGGACCAGAACTCCGATGAACCCGACCGTGAAAAGGAGGGCGGAGAGGACGAGGAACCACTCGATGTCCATCAGTCCTCCTCTCCCCTGCCGGCGATCGCGGCGTTTTGCTGCTCCGCCTTCGCGACTTCGGCCTTGCGCCGCGCCAAATCGGGTTTGCGATCCTCACGACGCCGGCCGGCCAGCACGATCGCGCCGACCGCGGCGAGCAGCAGAAGCAGCGAAGCCGCTTCGAAGGCGATCAGGAAGTCCTCCATCATCAGGTGGCCGACCGCTTCCGGGGTGCCGAAGCCCGAGGGGACGTCATCCGGGCCGGGGGTGCCGAGCGCCGAGAGGCCGGAACCGATAATCGCGACCGAGATCGCGATGAACAGTGCGACGGCCAGGATCGGGCCGAGCACCTTGAGTTCTGGCGAGGCATCCCATTTCGGCTCTTCGATTCCGCCGACGTAGGCGGCGACGAACACGTAAAGGACCATCACCGCGCCGGCGTAGACGACGATCAGGGCGGCGGCCAGGAACTGGGCCATCAGGAGCAGGAAGATTCCGGCCAGAAAGACCAGGTGAATTACCAGCGCGAGCACGCTGTAGAACGGATTCCTCAGCGAGACCACGGCGATCGCGCCACCGAGGGCGCCGATCGCTCCCAGGAAGAAGGCGAGCTCGTCCACTACTCGCCCTCTCCCCTGAGCGGGGTCCGTTCGATCGATTCGGCGAGCAGCATCTCCTTGGTGAAGATCAGGTCCGAGCGATTGTAATCGGCCATCTCGTAGTCGTGGCCCATGGTGATCGCATCGAACGGGCAGGCCATCTCGCAGTAGCCGCAGAAAATGCAGCGGGCAAGATTGATCTCGTAGACGCTGGCGTAGCGTTCGCCACCCGAAACCCGGTCCTCGGGATCGTTCTCGGCCGCGACCACGCGAATGCACTCAGCCGGACAGGCGGCAGCACACAGTGAGCAGCCGACGCATTTCTCCAGCCCGGAATCTTCGAACTTGTGCAACTTGTGACGGCCCCGGAAGCGGGGGTAGACGGGTGTCTTCTCTTCCGGGTACTGGATCGTGACCGGCTTCTCGAAAAGCCGGCCCATCGTCGTCCTGAGTCCGCGCAGGGTTTCGCCGAAGGCGCGATAAGCGCCGCCCACACCGCCCGGTTCGGGACCCCGGGGTACGACCTTGATTTCATCGGGACGAATGCTCATGTGACCACCACCAGGACTGCCGTCACCAGGACGTTCAGGGTTGCGAGGGGAAGCAGGATCTTCCAGCCGAAGCTCATCAGCTGGTCGTAGCGGAAGCGCGGAAGGGTGGCGCGGATCCAGATGAAGAACATGGCCAGCATCCACATCTTGAAGAGCATCCAGATCGGATCGAGCCAGCCGGGGCCGGGGCCCATCCAGCCGCCGAGGAACATGGTCGAGGCGATGCCGGAGACGATCAGGATCTCCATGTACTCGGCGAACATGAAGGAGCCGAAGCGCATGCCGCCGTACTCGGTGCCGTAAC
>JAEYSQ010000172.1 GCA_023434465.1 Actinomycetes bacterium
TTCTTGCACCTCATAGGGTCAAGACCTGCGGCACCGTTCAAACGACCACACCCCGGCTTGCTGTTATGGATCCACTCGTTCTACGAGTTGATAGCCGCCGGTGCCGTCCATGGCGCCGATCCAGATCGGCTGGATCACGTCGTGGTCCGGGGTGAAGCGGAACTGGCCCAGGGGAGTTTCCTCGTCGACCTTCTCGAGTGAGGTCCTGAGGGCCTGGCGGTCGGCGGCGAGGTCATCGAAGCCGAGGTCGGCATCCTCGGCCGCTTCAGCCAGGAGCTTGACCCCGGTGTAGGCCTGGGCGGCGAACTGGTCGGGGGCTTCGCCGTACTTCTCCTGGTAATCGGCGATGAATTCCTGGTTCTCTTCCGAGGCGTTGCCGGCAAACCAGGCGGCGGCCGACTGAGCGCCTCGACCTGTGACCCCGGCGCTCTTGGCCGCGAGAGTGGAGTTGAAGGCGTTGCCGCCGAGGATCGTCCCCTTGAACCCACTGGAGCGGGCGAGCGAGATCATGTCGGCGGCCGCCTCGCCAGAAGAGGCGGTGATCATCAAAGCGTCGGCGAGCAATGTCTTGGTCGTGCGCATCTGGCCCGGACCGGCCCAGATGCCTTCTCCGTCAACCTTCGCCTCGACGATTCTCACCCCGGCTTCCCGGAACGCCTTTCGCGCGATGCCGGCAGTGCTCTGGCCGAACGGATCGTCGGGCGGGAAGACGATCGCCGCCGTCGCCGGACTTTCCCGGGCGATGAGGTTCGTGATGTTGGTCGGGATCGCGGTGGCCTCGCCGAGCGAGTCGCGGAAGATGAAGTCGCAGGGGTATTCGCAGTCACCGACGATGCCGGGTCCTGTGTTGGAGACAGCCAGAACCGGAGTTTTCAGCCGGTTGGCGACCGGATCGGCCTCGGCGGCGGAATTGGAGAAGGTGGGGCCGAGCACGGCGAGAACCCCGTCCTGCCGGATCAAAGAATTCATCTCCCGGGCCGAGGCTGCCGGATTGGAAGCGTCGTTTCTCAGGCTAAGGGTCAGTTCGGCGCCGTTGATCCCTTCGTCCTCGTTGATCTCGGCGATCGCGAGCTCGGCGCCCTTGACCTGTTGAGGACCGAACGCAACCCCGTCGCCGGTGGTCGAGAAGAGCGAACCGAGGTTGATGGTTTCGCCCTTCCACTGATCGTCGTCATCGCTGCCGCAAGCGGTGACGAACAGGGCAGCGGAGACGGCCAGGACCGAGGCCAGGACAGAGACACGGGACAGCTTCACCTAGGTGGATTCCTCCTTGGAACCGCCGGGATCTTCTTTGATCCGCGGTCCGATCGATCGCAGTTGCTCTTCGTTCAGGGTTCGGAGAGCCAGTCCTCCGAGAACCAGGATCACTCCGCCGACCAGTTCGAGCCAGAGCCCCGGCTCGGCTTTGGCCGTGGCGTCGAGATTGCCGGCGGTCGGTGTGTTGAACATGCCCGTCTCGCCGATGTCGGGCACGTCGACGAGCAGGAAGATGAGGATCACGGCCGCCCCCGTGCCGATCACCACGATCGGGGCCTGACGGTTGCCGGCGGCGACCGCGAAAACGACGGCCAGGGCCGCGACCAGGCCGATGATCGCCGTGATGACGCCGTGCTTTGAAAGCAGCGTGATGGTGTCGAGAACCTCGCCGAGCTCGTTCTCGAGCGCGTAGGCCGTGACCACCTGAGAAAGAATCACGATGACGGCACCGGCCAGGGCCGTTGTCGCGGCGAACCGTCCGGTCACGCCGACCCCCCGTTTACCGCCCGGGGCATCGAAGCCTTGCCGGCTTCCCGCTGGCGTCGCTCCTGCCTCTGTTCTCGCTCGCGAGTCCTTTGCTGATCCCGAGTCTCGCCATTCTTTCGCTCGGGATCATGCCGCTGGCGTTCGCGTACCCGGCCCGGGGCCGGTTCGAGCAAGAAAGCGAGCCCGGCCACGGTCAGCGCTGCCCCGGCCGCGAGCTCGAGCCAGAATCCGCCGAGGATCCGCGCCTGGACCCCGGAGTAGGCGAGCGCGGCCTCGGTCGTGTCGGTCGCATCGGGCAGGTCGATCAGCAAGGCGACCACCAGGGTGAGCAGGCCGATCGCGACCAGCACCATCGAGGCGAACCGCCGGAAGCCGGCCAGGCGGCGGGAGAACTTCCGGACCTCGGCCAGTCCGATCACGACCACGGCCAGAAGGGCGAGAGCTGCGATCGGAACGAAGATCCGGGTGTGAACCCCGGCCGGCGTGGTCTTGTCGATTGCCGGGGCACGGGCCAGATCTTCGATCCCGGAGTAGCCGGCCTGGCCGATCTCGATCGAGCCGAGGCCTTTGTACTGAGAGATTCCGAGCACGACCGCGGCGACCGCACCGACCAGGATCAGAGCGCGGTGGGGGGTTGCGACCCGGTCGATCGCGGCCACGATCCGGCCGAGACCGGCCAGACTGCGCACGATCAGCCGCCGAAGTGCCTTCAGACCCCTGCCGGCCTGATCAATCAGCCAGACCAGCCCCATCCCGGCCGCCGAGAAAACCGGCCCGAGCGCAGCCAGCCCGGCGACGATGCTGCGGCCGATGAAGAAAGCGGTCCGGCGAATCTCGAAACCGGTGGCCCGAAGGCCCTTGGAGAGCGGGTTGCCCCCGTCCGGCTTGCCCCCGACCGGCTTGCGGCGGCGGTTCGCCTGCCTCGCCCGCCTGGCCTCGATCCGCTGCTTCTCGGT
>JAEYSQ010000262.1 GCA_023434465.1 Actinomycetes bacterium
GCGCTGCGGTTCGAGTCGGGGGCGATCACGTCGAGGGTCACGCCTTCGATCAGTCGCAGTTCCCGGCGCAGGGTCTGCAGTCCCTGGGCTCCGATTCCATCGTCATTGGTCAGAAGGATTCTCACAACCTGAGGATATGAAACCGGGGCTCCTTAGTAATCCACCCGGACGAAATAGAGGCCTTGGGGTGGTGCCGTGACACCTGCCTGCGGCCGTTCTCCTCCGGTCAGCAGCTCGCGGAAGTTTTCGAGGCTGCGACTGCCGTCGGCGACCTCGATCATCGTGCCGACCAGGATCCGGACCATGTTGCGCATGAAGGAGTCGCCGGTGATCCAGAACTGCAGGTTGTCGGTGTCGGTCGGAACTCCGGTGGCCGGGTCCCGCAGACCGTCCTCGGAAAGCCAGGCGGCCGAATGGATTATCCGCTCGAATCGCGTGTGGTAGGTCTCCGTCGGAGTGAAGGCGGTGAAGTCATGACGGCCGGGCAGGGCCGCGGCACAGGCGGCAAGCAGGTCTCGGTCGATCGGCCGGGAAATCCACCAGGCCCGGTTCGTGGCGAACGGGCTTTCGGACCGGCGGTTGAGAACCCGGTAGCAGTAGGTGCGGGCTACGGCATCCCGGCGCGCATCGAATCCGGGCACCGGCGTCACCGCCCGAACCGTGATTCCTCGCGGCGTAAGTCCGTTCAGGCTGCGGACGATCGTCGTCGGCACTTCGCCTTCGAACTCGAAGCCAGCGACCTGACCGAGGGCGTGGACGCCGGAATCGGTGCGACCGGCCACGGTCAACTCGGGTGCCCGGTCGGCCCTCAGGGCGATCCTCAGCGCCTCTTCCAACCGGGCCTCGACGGTGTCGACCCCACCGTCCTGCTTCGCCCAGCCCCGGAACGTAGACCCGTCGTACTCGATGTCGAGTCGCCAGTTCAGCGGCGGATGCGGAGAATCTTTTTGCCCCAGTTGCCCCAGGCCTGGGCGGTAATTGCGACCTTGCCGCGGGCCCTCTTTCCGAAGAAGATCGTCACGGTCCCGGTGACGGTCCAGCCTGGCGTCAGGGTCCGGATCATGAAGCCGCGCTTGACTTCGACGCTCGGTCGGCCCGCGAGGGCTTTCTTTCCGAGGTAGACGTAGACGTTATGGGCGGTGAGGTCTCCACTGTTCTTGACGGAGACTTTCATATTGACCGAGCTCCTGGCCCTGGCTCCGCTGCCGCCGCCTTCCTTCCAGACCTTGACCGGCCTGATGATCGCCTGCTTTGGCTTGCCCTTGCCGCCGTTCTTTCCACCGTTGTCGCCCTTGCCGTGGCCCCCGTTGTTCTTGCCGCCGCCGTTGTTGTTGTTTCCGTGGCCTCCCTTGTCTGGCGGATTGATCACCGGCCCATCGGTGGTCCCGGTCGGTCCGGTCGGTGTCGTGGGTCCGGTCGGACCGGTGGGACCGGTCGGACCGGTCGGCTGAGTTGGACCGGTGGGTCCGGTAGGACCGGTCGGCCCGCTCGGCGGGTCCCAGCGGTCGACCCGGGTGTTCATGTAGTTGGCCACGTTGATCGTGGTCCCGGGGCCAAGCGCAACCGAGGTTGGGAATGCGGTGGTGTGAGGTGAGGGCACCAGCCACTGGTTGAGGAAAGCGCCGCCAGTCGAGAGGCGTTGGACCCGGGCATTACCGGTGTCGGCCACGAACAGCGTGTTACCGGCCCCGATCGCCAGCCCGCGGGGGCCGTTGACCTGACCCTGACCGGAGCCGAGGGTGCTCCAGAGTGCCAGCACGTTGCCGGTCGAATCAGCTTTGACGATTCGGCTGTTGCCGGTGTCGGAGACGTATACGTTGCCGCCGGAGTCAGTTGCGACCCCCATCGGATCGGAGATCCCGCCGATGTCATTGACACCGCTGTCGAAAGTGAAGGCCGACCCGCACCAGCCCCAGGCGTTGCATTTGACCACGCGGTCGTTGTCGGTATCGGCGACATAGACGTTGCCGCCACCGTCGGCCGCCACATCTGCGGGCTGTTTGAACTTGCCAAGCGCGTCGCCGAAGCCGCCCCACTCGGTCTGGTAGCTCCCGTTCGGGTAGAAGCGCTGAATACGGTTGTTGCCGGTGTCGGCAACGAAGATGGCCCCGCCCGATTCGACCGAGATTCCACCCGGAGAGTTGAACTGAACCTGGCCGCTGCCCGCTGTGCCGAAAGCCATCAGCTGGGCGCCGGCCGGGTTGTACTTGACTACCCGGTTGCCGACTCGTTCGGTCACATAGAGGTTGCCCGAGCTGTCGGTGGCGACTCCGTAGGGACCGTTTCCGTAGATCGGCGTGCCCCAGGCGGCCCCGGCGGTCGCGGTGTTCATGGCCGCTGCGAGAAAAGTGCAAAGCAGAGCCACGACAGCTACGCCGAACGCTTTCAAGACCAACTCTCTGGATCCGAAAGCCACGATTGAACTTCTCCCTGCGAGGCAGTTATTTGTCCGGTCACGGTAGCAAACGGGCCACCGGCAGACCAGTAAACCGCGCTGCCGAAGCCAAGTTGCGGCGGTAACGGAAAGGACGCCCGAAGGCGCCCTTTCAAAGACTGCCGACCGTCAGGCCGTTGGGCCGTTGGGCTCAGACCAGCTCGAGGAAGACCATCTCGGTCGAGTCCGACTTGCGGGGGCCGATCTTGACGATCCGGGTGTAGCCGCCGTTGCGATCCTCGTACCGGGGAGCGATCTCTTCGAAGAGCTTGTGGACGGCGAACTTGTCCTGCCGCAGGACCGAGAGGGCCTGGCGACGGGCGTGAAGGTCACCGCGCTTGCCGAGGGTGATCAGTTTCTCGATCTCCGGCTTGGCAGCCTTGGCCTTCGCCTGGCTGGTCTTGATGCGCTCGTGCTCGATGATCTCCTTGGAGAGGTTGCTGAGCAGCGCCTTCCGGTGGGCGGAATCCCGGCCCAGCTTGTTCCTTTTCTTTGCGTGGCGCATCGTTTCTCCTCTGGATTACTCGGTGACGCTAGTCCTGGCGCAGGTGATGCCCGCGACCCTCAAGGTTCTCGACGACCTCTTCGATCGACTTCGAACCGAAGTTCGGGATCGCCGCGAGTTCGGACTGGGACTTGACCAGCAGCTGGCCGATCGTCTCGATGCCGGCCCGCTTGAGGCAGTTGTAGGAACGCACGCTGAGTTCGAGCTCGTCGATCAGGATGTCGTTCTCGCCACCGGTTGCCGGGGTGGCTCCCTCGGCTACGGCGGCACCTTCGGCGACCACCGGCTCACGGGCGGTCAGCTCTTCGACCCGGTCCGGGTCACTGAAGATCGCGAGGCTCTTGATCAGGATCTCGGAAGCTTCGCGGAGTGCCGTGTTCGGCTCGATCGAACCGTCGGTCTCCAGTTCGAGGGTCAGCTTGTCGAAGTCGGTGCGCTGACCGACACGAGCGGCCTCGACGGTGTAGGAGGCACGACGAATCGGCGAGAAGATCGAGTCGATCGGAATGACGCCGATCGGCTGATCCGAATCCTTGTTCTCCTCGGCCGGACGGTAGCCACGGCCACGGCCGATGGTCACGTACATCTCGAGGCGGGTCTTCTTCTCGAGGGTGGCGATCGGAGCGTCAGGGTTGAGGATCTCGACGCCTGCGGGGAGATCGATGTCAGCCGCGGTGACGTTGCCGGGACCGGTGGCCACGATCGGGGCCTCGACGGCGTCGGCGTCGGTGTGCATGCGCACGACGAGGTCCTTGAGGTTGAGGACGATGTCGGTGACGTCTTCCTTCACGCCGGCGACGTTCGAGAACTCGTGGGA
>JAEYSQ010000274.1 GCA_023434465.1 Actinomycetes bacterium
CCTTGGCTCGGCCGTGGCCGGGCCGGTGAAATCGGCCACACCCTGGTCAGGCGTGGCGGCGCCAGGGGCCTGAACGGGCTCAATGGATCCGTCGAGGCTTACGCGGGCCGCAAGGCAATGGAAGAGAAGGCACTCCGGGAAGTCAGGAAGGGGCGCAAGACCAAACTCTTCAAGCTGATGAAGAAGCACGACAAGACCCATCTGACCAGTGCGATCTGGCAGCGGGCGCTTGACGACGGCGATGAACTCGCCGAGGATCTGCTCAACCGCGCCGTAGGGGCTCTTTCGGCCGGGATCGCTTCGGCGGTCAACCTGCTCGATCCCGAAGCGGTGGTCATCGGTGGCGGACTCGGGGTTCGCTTCGCCGACACCCTGGTGCCGGAGATCATCGACGGCATGGGTCAGTACCTGCTGAACAAGGACAATCCGCCGGACGTGAAGGTCGCCGCACTCGGTGACGAGGGCGGAGTCATTGGCGCCTCCCTGCTGGTCAGGGATGTGATCGAAGCCAACCGGGCGCCGTCAGCCTGAATCCGAGACCGGCTTCGCAAACCTCGCGATGCTGATCCGTGCCGGACTCATTCCTCAGGAAGTCTGCGAAGCCTGCGCCGATATCTCGCTGCGCCGGGCCTGAGACTTCAGGGTCGAAGGGCGAGCTTGTGGCCGGGACTGCCGGCCTGACGTTCCCAGGCGGCCGCCGCATCATCGAGCGGCAGCACTTCCACTTCCAGTTCGAGATCACCCGATGCGGCCAGCGAGCACATCCGTCCGAACGCTTCGACCCGGACCTCCCGCGGAGCCCAGAAGTTCCTGAAACCGAGGATTGAAACCAGACCGCCCCGCAACGGGCCGGCGACGATTGGTGCCCCGACCCCGGCCGAGTTGCCGACCTGGACCAGCCGTCCCTGCGGCTTCATGGTCCTGAGCGCGGCCGCTGCCGGTACCCCCCAGAGACCGTCGATCACCAGATCCGGTCCACCTTCGGTGGCATCGTGGATCCGGCTGACCATCTCGTCGAGGCTGCCTTCGGAACCGACCACGGCATCCGCCCCAAGTTCCAGAACCTTTGCCTGCCCCGCTTCGCTTCGAGCCATCCCGACCACCCGGCCGGCACCCATCATGCGGGCGGCCTGTACCGCCACCTGGCCGACCGAGCCACTCGCGCCGAGGATCAGCACGGTTTCACCGTCTTTCAGCTGACCCCTCCAGTCGAGGGAGAGCCAGGCGGCAAGTCCGGCAACACCGAAGGCGATGGCCTGCTCCGGATTGATTCCGGGAGGAAGCGTGATGCCGGTGCCCTCCCCGATCACGGCGAATCCGGCCGCTGATCCGCGTGGAAAATGTGTTCCGTCGAACCAGACGATCTCGCCGTTGGCGGTCCGGCCAATACCTTCCATGCCTGGCACGTACGGCAGTGGTGGCGCCCCGGCGTCGAACTTGCCGGACGCGATAGCCAGGTCAACCGGATTGATGCCGCTGATCAGGACTTCCACGACTTCGGCCGGTCCCGCCATCGATTCAGTGAAAGGTCCCGGCTTCCCCGGAGACTCGATTTCAACAAGTTCCGGCGGCGCCCCGTAGGCGGTGATCTGTGCAGCTTTCATCAGGCAGCCAAAGCTACCGGCTCGAGCACGCCGCGCAGGAAATCGCCGGTGTAGGAACCGTCTGCTGCCGAAACCTCTTCCGGAGTTCCGGTAGCGACGATGTGGCCTCCGCCGTCCCCGCCTTCGGGGCCGAGATCGACCAGCCAGTCAGCGCTCTTGATCACGTCGAGATCATGCTCGATGACGACCACGGTGTTGCCCGCGTCCACCAGACGGCCAAGGACCTCGAGCAGACGTCGCACGTCGCCAAAGTGAAGGCCGGTGGTCGGCTCTTCGAGGAAGTAAAGCGTGTTGCCGGTTGCGATCTTCGAGAGCTCGGCCGCGAGTTTGATCCGCTGGGCCTCACCGCCGGACAGCGTGGTCGCCGGCTGGCCTAGCCGCACGTATCCGAGGCCCACGTCGTTGAGAGTCTTGAGGCGCCGGGCGACCTTCGGGATCGATTCAAAGAACGGGTAGGCCTCCTCGATCGACATCTCGAGCACGTCGGCGATCGATTTGCCCTTGAAGCGGACTTCAAGCGTTTCCCGGTTGTAGCGGTGACCGTGGCACTGTTCGCAGGGGACGTAGACGTCGGGCAGGAAGTGCATCTCGATCTTGATCTGGCCATCGCCCTTGCAGACCTCGCAGCGGCCACCCTTGACGTTGAAGCTGATCCGGCCGGGCTTGTAACCGCGGGCCCTTGATTCCTGGGTGGCCGAGAAGAGTTGCCTGATCTGGTCGAAGACCCCGGTGTAGGTGGCCGGGTTGGAGCGGGGGGTCCGGCCGATCGGCGACTGGTCGATGTTGATGATCTTGTCGATCTTGTCGATTCCGTCGATCCCGTCGTGCGGGCCGGGGCGAAGCTTCGCCTTGTGAAGCCGGTTCGCCACCGCCGGGTAGAGGGTCTCGTTGACCAGGGTCGATTTGCCCGAGCCGGAAACGCCGGTTACGCAGGTGAGCACCCCGAGCGGGAACTCGACGTCGACTCCGGTCAGGTTGTGCTGACGGGCGCCCTTGACGACCAGTGCTTCATCCCATTGACGCCGTGTTTCGGGAACCGCGATCTGCTCGATCCCGGAGAGATACCGGCCAGTCAGCGATTCCGGGGTCGCTGCGACTTCGGCCGGAGTACCATCGGCGATCACCGCTCCCCCGTGCTCACCGGCACCGGGACCCAGGTCTACGAGGTGGTCGGCGGCGCGCATGGTTCCCTCGTCGTGCTCGACCACGATCACCGTGTTGCCGAGGTCCCGAAGACGCTCGAGAGTGGCGATCAGCTTCTCGTTGTCGCGTTGATGCAAGCCGATCGAGGGCTCGTCGAGCACATACATGACGCCAACCAGGCTGGACCCGATTTGCGTTGCCAGGCGGATCCGCTGGGCCTCGCCACCGGAGAGCGTCCTGGCCGAACGCGAAAGCGAGAGATAGCCAATTCCTACGTTGACCAGGAAGGACAGTCGCTCCGCGACTTCCTTGAGGATCAGCCTCGCGATCGCCGTCTCGGTCTTGGTCAGTTCAAGTTCGTCGACCCACTGCCGGGCCGACACGGCGGACATTTCGGTGAAATCCCTGATCGAGATCCCGCCGATCGTCACGGCCAGGCTTTCCGGCCTCAGCCGGGCGCCGTGACAGCTCGGGCATGGCTGTTCAGCCATGTAATCCTCGATCTTCTCGCGCACGGCCTCGGAATCGGACTCCTGATAGCGCCGCTCCAGGTTGTTGACCAGCCCTTCGAACTTGACCTGGTAGCTGCGCTGCCTTCCCGCCCGGCTCTTGGTCCGGATCGTGTGCCGTTCGGTCCCGGTGCCGTAGAGGAAGACGTCACGTTCCTTCTGGGTCAGCTCCTGCCAGGGGGTGTCGATGTCGATGCCGTAGGTCTCGGCCACCGACTTGTTGAGGCGACGCCAGTAGCCGGAGTAGCCCGATCGCCACGGCTGGAGTGCCCCTTCTGCCACTGAAAGGGTCGGATCCGGCACCACCAGCTCGGGGTCGATGACCTTCTTGAATCCGAGGCCCGTGCAGGTCGGGCAGGCTCCGTGCGGCGCGTTGAAGGAGAAGATCCGGGGCTCGAGTTCCGGCATTGAAGTTCCGCATTCGAGACAGGCGAAGTTCTCGGAGAAAGTCTGGCGCTCGCCGTCGATCACCTCGATCTCGACCAGACCCTCGGCCAGGGAAGCCGCCGCCTCGACCGATTCCGAGAGCCTGCGGCGCAGATCGTTCTTCATGACCAGGCGATCGACAACCAGCGAGATGTCGTGCTTGTACTTCTTGTCGAGCGTGATCTCGTCCTCTAGCAGCCGCATCTCGCCATCGACCTCGACCCGCGAGTACCCGTCGGCCCGGAACTGTTCGAAAAGCTTGCCGTACTCGCCCTTGCGACCCCGGACCACCGGCGCCAGGACCATGAAGCGGGTTCCCTCCTCCATGGTCATCACCTTGTCGGTGATCTGCTCCTGGGTCTGGCCGGTGATCGGCTTGCCACAGTTCGGACAATGCGGGTGGCCGATCCGGGCCCAGAGCAGTCTCAGGTAGTCGTAGATCTCGGTGACAGTTCCCACCGTGGAACGCGGGTTCCGGGAGGTTGTCTTCTGGTCGATCGAAATCGCCGGAGAAAGCCCTTCGATCGAGTCCACGTCGGGCTTCTCCATCAACCCGAGGAACTGTCTGGCGTAAGCCGAAAGCGATTCGACGTAACGGCGCTGACCCTCGGCGTAGATGGTGTCGAAGGCAAGGCTGGACTTGCCGGAACCGGACAGCCCGGTGACCACGATCAGGGCGTCGCGGGGAAGGTCGAGGTCAATGCCCTTGAGGTTGTGCTCGCGGGCCCCGGTGATCAGAATGCGTTCGGAGCGGGTCACTCACACCAATACTAGGGAACCGAACACACGTTCGTTACGACTCTGATCCCGGGTGGGTCGGATTTCCGGCGGACTAGCCGAGAATCCGACCCGCCTCCGTTTGCTTTTGCTACCTTGGTCGGGTCCGCTTTGCGGACGGCCTATGCGGAACTCCTGAACACAGCCCCTTTGAAGACCGAGCCAGCCTCGGTGCGGCGCTGTGCCATCCGCTAGCCCTCCCCGCGAACGCGGGCCGAGCCTCAAGGAGTTCCATGTCTCAAGCATTCATCAATGCGTCCGCGGTTGGCCAGACATATGGCGACCGCGAAGTCCTCAACGAAGTCGACCTGACCGTTCACGACGGCCAACGCATTGCCCTGGTCGGACCGAACGGCAGCGGCAAGTCCACCTTGCTCCGTCTGCTGGCCGGGCTCGAAGCGCCTGCCGCCGGCACGGTCACGCGTCCCAGGGGCGTTCGTGTCGCCTATCTCCCCCAGATGACCAATGTCGGGCCCGTCCGCGGGCCACGTAGCGTCCGGCAGGAGCTCGAGGAGAGGACGGGCATCACCGCCGCCCGGATGAAGATGGAAGAGGAAACCCGGCTGCTTTCTGCCGGTCACCTCGACCACATAGAAGCCCAGGGTGAAGCGGTCGAAGCCTGGACCCGTCTCGGCGGGGCAGACCTCGACGCGCGGATCGGCCAGTCGCTGGAGCTGGTCGGAATCAATCCGGAATGGGCCGAACGCTCCCTCGATTCGCTCTCGGGCGGGCAGCTGGCCCGGATCAATCTGGCCACCCTGCATCTCTCGCGGGTCGAGGTCGCGCTGCTCGACGAGCCGGGAAACCACCTCGACTCAGAAGGGCTTGAGATGCTCGGTGACCTCGCCGAAGACGCGGCTCCGGCCGTGCTGCTCGCCAGTCATGACCGCTCCCTGCTGGCAAGGTTCGCCACGGAAACCGTGGAACTCGAACGCGGCCGGGCCCGCATCTTCCGCGGTGGCTGGGCCTCCTATACGCAAGAGCAGCAGGCGCTCCGTGACCAGGAGATGACCGTCTGGGACAAGGTCGCGTCGGAACGAAGGCGGCTGGTCGAGATGGAGCGAAGGATCAGCCAACAAGCCCAGAAAGGAGAACGGAAGGCCCGGCGCACCGATGAGACTGACAAGTTCATCCGTCACATGGCGATCGAGTCGGCCCAAAAGAACACCGCGCTGAGTGGTATCGCCAAGCGAATAGACCAGCTGGAGGTACCGGAGAAGCCATGGGAAGAACGACTTTCCACGCTGCTGCTCGACGCCGGCCAGGAAGTTCACACGCCCCGGGTGGCTGTCGCCCGGGATATGGTGATCGCCCGCGGCGACTGGCGATCGGAGCCGATCGATCTGAGCATCGCCTCGGGTGAGCGGATCCTTCTCACCGGACCTAACGGCAGCGGCAAATCGAGCTTTATCGCGATCCTCGCCGGCCGGCTCGAACCCGCATCGGGATCGCTCGAGGTTCCGGCCGGACTCCGGATCACCGAGCTCGCCCAGCAGGAAAGTATCTTCGCGAACGGCGAGGGCTGCCTCGGCGACCGCTTCCGGCAACTTGGCGACCTCGACGAAACCTCTGCCAGGACCTTCCTCGCCTCGATGAAGCTGGGAACCACGCAGGTTCGGAGCGACACGTCGAGCCTCTCGCCGGGCGAACTCACAAGGGCCGAACTGGCCTTGATCGCCCGCACTCGCGCGGCCTGCCTACTCCTCGATGAACCGAGCAACCATCTCGACATCGAGGCCCTGGAAGTCCTCGAGAAAGCACTGGACGGTTGGCCCGGAGCACTCGTCGTCGCCAGCCATGACCGCGCCTTCCGGGAGTCGCTCAGATTTGACCGGGAACTGCCGCTGAAATGACCGCTTGGTTCGATTCGCTAGGACCTAGCCCTAGTAGATCGAACCCAGGCCCGCAGCCGGGGCTTTCAGGCCAGGCGGGCGAGGACGTCGTCGACCAGAGCGCCGGGGTCGTCGATCTCGTGCTCAGCCGCGACCTGCATCACGATTGTGTCCCGGTTCGTCCCGCCCATGGCCAGCTTCGAGGCGAGCATGCGGGCCGCGACCTCGGCGTCGGCATCGGCGGGTCCCGCATCCGCACTCTCGCCAGGCCGGGGTCCAGCGGGCGGGCTTTCGACCGGCTCCTCGGTGACTACCGCGTCTTCGAGTTGCTGTCTCAGCCTGTCCCGCTCGATTTCGAGCGCGGTGATCCTGGCTTCCAGCGCCGCGACATGTGCCGCCACCGCGGCCAGGTGCGCGCCGACCGAGTCCATGTCGAATCCGGTCGTTCCGTGGGCCTTCGGAAAGTCGTTCCGGACCAGCTGCTCTCGCTCCATGGTTCTCAGACTACCCTCAGGCGCCGGCCTTCATCGCGTCGAGATCGCGCCGTAACTCGCGGATCTCGTCCCTCAGGCGGGCGGCCTGCTCGAAACGAAGGTCTTCGGCGGCGGCGTGCATCTCCTCTTCCATCGCGACGATCGACTTTTCCAGCTCGTCCGGGCCCTCGAACTCGTCTTCGTGGCGCCGCCGGCGCCGGGCCGGCGCCTTGTCCTCGATGGCCAGCAGATTGCCTTCCGCGGCGATCCCCTTGACGATCGTGGTCGGCGTGATGTTGTGGCGTTCGTTGTAGGCGACCTGGATCGCCCGGCGCCGGTCGGTTTCCGAGATCGCCGACTTCATGGCTGCCGTCTCCTTGTCGCCGTACATCAGCACCCGTCCCCCGGTGTTGCGGGCGGCGCGCCCGATGGTCTGGATCAGGCTGGTCTCACCGCGGAGGAAGCCCTCCTTGTCGGCATCGAGGATCGCGACCAGCGACACCTCGGGCATGTCGAGCCCTTCGCGCAGGAGATTTACCCCGACCAGCACGTCGTACTCGCCGAGCCTCAGTTCCCGAATTATCTGGATCCGCTCGAGCGTGTCGATGTCCGAATGGAGATAGCGGACCTTGACCCCGTGCTCGATCAGGTAGTTGGTCAGGTCTTCGGCCATCTTCTTGGTCAGGGTGGTGACCAGGGTGCGCTCGCCGGCGGTCGTGGTCCGGTTGATCTCGTTCATCAGGTCGTCGATCTGATTCGCGGTCGGTCGCACGTCGATCTCCGGGTCAACGATCCCGGTCGGCCGGACGATCTGCTCGACCACCCGGGTCGACTCGGTTCGTTCGAACTCGCCGGGAGTCGCCGAGACCAGAACCAGCTGGTTCATCCGGTCCATGAACTCGTCGAACTTGAGCGGCCGGTTGTCGATCGCCGAAGGCAATCGGAAGCCGAAATCGACCAGGGTCTGCTTGCGGGAACGGTCACCCAGGTACATGCCGCCGATCTGCGGGATGGTCTGATGCGATTCGTCGACGAAAGTGATGAAGTCCTCGGGGAAGTAATCGATCAGGGTGTGTGGCGGAGTGCCGGCGGCCCGGCCTTCGAACAGCCGCGAGTAGTTCTCGATCCCGGAGGTGAACCCGGTTTCCTTGATCATCTCCAGGTCGTAGAGGGTCCGCTGGCGGAGCCGGTGCGCCTCGAGTTCCTTGCCTTCGGCCTCGAGTTCCTCGAGACGCTGGTCGAGTTCGGTGCGGATCGCCTCGAGGGTACGCTCGACCGAGTCTTCCTCGGTCACGTAGTGGGTCGCGGGCCAGATCGAGACGTGCTGCACCTCGTCGAGGATCTCGCCGGTCAGTGGGTCGAAGTGATGGATCGCTTCGATCTCGTCGCCGAACAGCATGATCCGGAAGGCCGACTCCGCGTAGGACGGCATGATCTCCAGCACCTCGCCCTTGACCCGGAATGAGCCGCGGGTGAGGACCGTGTCGTTGCGCTCGTACTGCAGCCGGACCAGCTTGCGAAGCACCTTGTCGCGATCGATCCACTCCCCCACCTTGAACAGCTGCATCTGCTGCTGGTAGAGAGCCGGCGATCCGATGCCGTAGATGCAGGAGACCGAGGCCACGATGATCACGTCCCGCCGGGCCAGGAGCGAGGCGGTCGCGGCGTGACGCAGCCGGTCGATTTCGTCGTTGATCGAAGAGTCCTTCTCGATGTAGAGATCCTGGGCGGGAACGTAGGCTTCGGGCTGGTAGTAGTCGTAGTAGGAAACGAAGTACTCGACCACGTTGTCGGGGAAGAACTCGCGGAACTCGTTGCAGAGCTGGGCGGCGAGGGTTTTGTTGTGAGCCATGACCAGAGCCGGGCGCTGGGTCTCGGCGATCACACCTGCCATGGTGAAGGTCTTGCCGGTGCCAGTCGCACCGAGCAGGGTCTGGATCCTGTCGCCGTGCTCGAGCCCTTCGGCGAGCTGCTCGATCGCGGCCGGCTGGTCAGCCAACGGCTTGAAGGCGGGATTGAGTTTGAACTCGGCCACCCGCTCAAGATAGCGACCGCCCCGGTCCGGCCTTGCCGCGCGCCCCGGCCCGTAGAGTTGCCCCATGCGAATTCTGCGGCGGGTCCTCGGCCTGGCCTTCATCGGGGTCGGCATCCTTCATTTCACCCGGCCGAAGTTCTTCCTGGCGATCATGCCGCCGTGGATCCCGATGCACAAGGAGGCGGTCGCAGTGAGCGGCGCGGCCGAAATCGCCGGGGGTATCGCGATGCTGCCCGACACTACGGCGAAACCGGCGGGCCTCTGGCTCACCTTGCTGCTGTTGGCGGTCTTCCCGGCCAACCTTCACATGGCGATCGACCAGGGCCAGACCGACCGGATGGCGAAGGCCGGGATCCCGAAGTGGGCCCTTTACGCGAGGCTGCCGCTTCAGCCGCTGCTGATCTACCTGGTTCTCAGGTCGAGCCGGACATAGGCCACCGACCGGCCTGATCCTCAGGGGGCAAGCAGGCCGTCGAGTCCCTGCCGGAGCTTCTCCTTGGCCTGGCTTTCAAGCTCCCTCCGGGTGTCCTCCGGGATCAACCGCTTGAGCTCGTCGGTGGTTCCCTCCGGCAAGGCCCCTTCGAGCGCCTCGCCAAGGCTTCCCACCGGATCGTCGGTGGTCCCGGTGTCGAACTCGTCGACACCACCGGTGATCGCGTCGATCGCGTCCCCCACGCTTCCCAGCGATCCAAAGTCACCATTGAAGATGCTGTCGGCGTTCTCGAGCAGACCGATCATCGCCGACATCGGCATAACCCTGATCGCGAGCCGGACCCCGGCCGCGGCGAGCCCGTCCAGGGCCCCGGCGTTCTCGGCATCATCGACCGCGCGGTTCAGCCCCGCCCGGAGCGCCTCCTCGAGTTCGGATTCGCTCAGATCGTGCTCGTCCATGAAGTCCTGGCGGGCCTGGTCATCGGCGATCGACCGGGTCAGTTCTTCCCGGCTCACCCCAAGATCGCAGGCCGCACCGTCGGCGGCAGAAAGGGCGAACTGCTGGGCCGCTTCCTCGAGGTTGCCGGGGTCGGTCCAGGCGCGCGGGTCACAGGGGTCGGCCGCCTTGTCCGGCCCGACCGGACCGCCCGCCGCGACGTAGGCACCGACGAGGAACAGCGAGGCGACGATCGCGGCGACCAGCACGCCGATTCCCCACTTTCCTTCGTTCCCGGAGGGTGGCACGACTTCGGTCGGGTTCTCGTTGCCTTCCGGAATCCGCCCGGTTGGTTCGTCACCCGGCGGGTTGACCTCGGTCGGATCTCCGGAGCGGCCCGGCATCTCGTCGGTCGGTTCGTCCGGGCTCACAGGTCCAGCCTCCGGGTCATCGCGATCGGAATAAGTGCCAGCAGCCCGAACAGGGCCGAGATCAGGAAGGAGAGGGAGAACGCCCGGGTGGCGGCATCCTTCAGCTGATCCTGAATCCCGGCAAGAATCTCTTCGTACTGGTCTCTCTCTTCCGGGTCGGTTGGCATCGGATCGAAGGCCGGCGAGAGGTCCGGGACCCGGTCGCCCTGGGCGTCGACCTCGGAGGCCAGCTTCTCGCCCAGTTCGATCTTCGACGAAGGATCGATCGGGGAGTCGAGCACGATCGCGGTGCCGGCGTCGAGGGCCGCTTCGCGCTGATCATCGAGTTGCGCGGTGAAGATCGGGGTGAGGATCAGAAGGCCGACGACCACCCCCAGGTGCCGGGCCGAGATCGTCCAGCCACCGTGAACTGCAGCCGCCGACCGTCCGTGAAGCGCCGCCTCGGTCAAGGCCGAAAGAACCAGCGAAAGTCCGATCCCGGCAAGGATCTGCGGTGGAATCACCAGCCAGACCGCTGCTTTCGGCAACAGTCCCAGACCCGCCAGGCCACCCGCGAGCAGGATCGCCCCGGCCGCCGCCCGCATGCGCTCGGACTCGACCTGGTTACCGATCCGGGCCCCGGCCAGCGCGGCTACCGGCAGCACGGTGACGACGAGAGCAGCTTCGATCGGGGTCAAGAGCCAACCCTCGATCAGCATCAGGACGATCAGGAAGAGGGTCGCGGCGATCGCGGCTGAGACCAGGGCAAGTGCCAGGTTGGCCGGCAAATGCGGCTTGTTGCCGTCGACCGCCCGGACCGGGTCGGGAATTTTCCATTCGCGGGTTTCCTGGACCACGATGTCCCTCAGCGGGACACCGGCGATGATCGCCACTGGCACCTGGGCCAGAAAGATCGACTGCCACGACACCAGCTCGGTCAGGAGCCCGCCCAGCCCGGGTCCGACCGCAGCCCCGATCGCTCCGGCACCGACCCAGGTCAGGGTCGCCTTGCGGTTGTCGGCGAGGGTGGACCCCATCAGTTCCAGCGCGGCGACCACGGCCACCGCACCAGCGGGAGCCTGCACGGCGCGACCGGTCAGAAGCGGACCGAGCCCGGTCGCCAGCCCGCAGACCAGGCTGCCACCGGCGAAGACCGCGAGTCCGATCGCTGCCGATCGGCCCGGTCCGTAACGTCGTGCCAGGTGGGCGGCCGGTACCGCCAGCAGGGCCAGCACCAGGTTGAAGATGATCAGGACCCAGGAAACGCCCGAGATGCTGGTGTCGAACTCTCGGAAGATCTCCGGCAGAGCGAGGACGACGATCGAGGAGTCAGCGAGCACCAGTCCGACCGCGCCCGCCAGGGCGGCCGTCCGCAGGTTCATCAATACCCCAGTTCCAGCGCGTACTCGTGCTTGTATTCCCGCTGTTTCTCGAGAACCTTTTTCACGTAGGCGCTGGTCTCGGGGAAGGTGATGTCATCGATCGTCATGGTCGAGCCACCCCACTCCTCGGCGTTGCCCGGACCGGCGTTGTAGGCGGCGAGCGCGGCGACCACGTCGCCGTTGTACATCTCGAGGAGATGGGAAAGGTAGAAGGTTCCGTAACGGATGTTCAGTTCCGGGTCACGAAGGTCTTCGAGCCTGAAGGTGGTGCCGCCACTCAGTTTTTCGATCTCCTCGGCAGTTTCCGGGGTGATCTGCATCAGTCCGCGCGCGTCGGCGTGCGAAGTCTGGTCGACGAACTGCGACTCGGAGTAGATCACGGCCGCGATCAGGGCGGCATCGACTTCTTTCTCCTGCGATTGCTGACGGATCACGTCCTCATGCTTCAGCGGCAGCGCGACTTCCTTTATTCCCTTGCCGGCAAGCCCACTGATGATCAAGGCCGCGACGATTCCGACCATGATCAACCCCGCCAGGATCAGGAAGGCCCGTCCGGCGCCGGTACGGGGCTTCGCACTGCTGGAACGGGGTGCCTGTGAGGAGCGGCGTTTGCCGCCCGCGGTTGAAGGTCGATTCGGGGCCATGCGGAAGGGTTCTACAGCCTAGCTACGCCCGCCGGTCGACAAATCCGGCGCAAGCGAATCGAGCAGGTCCGCCAGTTTGCCTTGAAGCTCCTCCGGGGTCCCGTCATTCTCGATGACGGTGTCTGCCCGCGCCGCCTTCTCAGCCTGGCTGAGCTGTCTTTTCTCCCGGCCTTCGACCCCTTCGTGGCCGCGCGACCGGGCTCTTTCCTGGCGCAGATCTTCATGCGCCACCACAGCCACCGTGTGGTCGAAGCGCTGGTGCATCTCGCCTTCGAATAGCAGGGGGATCTCCGCCACGGCGAACCGAGTTTCGGGATCGAGCCCGTCCAGCCAGCCCAGGAGCTCGCCACCGACCAGCGGGTGGATCTGCGATTCGAGCCAGGCGAGTTCCTGCGGATCGTTGAAGACTCTGGCGCCGATGACGGCCCGGTCGACCCGCCCTTTCGGCGCGACTTCATCCCCCCAGCGCTCTTTGAGGCGACTCAGCAGCGGCTCCCGGTCGAGCAGGTCGTGAACGACCTGATCAGCCGAGATTGTTGCCGCGCCGAGCCGCCCAAAGGCGCTCAATGCCTCGGACTTACCGGCAGCTACGCCCCCGGTCAGTCCGATCGTCAGGACTGTTCTTCCCCTTCGGGGGAGTCGGCCTCGGCGGCCTCTTCGGTGATCTCTTCGGCTTCCTCGACCACGGTCTCCTCGGCGGCGGCTTCGTCGGCTTCAGCCTCGATCTCGACCTCGGCGACGGCGTCTTCGACCACCTCTTCGGGGGTCGCTTCGGCGGCCTCGGCTTCAGCGGCGGCGTCAGCTACTCCGGCCTCGGCGATCGCTTCGTCAGCGACGGCTGCAACATCGGGAGCAGCCTCTTCGGCGCTTTCGGCCGGAGCCTCGGATTCGGTTTTCTCAGCGAAGACTTCCTCCGAAAGACCGAGTTCGGGAGTTTCCTCTGCGGACGCTTCCTCGGACGTCGCTTCCTCGGAAGTCGCTTCCTCATCGGCGGCGTCGGGAGTGCCCGATGCGGCAGCCAGGGCGGCACCGAGATCCTTTAGCAGCATGTTCTGGCCTTCGACCCGCTTGATCGAGAGCGAAAGACGGCGACGCTCCTCGTCGATTTCGAGGATCTTGACGTTGAGGCTGGCACCGAGTTCGACCACGTCGCTCGGATTCTCGACATGGTGGTCGGCCAGTTCGGAAATGTGAACCAGACCTTCGACTCCGTCGAGAATCTCGACGAACGCACCGAAGGAAACGACCTTGGTGACCGTGCCCTCGAGCACGTCGCCGGAACGGTAGGTCGAGACGACCCGCTGCCACGGATCTTCCTGGGTCTGCTTGAGACCCAGCGAGATGCGCTGGCGGTCGCGGTCGATGTCGAGCACCTTGATCTTGACCGTGTCGCCGATCGCCACCACCTCGGACGGGTGGTTGACGTGGCTCCACGAAAGCTCGGAAATGTGGATCAGGCCGTCGATGCCCTCGAGGTCCACGAAAGCGCCGAAATCGACGATGTTCGAGATCTTGCCCTCGACGACCTCGCCCGGCTGCAGACGGTCCAGGATCTGGTCCCGGACTTCCTTGCGCTCCTCTTCGAGCACGGCACGACGGGAAAGTACGACGTTGTTACGGCTGCGGTTGAGCTCGATGACCTTGCATTCGAGCGTCGTCGACATGAACTCGTCGAGGTTGTGGACCCGGCGGATGTCGACCAGCGAAGCGGGCAGGAACCCACGGATGCCGAGGTCGAGGATGAGGCCACCCTTGACGACCTCGATCACGTTGCCTTCGACCGGTTCGCCGTTCTCCGCGGCAGCTTCGATCTTCCGCCATGCCTTCTCGAAGCGGGCACGCTTCTTGGAGAGGATCAGGCGGCCTTCGGCGTCTTCCTTGGTGACAACGAGCGCGTCGATCTCTTCGCCGAGTTCGACCTCTTCCGAGGTGTCGACGTTCTTGCGAATCGAGAGCTCGCCGGCCGGAATTACACCTTCCGACTTGTAACCGATGTCGAGCAGGACCTCGTCACGATCGATCCGGACGACTTTGCCGTTGACGACGTCGCCTTCCTCGAACGAAACGATCGTCGCTGCGTAGTTTGGAACGATCCGGCCGTCGACGTTGATGAGCAGGCCATTTGAGCCTTCGACCGGTACCCCCTCTGGGGCGGGTTGGAGTGTGGTGTCAGTAGTAGTCACAGTCCGGGGATGATGGCAGACGGGAGAACCACATGCCATCTGGCATCCGCCTGCCCAACCGGGTACGTGGAACAAACGCCTCATAAGCAAGTCTGGCGATGTCCGACCCGGACATCAGGAGTCGGGCGGGGTCCGACCCGCCCTCCCGTTTGAACGCGCCCCTCCAAGGCTCGCATCAACTATTGGATGGGAGGGCTCACCTCTGACGACTCCACCTAAACAGTTCTGGGGGCGATTGAGTACGGATTCTGTGGGTGATCGCCCCCGGTTCGGGTCTTCCTCGGCCAGCCGGTTCGGGTCTACCTCGGCCGGCCGGCTTGAGTCTTCGGCCCCTCGGCCAGCCGGTTCGGGTCTACCTCGGCTGGCCGGCATGAGGTTTCCTAGGCCCCTCGGCCAGCCGGTTCGGGTCTACCTCGGCCGGCTCGCTTGAGTACCCTGCTGCGGATGGCGAAACGGGCTACCAAGCGTGGTGACGAGCGGACCGATCTTTCCGGTTCGCGGGACGTCCTGATCTGTGGAGCCAGCTTCGCCGGCCTGATGGCGGCCCGGCAACTGGCCGGCTCCGGAGCCGATGTGCTGGTCATCGACCGCTACGAGATCGGTGAACGCCAGACTTCGGCCTGCGCGATTCCGACCTCCTGGCTGGAAGAACTCGGGCTGATCGAATCCGAAAAACAGCGTTTCGACTCGGTCCTGATCCACACCGCCCACGGTTCGATCCGGCTGCCGGTTCCGTGGTCTTTCTCGACCTTCGACTATCCGAGCTTCTGCGAGCTGCTCTGGGCCCAGTGCGATGCCGAGTTCGAGACCGCCAAGGTCAACGGCCGCGTCGCCGAAGGAGCCCCGATCCCCGGGGACCCGCACGCGATCGACACCGACCGGGGAGTCATCGAGGCCCCGCTGGTCGTCGATTCACTCGGCTGGAAGCGTGTCCTGGCCGCCGGGGCCCATTACCAGCCGCCCGAGGCACCCCTTTCACGCGGCCTCGAAGTCCACCCTCCCGGCGGCAACGTCGACCTCGAGGTCTTCATTAACCGCCGCTACGTGCCGGCCGGCTACGGCTGGTCGTTCCCGGCCGACGACGAGGTCCGGGTCGGGGTCGGTTCCTTTGACCCTCATTTCCCGGTCCGCCCGACCACCGACCTGATCGCCGATGACCTGGAGGTCGGCAAGTCCGGCTACCAGGGCAACTGGATCCCCCACAAGCTTCGTCCGGCCACCGGCGACGGCATCTTCTTCGCCGGCGACTCGGCCGGCCATTGCTTCCCCCTCACCGCCGAGGGCATCCGCCCCGCCCTCTACTTCGGAGCGGCGCTAGGCATGGAGCTGCGCGAAGTGGTCGCCGGCCGAAAGACCCGGGAGCGGGCCCTGAGCGGCTACCACGAGTTCAGCGCCGGCCACCAATGGGCCTTCGACTGGCTCCTCCGGGCCCAGAAGTTCCTGCCCAGGATCCATCCGAGACTGGTCAAACCGACCCTGGCCGCCTCCTTCAAAGCCGGCGGCTCAGGCAGCTACGCCTTCAACCGCTACCTCGATATCGCCCCACCCGAGTTCGCCGCCCTCGCCACCCGGCAATTGGCCGGCTCGCCCGCCCCGACTCCCGCCTGAGCCCGGCGCCACCTGGGTTCGATTTACTCGGGTATAGCCCCAGTTATTCGAACCAACCTCCGTCTATTTTTCGACGAAGTACGAGCCGGACTCGTGGCCGCCTGAGAAGTAGCGGCTGGTGATCGTCTTCTTGCGGGTGAAGAACTCGACTCCGTCGGGGCCGTGGGCGTGGAGGTCGCCGAGGAAGGAGGCCTTCCAGCCGCTGAAGGGGAAGAAGGCGACCGGGGCGGCGACGCCGATGTTGACGCCGACCATTCCCACTTCGACGTCGTGACGGAACTTGCGGACCGCCGAGCCTGATTCGGTGAAAATCGAGACCCCGTTGCCAAACGGAGAGGCGTTGACGACCTCGATCGCTTCCTCGAGAGTGTCGACGTTGACGATCGCGATCACCGGGCCGAACACTTCGTTTTCGATGATCGAGTCGGTTGGCTTTACGTTGTCGAGAATCGTCGGCCCGACATAGGAAGAGCCTTCGGGCGCATCCGCAAGCGGCGAGCGGCCGTCGACCAGGACCTCGGCGCCTTCCTGGACGGCCTTCTCGATCCAGCCGCCGATCCGGTCACGGGCATCGCAGGAAATGACCGGCCCGACATCGGTCCCTTCCTCGAGACCGTCGCCGACGTGGAGCTTCTTGGTTTCTTCGATCAACTTCGGAATCACGTTGTCGTGACCGGCTCCGACCGTGACGATCACCGAACCGGCCATGCAGCGCTGGCCGGCGGCACCGAAACCCGAGCCGATCAGGCCGTTCACAGTCGGACCGACTACCGCGTCGGGGCAGATCACCATGTGGTTTTTGGCTCCGCCGAGGGCCTGGACACGCTTGCCGGTCTGGGCCGCCCGTTCGTAGACGAGCTTCGCCACCGGGGCCGAACCGACGAAGGAGATCGCGTCGATGCCGGGATGATCGAGCATCCCCTCGACCACTTCGCGGCTGCCGTTGACCAGGTTGACCACGCCGTCGGGAAGGTCGAGCTCGTCGATGATCCCGAAGACCATCTGTTGGGTCATCGGAACCTGCTCGGAAGGCTTGAGAACGATCGTGTTGCCACAGGCGATCGCGAAGGGCAAAAACCAGAACGGCACCATGGCCGGGAAGTTGAAGGGAGCGATGATCCCGCAGACCCCGACTGGCTGGCGGATCGTCTCGGCGTCGACCCCACGGGCCACGTCCTCCAGCACCTTGCCCTGCATGGTGGTCGGGATCGCGGTCGCGGCTTCGACCATCTCGATCATGCGTCCGACCTCGGCCGTCGCGTCGGGCAGGGTCTTGCCCATCTCGGTCACCACGCAGCGAGCGATCTCGTCCTTCCGGGCCTCGAGCTTCTCCCGCAGCGTGAAGAGCAGGCGAGCCCTGGCGATCGTGCTGACGCCCCGCCAGGCCGGCAGCGCTTCACGGGCCGTCCGGACCGCCTGATCGAGGTGAGCGGCAGTCGAGAACGGAACCCGGGCGATCGTCTCGCCGTTGGCCGGGTTGATCACGTCGTGGAGATCCGCCCCTTCGGCCTCGACCCATTTTCCGCCGACATAGTTGCGGAGAGTTGTGGTGGCGGTCTCGCTCGTAACGGTCATTTGGCCTCCTCGGGGGAAAACGGAACAACTTCAGGCTAACGCCAGGACCGTCAGGCCGAAAGTGGACAGACCGTGAATTCTCGACGTCAGATTTGACGTGAGGTAACGACGAAGGGTGTCTACCCGGATTGTTCCGGGGTGAACACGAGACTGGTGCTCCCGTTCTCGAGAACCAGCAGGCCGTCGGCGTTCACCTCGTAGTTCGCTTCGCTTCGCATCGCCCGGGTGACCAGGAACTCGACCTGGTTCTCCACCTGCCCGCATGACTTCCGGGTCAAGGCGATCGGACCGAACTCGATCGTGGTGTCACCGATCTCGGCTTCGCCAGAACCACTGTTGCAGCCGGCAAACACGTCGACCTTGCCGTCACTGAACTCCACCGTCGGAGGGTCGACTCCCTTGGGCAGGCTGCTGGCCGCACCCTGGGTGGCAACGTTCATCAAGTTCCAGTTGATGCCCTCGATCTCGCTTCCACCAGAGTCGCCATCGGAATCCGAATCCGACCCGCAAGCCACAACGCCGGCTCCCAGGACAAGCACGAACAGGACAGCCAGAAGTCTCCTCACCTCGTTCATGCCGTTCAGACTAGGCCAAAAGTCGGGTTCTCTGTGGATCCGCGCCTCCAATGCCCGGGGGTGGGTACGGTCTGGGTGTGACCTCCAGCCCGGAGCAGGTCCAGCGGGTCTATCTGACCCTGATGCTGGGAAACACGCTTGCCGCCTCGTTCATCTGGGGCATCAACACGATATTTCTGCTCGACGCCGGCCTTTCGAACCTCGAGGCGTTCGCCGCGAATGCCTTCTTCACCGCCGGCATGGTGCTCTTCGAGATTCCGACCGGGGTTGTCGCCGACACGATCGGACGCCGGATCTCGTACATGGCAGGCACCCTGACCCTGATGGCCACCACCTTGCTCTACGTGATGCTCTGGCAGATCGAGGGTCCGTTCTGGGCCTGGGCGGTCGTCTCGCTCCTGCTCGGTCTGGGGTTCACCTTTTTCTCCGGGGCGGTCGAAGCCTGGCTGGTCGACGCGCTCGATTCGACCGGGTTCAGGGGAGACCTCGAGCAGATTTTCGGCCGCGGCCAGATGGTCACCGGAATCGGGATGCTCACCGGGTCGGTGATCGGCGGCTATGTCGCGCAGGTGACCAGCCTCGGGGTTCCTTTCCTGATGCGGGCGGCGGTGCTGGTCGTGATGTTTTTCTTTGCCGGTTGGGCGATGCGGGACCTCGGCTTCAAACCCCGCAAGTCGGAGAACCCGCTCTCCGAGATGAGGCAGGTCACATCGGACTCGATCGAGTACGGCTGGCGCCTCCCGCCGGTCAAGTGGATCATGCTGGCCGCTCCGTTCACCGCCGGGGTCAGCTTCTATGCCTTCTACGCGCTCCAGCCTTATCTGCTGGAGCTGGTCGGTGATCCGGAGGCCTACGGGATCGCCGGCATCACGGCGGCCCTGGTGGCCGGATCCCAGATCATCGGCGGTTTTCTCGCGCCGCGCATCAGGCGCCTGTTCCGTCTGAGAACCTCGGCGCTGCTGCTCGCGGTCGGCGGGGGCGCGGTCACGCTCGGTCTGATCGGGCTGATCGAGGAGTTCTGGGTTGCGGTCGGACTGATCGCGGTCTGGTCGATGCTGTTTGCCGCGGCAATGCCGATCCGGCAGTCGTACATAAACGGCATGATCCCCTCCCAGCAGCGGGCGACCATACTTTCCTTCGACTCGATGCTCGGGTCGACCGGTGGCGTGATCAGCCAGCCGGCCCTGGGCCGGGTCGCCGACACCTCGGGGTATGCAACCTCGTATCTGTACGGGGCGATGGTCACGGTTTTCGCCCTGCCCTTCATCGTGCTCTCCCGCCGCCAGAACGCTGCCGCCGACCGTGCTACCGGCTCGCCGGAAGCCGAGGGAACGGTCGAAGCGGGGCCGGAGTCGACCGGCAGCCCGCCCGACGGGCCCGGATAACCGTCACTCTCCGAGCAGAACGATCGGCTCACCGATCGATACCGGTCCCGGTCCGATCACCTCTCCGTAGACGCCGAAGGGCAGCGGCTCAAACGAGTCCACCTGATCCCGTGAATGTTTGAGGAAGTGGAGCGTCTTGAGATCGGTCGCCCCGGAGTCGGGATCGCGGGTCGTGACCGCACAGCGGCCGGCGTGGCCCCCGACCTGGATCACTGCCTCCCCCACCCGGATCTTTCGCCCCACCCAGTCGTCCTCCTCGTAGGGTGCGGTCCCCTCGACGCCGAAGGTCATCCGGAACCGCCGCTGGTCGATCGGGCCGGGATCGGGATCCCCGGCCGGGCCGGCCGAACCGTCAGGAGCCGCGCAGTTGAAGTCCCGGCCGGCTTCGCGCAGACCTTCGAGCGAGGCTTCCCCGAGCAGGGTGACGCCACCCCACCTGCCGCGATCGACCCCAGCCCGACCTTCGGGACGGGCCATCAGGCGCAGATCCGTGCCCGCGTGACGGGAGATCGCGACCGAGAACTCCCCGGCAACCGGCCGGGCCATTTCCGGCTGACCGAAGAAGGTGATGTTTTCCGGCTTCCCCAGGTCGACCTCACCTCCGACCGTGGTTCCGTCGGGGAATCTCAAAGTGAGCGTGCCGCTATCGCCGTCGTGGATCGGGACGATCTCCATCAGCGCTCCGACCCGTTTCCCGTTGACCATTGCCCCGTCCGGTCCGACCAGGATGAAGGCACGGTCTCCGGGCACGCCCTCAGAGGTCAGCTCGACCCGTTCGAGCGATTGGATGCGCATGCCCTTGACGGGAGCGATCGAGATCCAGGAAACGGTTCCGCTCATCGCCGGGATCCTCTCACGGGTCAACCGGTGGCGAGGTAGGTCCCGATCAAAAGCACCGCTGCGGCAGCGAGCCGGATGCGATCGATCGGGATCCGGGTGAGCCCGAAAGCCCCTGCCCGATCGAGCAGCAGGGATCCGATCATCTGACCGGTGACCAGCGCCGCAGTAAGGCCCGCCGCGCCGATCACAGTGACCGCCGAGAGCGAAGCGACGACAACGACCGACCCGATCAAACCGCCGAGGAAATACCGGGGCCGGGCCTGACGGGCCCGCAGCACGGCCCGGGTCTGACCGGTGAAGAGCACCGCGAAAGCGAGCAGGACCGTGCCGACCGTGAAATTGACCAGCCCGGCCGGCAGGTCACCGACCTGGACCGCGAGCTCCGAGTTCAGGGGGTGCTGGACACCGACCGCGAGCGAAGCGAGGAAGACCACGACGCAGATGATCAGGCGTTCACGGTAGCCGGCGTTCGCTTCCTGCTGCTCGGCCCGCGCCTCCTGGCGGCTGTAGAGCATTGCCATCGCCCCGCCAAGCAGCAACACGATCCCGAGGACACGAGGGCCGGTCAAGTCCTGGACCTCGATTCCGAACCAGCCGAAATGGTCGATCACGACCGAGCAGGCGAGCTGGCCAGTGACCGTGACAGCAGCGATCACGCCGGCCCCGATCCGGCTGATCGTGCTCGCCGCAAGTGCAACGTAGGTTGCCCCGATCACACCTCCGGTCAACTGCCAGAGCGGCACGTTTCCGAGCGAGACAGATTTTTCGAGTTGACCGGAGGCAGCCACGATGAGGAGCAGAGCCATACTCCCGACCAGGAACGAGATCAGGGCAGCGACCAGGGGACCGGTGCTTCTGCCCAGCCCGCCGTTGACCGGAGCCTGAGCCGCGAACTGAACGCCGACCAGCACGATCACGAAGGCGACGAGCAGATCGCTCACCGGGTCTTCACCGCCGGGACCTCAGCCGACCGGGCCGCCGCTACTTGGCGGCGAGCCAGCTTTCGCCCTGACCCGAATCGACTTCCAGGGCCGGGTCGAGGTCGAAGGCCTCGATCATCTCCCGGCGAGCAAGTTCGGTCACCGCATCCGCCTCCCCGGCCGGACCCTCGAAAAGCAGTTCGTCGTGGATCTGAAGGACCAGCCGGCTGGAAAGCCCCTCCTCCAGGAGCGAATCATGGCAGCGGATCATCGCGATCTTGATGATGTCTGCGGCGGTGCCCTGCACCACCGTGTTCATCGCCAGCCTTACGCCCTGGGCCCTGGTCTGGGCCTGGCTCGAGCGCAGTTCGGGCAACGGCCGGCGGCGCCCCAGCAGGGTCTTGACGAAACCGGTCTCGGTCGCTTCCTCGACGACCCTTTCGCGGAACGCGGTCACCGCCGGGAATCGCTCGTGGTAGCGCTTCACGAACTCGTCACCTTCGGATCGCGGGATGTTGAGACGGTCGGCCAGGCCGAAACCGGTCAACCCGTACACGATCCCGAAGTTGACCATCTTCGCCTTCGAACGCTGGGCCTCGTCGACTTCGCCGGGGTCGATCTCGAAGACCTGGGCGGCGGTGGCCGCGTGGACGTCTTCGCCGGCCCGGAAGAAACCCTTGAGGACTTCCTCGTCGGCGACGTGGGCCAGAACGCGGAGTTCGACCTGGGAGTAGTCCAGTGAGACGAGCAGGTTCCCGGGTTCGGCCACGAAGCAGCCCCGCAGCGGCCGACCGACCTCGGACCGGATCGGGATGCTCTGCAGATTCGGCTGGATCGAGGAGATCCTTCCGGTCGGCGCGGCCACTTGCATGAAAGTGGTGTGAACCCGGCCGGTGGCGGGATCGATCGCCGCCGGCAGCGGTTCGAGATAGGTGTTCTTCAGCTTGGTCAGCTCGCGCCATTCCTCGATCAGGGCGACGATCGCGTGTTCTTCCCGGATCTGGGCCAGCACGCGGGCGTCGGTCGAAAAGCCCGTCTTGCCGCGACGCTTTCTGGTCAGACCGAGTTCTTCGAAGAGGATCTGGCCGACCTGCTGCGGAGAGCCGATCGTGAACTCGCGCCCGGCCAGTTCGTGGATCTCCTTTTCGAGCTCGAGGATCCGGTCCTCGAGCCCGGCTGCCATTTCGGCCACCCTTTCCCGGTCGAGCTTGAGGCCGATCCGTTCCATCGCGGCAAGAACGCGGATCAGCGGCTGCTCGATCTCGACCAGCAGGTCAACCAGTCCGGCCTCGGCCAGTTTCGGCTTCTGGACCTGCGCCAGGTTCCAGACCGTCGCCGCGATCTCGGGCGCGATCGAGCCGGATTCGCTCTCGTCGGCAATCAGCGAAAGCTGGCCTTCCTCGTCATCGATCCCGGAAGGCGCCAGTCCGGCGTGGATCGCCAGTTCGTCGAGCTGATAGTTGCGGCGGGCCGGCTCCAGCAGGTACGCCGCAACCAGGGTGTCGTGCGCGATGACCGGGCCCTTCCCGGTGGCTTCGAGGGCGGCAAGCAGGCCGACCCGCTGGCCCCCGACCGCCTTGAGGTCATGGCCGATCAAAGGTCTGCCCTGGACCATCGCGGCAAACTCCTCGGCACTCGCCTCGCCGCCGACCACCTTCTTGCCGTCTGTGGCCGCCCAGCCTCCGTAGAGCTCCACGGCGATCGGTCCTTCGGCCAGGTCCTCCACTCCGCCGTCGGCCACTTCGACTTCGGTCGGTTCCGGCGCGTCCTCGGAAACGCCGGGTACGCCGCCGTCGCCGAGCGCCTCTTCGAGCCGGTTCATCGCGGCCCGGAGTTCGAACTCGGTCATAAAGGCTCTCAGGCCTTCCCGGTCGGGCTCCTGTGCCATGAGTTCGTCGATGTCGATCCCGGTCTCGACCTCGAAGTCCATGGTCGCCAGTTGTTTCGAGATGCGCGCGTCGTCGGCGAACTCGATCAGGTTTTCCTTGCGTTTCTTGCCGGAAATCTCGTCGACGCTGGCCAGGATCCGCTCGATCGAACCGAACTGGTCGAGCAACTGGGCGGCGGTCTTCTCGCCGATCCCGGGAACGCCGGGAATGTTGTCGGAAGTGTCACCGCGCAGTCCCATCAGATCGGTGACCAGTTCCGGGTAGACGCCGTACCTCTCCTTGACGGCCTCGCGATCGTAAAGCTTGGTCTCGGTGACGCCCCTCGAGGTGCTCATCACCTGGACGGTGTCGGTGACCAGCTGGTAGGCGTCACGGTCCCCGGTGACCACGACGACCGGGATGTTCACGGCGCTTGCCTGCCGGGTCAGCGTGGCGATCACGTCATCCGCCTCGTAGCCGTCGACCTTGACGTTCGTGTACCCGAAAGCCTCGACCATCTCGAGCAGGTGCGGCCATTGCTGGCGCAGCAGGTCCGGTTTTGGAGGGCGCTGCGCCTTGTACTCGGGATAGACCACCTCGCGGCCCGACATGCCCGCGTCCCACGCGACCGCAATCTGCCGGGGCCGGTAGTCGGAAATCAGCTTGACCAGCATCGAAGCCAGGCCGAAGATCGCGTTGGTCGGGCGTCCGTCGGCGGTCGCCATCGAATCCGGCAGGGCGAAAAACGCCCGGTAGGCCATGCTGTTGCCGTCGATCAGGAAAAGGGAGGGATTCTCTTCTGGCACCAACCGATCATAGGTCTTCGGCCAGTCGGGAAGGGTTCGATGGCAGGTCACAAATATGATGACCCGATGCCTCCAGTTTCAGCCCAGTACAGCGTCACCGTCCGCGTCGAACTAGATGCCCGTCAGGAGCCCCTCGGCAAGCTGACCGCATCGGTAGCGCAGGCCGGTGGCCAGCTCGTAGGCGTCGACCTGATTCCCGGGGCCGGTTCGGAAGGCAAACGGGTTCGCGAGTTCACGATCGACGCGATCGATCAGGAACACTGGGAACGGATCCTCCGTGGTCTCGGTTCGATCCGGGGCGCCCGGGTCATGGAGTACACCGACCGCACCATGCAGATGCATCGGGGCGGCAAGGTCTCGGTCGAGAACAAGTATCCGCTGAAGACCCGTGACGACCTTTCGATGGCCTACACGCCAGGAGTTGCCCGGGTCTGCACCGCGATCAACCAGGACCGCCAGCTCGCCTTCGAATACACGATCAAGAAGAACACGGTGGCCGTGGTCTCCGACGGCACTGCGGTGCTCGGTCTCGGTGACATCGGACCCGAAGCGGCAATGCCGGTGATGGAGGGCAAGGCGATGCTGTTCAAGGAGTTCGCGGCCGTCGACGCCTTCCCGATTTGCCTGAACACGACCGACCCCGAGGAAATCATCCGTGCGGTCGAAATGATCGCCCCGACCTTCGGTGGCATCAACCTCGAGGACATCTCCGCCCCGCGCTGTTTCGAGATCGAGGACCGGCTCAAGGAATCCCTGGACATCCCGGTCTTCCACGACGACCAGCACGGCACCGCGGTGGTCACCATGGCGGCCCTCTTCAACGCGCTGAAGATCATCGACAAGCCGATCGAGGAACTGCGGGTCCTCATGGTCGGCCTCGGTGCTGCCGGCGTGGCGGTGACCAAGATGATGCTGGCCGCCGGCCTTACTCACGTGGTCGGCTGCGACCGCAAGGGCGCCCTCTCCACCACCCGCGAGGACTACCAGGCGGGAGAGTTGAGCGGGATCAAGAAGTGGTTCGCGGAGAACTCGAACCCGGACCAGCTGCTCGGAAGCCCGGACGAGGTGATCGAGGGCATGGACGTCTTCGTCGGACTCTCGGGACCGGGAATCATCCAGCCGGAGTCGCTCGGCAAGATGAACCGCGACCCGATCGTCTTCGCGATGTCGAATCCGGACCCGGAAGTGGCTCCCGAAGAGGCCGCCAAATATGTGCGGATCATGGCCACGGGCCGTTCGGATTACCCTAACCAGATCAACAACGTGCTCTGCTTCCCCGGGATCTTCCGCGGGGCCCTCGACGCCGGCGCGCCACAGATCACCGAGGAGATGAAGATGGCCGCGGCGCGCGGGATCGCGGACGTGGTCGGCGACGATCTTTCCGAGGACTACATCATCCCGTCGGTCTTTGACCGCGACGTGGCGCCCAGGGTCGCAGAAGCCGTGATCCAGGAAGCCAAGCGAGCCGGAGATGCCCGCTTCAGCGTCGAAACCGGCGCCTTCCCGGGTCTCGGCTAACCCTCGTCGATCTCCCGGGCCGGGGCGTCGCGAAACTCAGGACCGCGGGCCTCTTCCAGGGGAATCCGGTCGATCCGGTGAACCTTGCCGATTTCGGACCACTCGTTGCGGCCGAGCCGGGCCAACGGAGCGAGCTTGTCGATCGCCGGGTGGTCGCCTTCGAGCACCGCTTCACTGATCGCCAGGTGGATCACGCTTCCGAATACGACCACCGATTCACCGAACTCGACCGTGCCCTCGGTCCGGCACTCGATCGCGACCGGTGAGCGGGCCACCCTCGGCGGCTTGACCGCGAACGAAGCTTCGCGTTCTATGCCGAGTGCTTCGAACTCGTCCTGTCCCGGCGGATAGGCAGTCCCGGATGCGTTCACGGCATCCCGGTTGCCGAGATCAGCCAGATTGATCACGAACTCGCCGGTTTCGGTTGCGTTTCGAAGCGTGTCCTTGTGCCCGATCGAGGTGAACTGAAGTACCGGCGGGACCTCCGAGGCGAAGGTGAAGAAGGAATGCGGAGCGAGGTTGCCAACCCCATCGGCCGAGACGGTCGAGACCCAGGCGATCGGGCGGGGAACGACTACCGCTTTCAGCAGGCGGGCGAACTGGCGCTCCGGCAACTCGTCGAAGGCCAGCTCTCGGCGGTCCGCGCCGGTCACGATTTCCGGGTCCTGGCGGTCATCAGAAGGCCGCCAGACCCCAGCCCCAGAT
>JAEYSQ010000034.1 GCA_023434465.1 Actinomycetes bacterium
CGACTCCACCCCCCGGGCGGGGGAGCCGGGGGCGGGGTCGACCAGCTCGGGGCGCGGCGGTGGCACCCGCACAGCCTCGATGCCCGCCTGGTGGCGCAGCTGACGGAGTTCACGGTCGCGTTCGACGCTCCGGCCGGCCTCGTTGGCTTGCTCGAGTTCTGCTATCCGCGCCGGGTAGTCCGGCTTCTTTTTGCGCGTGAAGAGACCCATCAGAACGCGATCGGGACGTAGTTGTCCGGGTAGGCGGAAGGACCGAAGAACCAACTCTCGATCGCGTACCGCGGGTTCGGCATGCTGGGGTCGGATCCGGTCTGATGCATGAACAGCTCGTCGAACAGCAGCGCGTCGCCGGGATTGAAGATCGGCCTCACGATTCCGGTTTCCCCGGCCGCCTTCTCCACGTTCTCCTGCGAGTTAATGAAGTCGAGGTAGGCGCCTTCGCCTCCGGTTTCGACCAGCTCCAGCCTGGTTGGCACGACGTCCATGCTGGGCGCGACGTCCCCGCACCGCGAGAGCGAGAGCCACACGTTCAGCGCGCGGATGTCGTCGCCCATGAACCGGCCGTCCTGGTGCCAGCCGCCGGCGACTTCGGGCAGCGCCTTCCGCAGCGTGCACTTCTGCGCCGAGATCGCGGGGGTCTCGCCGAGGTAACCCTCGATCACGCCGCGAAGGCCAGCCTGCTCGAAAGCGTCGAGCATGTCGAACAGCATCCGGGGCGAGTCGGCGGCCAGGACGCCGCCGCCCTCTTCGACCCACTCCCGTTCGGGGATTCGGTAGGACGGCTCAGGCTCCATCTCGTTGTAGAAGCCGGCTTCGTCGCTTTCGCCTTCGCTCAGCTGATCGCGGATCTCGAAGCTGCGGTCGATATCGGCGGCGAGGTTGAGGGCCCGCTGCTCGTCCATAAGTCCCCGGACCAGGAGGCAGCCGGCGTCGAGGATCGAAGCGCGGAGGATCTCCGGGGTGAGTTCCTCCGGCGTAATCTCCGGGCAACGCGACTGCTCGCCGCGGGGCGGCACAGCGGCGGCCGGCTCGGGATGGACCGGGTCGCTGGGCGCGTTCTGGATCAGCTCGATCCCGGCGAGGTGCCGGAGCCGGCGGATCTCCCGCTCGACCTGCGGCTCACGCGCCTGGCGGTTGGCCGCGTTCAGCAGGTCGATCGCCTCGAACAGATTGCCTTCGGACTCAAGGCCTCGCGCTTCCAGGACCTGGGGCATCGGCTCTTCGACCGCAGCGGCGGCCACATTTTCAGCGTTGCGATTCTTGCGTGAACGAAAGAACATGGCTCCTGCCTCTTAGCTTTCCCGACTGTCCCCCTAGTTTCATCAGAAGAAACTACCGAACTTCATTCATACCCGATCACTTTGGCCGGAATACCCGCGACCGTGGCTCCCGCGGGCACATCCCGAGTGACCAGGGCCTGGGACCCGATCACGGCACCATCCCCCACGACAAGATCGCCGAGCACCTTGGCGCCGGTGCCGATGAACACGTTGTTGCCGATCTTCGGTCCGTTCAGGTTGCCGGGCTGAAGGCCGATCGAAACCCACGGCGAGATCGTGCAGCCGTGCCCGATCTCCGTCAGACCGCCAATGATCGCCTGGCCGTGCGCGACGTTGACCCCCGGTTCGATGATCACCATCTCGTCGATCGAGAGCTGCGAGGTCATCATCGCCACCTTGTGAAGCAGGCGCGGCAAAAAGGGAACCCGGCGGACCTTGAGCCACATCCGAAGGCGATAGACGAACTGTGCGAAGAAGGCATCGCTCACCCACATGAGCCGGAAGGCCCGCCACGCGATGTAAGCCGTCGAGGCCGTCGCGGTGTCGAAGAACTCACCGCGGTGGAAGGACACGACGTGGGTGTCGAGACGGACCGACTCGGCCAGTGGCGGCTGTTGCCCGATCCGGTCCCGAACCAGCCGCTGGCGTTCCTTCAACTGTGCCCTGGACCCGTCGGCGCTCATCTCAGTCGTTGGTCCGGACGACCCGGGCGGGCATCCCCACCGCGGTTGTCCGTTCAGGGATGTCGGAGGTGACCACGGCGTTGGCGCCGCTCCGCGCCTCCCGGCCGACCTTGATGGTGCCGAGAACCTTCGCTCCGGTGCCGATGTTCACATCGTTGCCGATCACTGGCCCTTCGATGCTGCCGCGCAGTCCGATCGTGACCCAAGGGGCGATCACCGTGCCCGTGCCGACCTCAACCAGTCCGTCGATCACGATCTGGCCGTGGACGATGTAGACGCCCGGATGCATGAGGACACCGGGTCCGATCGAGACCTGGGCCGAGCGCATCGCATACCTGTGGAGCATTCGAGGCAGGAGCGGAACGCCCCGGCGCAGCAGCGAGGCACGCAGGCGGTAGGACACGTGCGCTGCGAACGCGTCACTCACCCACATCAGCCGCAGCACCTGGCAGAGCGTGTCGAACCGGGAGCGGAACTCGTGCCGCTCACCCCGCTGGTGGCAGGTGTAGCGGGCGTCGAGCCCCACGGCGGGTACGAACTTCGGATTACGCTGCTGAAGCGAGCGCAGGAACCGCCGCTTCTCCGCTCGGGTGGGCTGGTGACTCATAGAGGGGCGAGCCTATAGCCTGCCTCGCCTGCCCATGAGTTCCGAGAACCGCGAGCCGAACCCAATCCAGTGGGGGTACTCCCTCGAGAACGTGGCCGAGATCATGCAGCCCTGTCTCGAAGCCGGGGGGACCAGCACCCTCCTCGAGATCGGGTCGTTTGCCGGTGAGCTGACCGAGTGCCTGCTCGAGTGGGGAACGCCCAGGGGCGTCGAGATTTCCACGGTCGAACCGCTCCCTCCGCCCGAACTCCGTCAGGTGGTCGAGCGGCACCCCGAACTGACCCTGATTGAGGACACCGGAGTCGGCGCGCTGGAGCGCCTCGAGCGGCTGCCCGACACGATCATCATCGATGGCGACCACAACTACTTCACCCTGACCGGGGAGCTGGACAAAATCGCCGAGATGTCCGGCGAGGGTCCGCTGCCGCTGCTGCTGTTCCACGATGTGTGCTGGCCGCACGAACGCCGCGACACCTACTACGCGCCTGACCGGGTGCCGGAATCGGAACGTCAGCCACTCGCCAGGGACTGCACGATCGAGCCTGACAACCCCGGGGTGAGCGACGGCGGTCTGCCGTTCGAGTGGGCTGCGGCCCACGAGGGCGGTCCGGAGAACGGTGTGCTGACAGCGATCGAGGACTTCATGGAGAGGCGGGGTGGCCTGCGCCTGGCTGTGGTGCCCGTCTTCTTCGGGATGGGGGTGCTCTGGGAGGAATCGGCCCCCTACGCCGACGCGGTCGCCGCCTCGATCGCCCCGTTCGACCGCAACCCGGTAATGGAACGTGCCGAGGCCAATCGGGTCGCGCTCCTGGTTCGTACCCACAAGGACGCGAAGACGATCCGGGAACTGAACCAGCGGATCGCGGGATACGAGGAGTTGCTGGGGCGAATGCTCCAATCGAGCGCCCTGGGCGTAGCGGAGCGGATCTCGAAGGTCCGCCAGCGCGGCAATCCCATCTTCACCCGCCAGGAGATCCAGGACCTCCTCGACGGCAAGTAGCTCGCCGGCCTCCGACCGGAGGCCGGGTTCCTACTGCGCGGGTTCCCGCTTGCCGCGCTTGAAGAAGTTCATGACCGCGCGCAGCGGTTTGGTCAGTTTCCAGCTGCGACTGTTCAGGATCTCCTGCAGCTCGGCCTCTTTGGACTCGTTGATCAGGTGACCGGCGCCGGAGAGGGTGCGGGCGGCCGACGCTTCCGCTTCGGCCCGGCGGCCGCGATCTTCCCAGGAGTTGTCCCCCGGTCCCTGCGGTCCGGGCAGCATGTGCTCCCACTTCTTCGAGAAGGCGATGTGGGCGTTCACCCAGGTGTCGAGGTCGCTGATCAGCTCGATCGAGTGGTGGTGGATCACCTTGAGGTCGGCGGTCATCACCTTCTTGCCCTTGTCGCGGGCCTGGTGGCAGATGTCGAAGTCGTAGCCGTGGAGGGCGCCGCCGGTGATCTCGTCGAATCGCAGGTTCTGGATCGCCCAGGGCGAGAAAGCCATCACGAACCCGTCAATCATGTCGACCTCGCCGAGCTTGGCATAGGAGGGCGTTTCCGTCGCCAGCCAGGTCAGGGCCGGGATCTCGCCGCCGCCGAGCTCGTCGTACATGTGAGTGAACGAAGCCCAGGTGACGGCACCTTCCCACCAGGCGATGCCCCGGACGCCGACCGCGCCGGCGCAGCCGACCAGGGCCGTGTCGGGGTCCTTGAACTCCTCGCGGATCTTGGCGAAGAAGCCAGGGTCGGTGATCTGCGCGTCCTGGTGGATCAGGACCAGGAACTCGAGGTCCCGCTTGGCGGCCTCGTCCAGGATCAGGTTGTAGCTGCGAAACAGGGTGCCCGAACTTGCGAAGCTCAGGGTCTCCACGTCGGGCTCGTTCTGCCTGGCTAGCTCAATCCCGGGGAGGGCGTACTTTTCGTACTTCTCGGGAGAAGTAATGGCACTTCCAATGGCGATCACAGGTGCGGGAAGATACCCGTTCGTCGCTACTGACCGCGCCGACGCGCGACCACGACGTTGTGGGCGCAGAGGCGCCGCAGGCCGGGAGTGCGTTCGGCGAGGCGTTCGATCCGGGCAGCGAGGCCGAGCAGCCGCGGCGGCACGAAGTCGGGCACGAGCCCCAGTTGATCGGCCGAGACCAGGTTCACTCCACCGGCGACCAGCCCGGCGTTGATCTCCCCCTCGGGAATCAGCCGTTCGGAACCGTCGTCCTGCGGCACCCGGGCCATCAGGTTCTTCCAGTACGGGTTACGGGGGTTGTGGTCCCAGACGAGGATCAGTCCGCCGGGACGAGTCACCCGGACCATCTCGCCCAGCGAACGGCGAACGTCCTCCGGGTCGGCGATGTGGTGCATCACGGCCACGCAGAAGGCGAGGTCGAACTCGCCGTCGGAGAAGGGCAGGGCGGTGGCCGACCCGACCACAGCATGGACCCTGGGATCCCGCTCCTGAAGGTGCGAGAGCATGCCGGCCGACGGGTCAGTGCCGCTCACCTCGTAACCGGCGTCGGCCAGCCTCGACGCCAGGACCCCGGTGCCGCAACCGACGTCGAGGAGCCGCCCCTGGGGCAGCAGTTCCTGGATGAACCGGACCCGCTTGGCGAGGTAATGCTCGACCACGTGGGCGGGCAGCGACTCGTCGTACTCGGAGGCGATCTCGTCGAAATGTTCGGCTACGTCACTCATCGTCGGGCCCCGGGGAGCGTTCGAACACCGTAACCGTGATCGGGTACAGGCCGCCGACAACTTCCTGGTATGCGGGGCGCCAGCCGGGCGGCACCTTCAGCGTCTCCGGACCGGTTCTAAGGCCGTTGCCCTCGAGGCCTTCCGCTCCGACCAGGGTCGCCACGAACACTCGACGGTCGCCCCGGAACGCCGATTGCCACTGCTTCTGCGGGTCGGGCACCCTCGCTCCCGGCAGGAAGGGCGGAGGGCTGGCCGGCAGATTGATCCGGAATTCGGGCCGGTCCGAACGCTCCAGATACGCGTCGAGCGGAGTGAGTGGCACCGGTGTGAGGTGGCTGACGTCGACTATTGCGTCGTCCGGGCCGGCATTCTCGTCGATGAAGGCCGCGGCGTCCGAGTAACGGAACTCGGAGCGTTCCGGGTCGGCCAGCCGGACCGAGCCGATCGCGAGCCCGGCCAGGATGAGGACCAGGGCGGCCAACCCGGGCCGGCCCGCCCGCCGGACCCCGAGCCCGGCCAGCAGCGGCAGACCGATCCACGCCGCGGCCAGATTGCGACCCCCGAACGTGTCGGTGCCGACCAGCCCGGCCAGTAGCGAACCGACCGGTGTCGCCAGGACCAGGATAAAAACCAGGACCAGGTTCGCTCCGGGGCGGGCCGAAACCGTGCGCCGTCGGATCGCCAAGGCGACGCCTGCGATACAGACAAGCACTCCGGCGACGATCAGCCACACATCCACCCGTCCCGACAGTGACCACTGCCCGGCGCTGATCTCCCAGAAGAGAAGCTGCTCGACCGCGGTCCGCTTGGCCTCGAATCCGTAGCCCTGGAGGCTCTCCAGCAGTTTGGTCGTCGGCGAGCCGGTGTCGGCCCTGAGTCCACCGATCCACGGCAGGTAGAGCAGGGCGGCCGCGAGGTTGGCAACAAGCGCGCGGGATCTAGCCGAGGGGTGCGCGAAGATCAACCA
The DNA here is from genome assembly GCA_023434465.1 of Actinomycetes bacterium. GTDB lineage: Bacteria > Actinomycetota > Thermoleophilia > Solirubrobacterales > 70-9 > 67-14. Next base: position 6,205 of record JAEYSQ010000034.1, read on the forward strand.
CCCAAACTGGCCGAGGAGCAGGAACACGCCCGTGTAGTGCGAGTACATCGCACCGACCGACGCCAGTCCGTAGAGGACCCACCAGCGGGCCTCCCCCGTTCGGGTCCCCCGCAGCATCGCCCAGGTCGAGAACGCCAGAAAGAACAGCATCACCGCGTAGCCGCGGCCGTTGCCCGAGAAGTAGACGAGGATCGGTGCCAGCGCCACGACCGCGGTAGCGATGGCCGCGACCCGACGGTCGAATAACTCTCGCCCTAGCAGCCACATCACCGGCAGTAGCCCGATCCCCGCCAGCAGCGACGGCAGCCGGATCGCCTCCGGCGCCGACCACGCCTGAGCGGCGAACCAGGACAGGACGAAATTGAGCGGCGGACTGATCTCGGCGTCGCTTCGGACCAGGTCCACAACCTCCCCGAGGCTCCGGTCCCGGACGATCCAGAGGGTGGAAAGCTCATCCCCGACCAACGACTGCCCGAACACTTTGAACCGGAGAACGATCCCGGCCAGGACGATCACGCCGAAAACCGCGTACGCGACCCGGACCCGGGTTATCCACCCCCCCTCCGACATCGGCTCGTCCCCGT
>JAEYSQ010000039.1 GCA_023434465.1 Actinomycetes bacterium
GCGCCCGATTCGAGGAGTCCGGGGACGGTGGTGCCCCCCAAAAACCGTTGCTGCGCTCCTCATTCCGGAGGTTTTTGGGGAACACCCCCGACCCGGACCCTGCAGGACCAGGCGCAGTCCCGTTGGCTGGCTTATGCGCGTTCTTTGGAGCGGCCTCTTGGTGAGGCTATGCCGAGGACCCGCATTGCCTTGATCCCGAGGCCGAGCCGCTCCCGGCCTTCGGTGGCGGTGGCGTCGTGGCCGGAAAGGTCCCGGACCCGTTCGAGGCGGTAACGGATCGTGTGGCGGTGGGTGAACATCTGCTTGGCGGTGGCGGGCACGTTGGCATCGGAGTCGAGATAGGCCTCGACCGTCGCGACCAGATCCGTCTCGTACTGTTCGTCGTAGACGACCAGCGGTTCGACGGTCTCCGAGTAGAAGCTCATCAGCTCCTCTTTGCTGGTCCCGAGCAGCAGGCGGTAAGCGCCGGTGTCCTCAAAGGCGATCGGTGAACGCCCTTCGGCCTCGCCCACGTTCAGCGCCAGCTGGGCTTCCCGGGTGGCCCGCTCGATCTGGTCCGGTCCGCTCGCCAGCCGGGAGCGGGAAATCGTCACGGTCAGTCCGGAAAGGGATCGTGGCAGTTCCCGGTGGAGCGCTTCCTCGACCTTGATCAGGCGCTCTTCCTCGCTGGTCGGGACGACGATGCCGACCACCGCGCCATCCTCGGATTCGCCCATGCCGGCGATCGCGCCGGAGGCGACCGCACGGATCGTGCGCAGGGTCATGTCGACTACCCGTGATCGCCAGTCTCCCGCCTGCGCGGAACCGGCGTGGGCCCGGACCATCAGGACCCCTCCGCCGCGGGAAAGGTCGCAACCTACTTCCCCGGCCCGGGCGGCTACGTCATCCGGATCGGCCATCGAGCCGTCGAGCAGAGCCCGGATGAATTCTGCGACGGCACCTTCGTTGCCCCATTCGTCGGAGCGTGCCCGTTCGATCTCGAGGGCAGCGAGAGCGGACATCACTTCGAGCGTGTCATTGTCGGAGCTTTCGCCGAGATAGCGGGCCTCCCCGACGGTGGTGTCTCCCAGCACCAGTTCGACCGACTCGACGCCTTTGCCCTTGGCGTTCAGCTTCGTTTCCTGGGCCTGGGTCGCACCGGCGACCGCGAGCACGATCCCGGAACGATCAAGAAAGGCGACCGGAACGCCGAGGACGTCTGCCGCGGCGCGGGCGAGGCCGGGCAGACCACGGCCGGCCAGGACCGGGCTCGCCAGCCGGGCTGGCGCGGAGGCTTTGGACTTGGAGGAAGCCGTCATCCGGCAGGACTCACCCCCCGGTGATCGGATTGATCGGATCGATCCCGTTGGAAATCAATACCCAGGCGAGACCGGCCATCACGCCAACCGTGACCAGTCCGCCGAAGATCAGCAGCGAGAGGAAACCGGCAGCGAATCGCTCCTGCCAACGGCCGAACGAGCTCAACGCCGGCATCAGGATCAACCCGATGAAAGCGGCAAGACTGACCAGACCGGCAGCACCGAAATACCAGGCGTTGGTGGATACGGCGAGCACCATCTGCTTAATTTTTGCGCAACTGGCCGCCGAGTAGGGCTGCGACTGCGAAAAAGGCGAAGCAAAGTGCGCCAAGTGCCCACCCTCCGAAGACGTCGCTGAGGTAGTGGACGTTGAGATACACACGGCTCAGGCCGACGATTACGGCAAGTGCGATGCCCCCTCCGACCAGAGCCGCCTTGCGAGCCATGTCGGGTCTGAGGCGGACCGCGATCGTGACCGCGAGCCACACATAAAAGACTGAATGGGCGGCATGCCCGGAGGGGTAGGCGAAGCTCCTGACCTCGACCATCCCCCCGGGAGGCCGGGGCCGCGCGATCCATTCCTTCATCAGCTCGATACCGAAACCCATCGTGATCCAGGCGAGTACGAGCACGATCGCTTCAGTCCAGTGACGCCGGACCGCGAGAATCGCCGCGACGACCGTGACCAGAGGCAGCAGCACCCAACTCGAGCCGAGATAAGTCACGACCTTTGCGATCGCGGTCAACCAGCCGGTCTGGATCAGGTCGGTGACGTCGAAGGCCCGCAGATCCCCGGGGGTCGGCCCGCCGTCATCGAGCAGGATGCCGGCGTAGGCGAAGAGCACGAATGACGCGACCGCGATGATCGCCATCAGGGTCGTCACTTCGAGACCGAAGGTCCCGCCCGGAGTGAACCGGTCAAGCAGCCAGCGCAGTTCTTTTTCGTAGCGCCGGGCGAGCCGCACGATCCACGCCGTGTACCAGCGCCCTTCCATCCACCTGACCGAGCTGACCCGGTTCTCGGGTTCGCGAAAGTACTTCCAGGCGAGATACGAGGCCAGTGAAACGACGATCAGGGTCCCGATCGCCAGGGCCGCGATGCCGACGACCTCGGCCGCTGCGTCGATGCTGCGGGCGAAGAAGTAGCCGGCCAGCACGTGAAGGGTGATCTGAAGTCCCGCGCCGAGGATCGAGTAGGGAGCGAAGGCGCGGTACTTCATGCCGGAACTGCCCGCGACAAAGGGGGCGAGGGCCCGAACCAGCCCGATGAAACGGCCGATCAGCACGGTCTTGCCGCCGTGCTTGTCGAAGTACTCCTCGACCTGGCCGTAGCGTTCGCGGCTTATGCCGAACTTCGAGCCGTGCTTGAGGATGAACTCCCGGCCGAGGCGATGTCCGAGATAAAAACTGGTCGAGTCACCGAGGAAAGCCATGACCCAGGCGATCGCAATCAACAGGAAGACGTTGATCTGTCCCAGGCCGGCCACCGCGCCGCCGATCAGCAGAGCGGTTTCGCCGGGCACCACAAGGCCGACGAAAGCTCCGGTCTCCAGGAAGGCGAGCAGACCGACCACGAGGTAGGTCCAGGCCCCGAGGAAGTTGGCGAACTCGTCGAGCAGGTGCTGCAGGTCGAACTCAGGGAAGAATTTCTTGTAGAGCAGGAATCCGACTGCGACCGCGACCAGGACCGCGACGATGGCCAGCCGCTTTCCCCGCTTCGTTTCCGGAACCCTGATCACTCTGGTTTCCTCAGGTGACTCCGCCCCGGCAAACGATCGCCTGCGGACCTAACCCGGACGCGGCGACCTCGGCTGATTCCCGGTCCGGGAACAGTCCGAACACGGTCGGCCCGGTTCCGGTCATGCCGGTGAACCCGGCCCCGGCGTCGGCGAGCCGTTCCTTGCCGAGACCGATCTCCGGCATCAGCGAGATCGCCGCCGCCTCGAGGTCGTTGACCAGCAGGGCCGGATAGGACAGTGGCGATACGGCGTTGGTCGCGACCGCCCAGAGCCGGCCGGAAATCTCGTCGATCTCCTCCTGGCTTCGTCCGAGCTTCATGCGGTCGGATTCGTCGAACACGGCGCGGGTCGAAAGCCCGGTCTCGAATGGCAAGAGCACCACCCAGTGCTCGGCCGGCGGGGGCAGGGTGGTCAACTTCTGGCCCACCCCTTCGACCAGGAGTGGTTTCGGATTTAGCTGTGACGGTACGTCGGCCCCCAGCAGCAGGGCGAGGCCGGCCAGATCCTCGACCTCGCCGACCCCGAGCCGCAGGATCGCTGCTGCGTCGGCGCTGCCACCGCCGAGGCCGGCCTGCACCGGGATCCGCTTCTCGATCTCGACCTTGAGCGGCGGCGGTGACCACCCTTCCGAGCGCATCATCCGGATCGCCTTGTTGACCAGGTTCTCGCCCGAAACCCCCGGGCAAATCACCTGATCGACCAGCGCGTCGGGACCGCCTTCGGAAACGGTGATCGTGTCGTGGAGGGTGAGCGGCTCGAAGATCGAAGTCAGCTCATGCAGTCCGTCCTTGCGGCGCGGGCCGAGGTAAAGGCAAAGGTTGAGCTTGGCCGGAGCGATCAGCTCGAGCGGAAAAACCTCCCCCTCTTCATTGTCCGGATTTTCTTCAGCCATCGGCACCGAGGTCGATCATCCCCGACAGCTTTGCGAACTGGGCGGGCGAAAGCGCCTCCGCCCGGATTCCGGGATCGATCCCCGTTGCCTGGAGACCTTCACGGACCGCCTTCAGGCTGCCCGGGATCGCGAGGTCGACCGAACGGGCCATCGCCTTCCTGCGGTGGGCAAACCCGGCCCGGACCAGCCTGCGGGTGGGCTCGTCCGGCCCCGGACCGGTCCGACTGATCCCGATGATCGCCGAGTCGACCCGGGGCTGCGGCCGGAAGACCGTGCGACTCACCTTGCGGACCTGGCGCACCTCACCGGTCAGCTGGATCAGCACCGAAGGGGCCCCGTAAGTCTTGTTGCCCGGTGCGGAGCGCAGCCGGTCACCGATCTCCTTCTGCACCATCACGTTCCAGGCCCGGATCGAAGGCAACTCGAAGGCGGTCCGCATGATCACCGGCGTGGCGACCGAGTAAGGCAGGTTGGCGACCATCGCCGTGGGCAACGGGTCCAGGGTGGTCAGATCGAACTTGACCGCATCGGCCCAGATCAGGTTCACGTTCGGTCTCGCGATTACCCCGGCCAGTCCGGGCTCGAGCCCCCGGTCGATCTCGATCACGTGGACGTGGCTGGCCACTTCGGCCAGCCGCTCGGTCAGCACCCCTTCGCCGGCCCCGACCTCGAGCACCACATCATCGGCCGAGAGCCCGGCGTCCCGCACGATCGCCTCAAGCAGGTTGGGGTCGGCCGGGAAGTTCTGGCCGAGCTTCACCATCCGTAGACGCGGGCCGCGTTGGCGGTGACCAGCTCGTCGAGTTCCGGGTAGCTCAGGTTTCTCAGCTCGGCGACCTTTTCGGCCGTCTCGACGACGAAGGCAGGCTGGTTGCGTTCGCGGCGACGGGACTGCGGGGTCAGGTACGGGGCGTCGGTCTCGACCATGATCCGATCGTCCGGAACCTTCGCCACGGCGTCGCGCAGGCTCTGGTTGGCCGGGTAGGTGACGTTGCCCGAGAACGAGCAGTAGTAGTCGCGTTCGGCCGCCCTCTCGACCCAGTCCGGGGTCGAGAAGCAGTGGAGGATCACGGTCAGGTCCGGGAACTCTTCCAGGGTGGCAAAGATCTCGGAGACCGCGTCCTCCTTGCCCTGCTGATCACGGGTGTGAATGATCAGTGGCAACTCCAGCCGGGCGGCGATGTCGGCCTGCTTGATGAAAGCCAGCCGCTGGTTGTCCGGGTCGGCGGTGTCCCGGTAGAAGTCCAGGCCGCTCTCGCCGATCGCCACCACCTTCGGATCGGCGGCCAGCTCCTCGATGTCCTTCGCGGCAGCGTCGTCGAAGCCGTCCGCGTCGTTGGGGTGACGGCCGACCGCCACGAAAAGTCCTTCGAAAGCATTCGCCAACGCGATCTGCTCCCGGTTCGAGGTCTCGTCGAGACCGACCGTGAGGATCTTCTTCACGCCGGCCTCGCGGGCCGCAGCGATCACCTGCTCCGGCGGATCCGGGCACCGCGAGACATGGGAATGCGAATCGATCAAGCGTCTACCGGCGGAAACGGAACGACTTCGTCTTCTTCCGGATGGTTCCGTTCTTCAGGTTGCGCGCGGTCACGGCAACCTTGAGGCGCGAGTTGCGGTAATGGTTCTTCAGCACTCTGACGCCGTAGTTGGTAAGCACCATGCCGGTTATCCAGCCTTGGCCCGCCTCCAGGTTGCGCCCGCCCTTGACCGAAGTGTTGCCGACCGGGGTGATCAAGGTAACCCTTACCTTGGCCGCGCAGTCCTTTGAGCAGGAGACGATCACCTTCAGTTTCTTGGCCACCTTGACTTTCTTCCCGGCAAAGGGCGCCATCTTGATGTTCATCGGCTTCGCCGCCGAAGCGGTAGATGCCATCGCGCCAACGCCAACTGCCGCGATCAAAAATCCAGCACAGAGAATCCTGACTTTCTTCATGTTCCGATCCTATTCCTGAAGCTTGGGGAAAAGTGGTTCGGTCTTCTCGACCTTGTTACCCCCGGGCCGGCTGCCGTACGCGGCGAGCCCGAGATCAGCCTGGCCAAGCGCGTCGCAAAGCTTGCCGGCAGAGGAGGGCAGATACGGGAAAAGCAGCAGGGTCAGCACCCGAAGCCCCTCGGTCAGGCTGTAGAGAACCTGGTCGAGCCGCGCCGAGTCCGCCTCCTCCCGGGCCAGCGCCCAGGGCTGGGATTCCTCGACGTAACGGTTCAGCCTGCGGACCAGGACCCAGATCTCTTCCAGCGCCTGGCTGAGCTGGGCCTCGTCGAGCAGCGCAGTTACCCGGTCGGTGACGCCCTCGAAGTCAGCCGCGAGCAGGGAGTCCGGTTTGGCCTCCGGCACCACGCCGTCGCGATAGCGGGTCACCATCGCCAGCGTCCTCGAGGCGAGATTGCCGAAGTCGTTGGCGAGCTCGGTCTCGTACCGGGTCTCGAAACCCTCGGTCGAGATCGACCCGTCCTGGCCGAAGCTGACCTCGCGAAAACAGTAGAAGCGCAGCGCGTCGGACCCGAACTTCTCGATCACTTCGAACGGATCGAGCACGTTGCCGAGTGACTTCGACATCTTCTTGTCACCCATCAGCAGGAAGCCGTGGATGAAGATCCGCTGCGGCACTTCAATTCCCGCCGCGATCAGGAAGGCCGGCCAGTAGACGGTGTGGAACTTGAGGATGTCCTTGGCGATCACGTGCCAGGAAGCCGGCCAGTACCGGTCGGTCAGATCTTCCCCTTCGCGGGCGTAGCCGAGCGCTGTGTAGTAGTTGAGCAGGGCGTCGAACCAGACGTACATGACCTGTTCCGGATCCCAGCTCAGCGGCACCCCCCAGGAAATCTGCGACCGCGAAAGCGAGACGTCTTTGAGGCCGCTTCGAATGAAGGAAAGCGCCTCGTTTCGGCGGAAGTCCGGCTGGATCATTCCCGGGTTCTCCTCGTACATCCGTTCGAGGTCGTCCTGGAAGGCCGAGAGCCGGAAAAACCAGTTCTGCTCCTGCTCGCGGTCGAGAGGGATCTCGTGGATCAGGCAGGTATCACCGGGACCGATCTCGTTCTCCCCCTTGAAGTCGGCGCAGCGCGGGCAGTACCAGCCTTCGTAGGTTCCCTCGTAGACGTACCCGTTCTCCTTCACCCGCTCGACCACCGCCTGGACCCTTTCGACGTGGCCCTGGTCGGTGGTGCGAATGAAAAAGTCGTTCGTCGCATCGACCTTCGCCACCATGTCGCGGAAGCTCTCGGCGCTGCGGTCGACCAGCTCCTGCGGCGTGAGGCCCTGTTTCTCGGCCGCCTGGGCGATCGGTTCCCCGTGTTCGTCGGTGCCGGTCAGAAAGAAGACATCTTCGCCGCGCTGGCGCATGTGACGGGCGAGGATGTCGGCGGCCATGGTCGAGTAGGCATGGCCCAGGTGCGGGTCGCCGTTGCCGTAAAAGATCGGAGTTGTCACATAGAAACTCAAGGTCCGTCCAGCATAGGGGCGCTCAGGCCAGCGCCGCCTCGACCGCGTCGGCGAAAAGCTCCGGTCCGGGGACCTCGAGATCGGTGGCCAGTTCGAGGTAGAGGCTCGGCTCGGTGGCTTCGACTTCCATCAACACGGCTTCGCCGGCGGGCGAGGAGACCATGTCTATCCGCGCGTAGAGCGGCACGCTGCCGAACCGCCGGGCCAGCCAGGCAACCGTCTCTGCTCCCAGCTCCAGCTCGCTTTCAGACGCTTCGGTTATCGACATCAGATCGTCGTCGAACATGCGGGCGGCGACCGTCGTGCCGGGCTTTATCGGGGCGACTCCCGACTCGGGGAGGAACGCTTTCTTCCTGAGGGCATACGCGAAACGGCCTCCGAAGAAGATCACCGCCGTTTCTCCCCGCTCGTCGATCCAGGGGATGTACGGCTGGATCATTCCGATCTCGTCCTGCTCCCCGAGTCTGTCGAGCAGGGCGACGCCCTCACCGCGGGTTTCTTCATCGAAGACTCCGGTGTCCCGGGCACCCGCGCCGGATACCGGTTTGATCACCACGCGACCACCGAAGTCGGGCACCGGACCGCCCGGGGGCACGAGCACGGTGGGTGGCACCGGCAAACCGGCTCCGTCGAGCTCGGCCAGGTAGCGCTTGTCGGTATTCCACCTGATCAGGGCCGGCACGTTGCGAAGCTTTTTAGGCCCGATCCGTTCGGTCCAGGTGAGGAATTCGTCGAGCCGGTCCCCGTAATCCCAGGTCGAACGGATCACAACCAGGTCGAAGGAATCCCAATCGGCGGACCGGTCATCCCAGACGACGAACTCAACTTCAATCCCGCGGGACTCGAGGACGCGGGCCGATAGCCGGTCGTCCTCCCAGCCTTCCATCCGCGGCTCGCAAGTGGCGTACGCGACCCGGCTCAACGTCGGGGTTCCCGGCCGGTCAGAGCCTTGTAAAGGTCGTTGGCCCTGGTTCCGGTGAGTGAGGCGACCACCGTCGCCGCGGCCCGCGGCCGTGCCCCGGACTTGACCAGACGCTTCAGCGCCTCGACCGCGAAAGCGATGTCCTGGCCGTGTTCGGCGGCCGCGGCAGGCGCGATGACCAGGACGATTTCGCCCTTCACCTCGCCCTTGAAGCGGAGCGAAAGCTCGTTCAGCGTGCCGCGGCTCACTTCCTCGTGCATCTTGGTCATTTCCCGGCAGACTGCCGCCTGGCGGTCAGGAGCCAGCTCGGCGAGAGCGGCCAGCGAGTTGGAGATCCGGCGGGGAGATTCGAAGGCGATCACGGTCTCGGCCGAGTTCAGGACCCGCTCCATCTCCCCCGCCCGCTTCGGCAGGAAACCTTCGAAGCGCCAACGGTCGGTCGGCAGGCCGGAAGCGACCAGCGCGACCGGGATCACCGACGGCCCCGGCAGGACCTCGACTTCCACGCCGCGGTCGATGCAGGCCCGGATCAATCGGTAGCCAGGGTCGGAGACGGCCGGCATGCCGGCGTCGGAAACGAGGGCGATCCTGTCCCCCCGTTCGAGCCGTTTGACCAGCTCGACGGCCCGCGATGCTTCGTTGCCCTCGTGGTTGGAAACCAGCCGGGGTTTGGGTCGGATCTCGAGTTTCTCGAGCAGGCGGCCAGTACGGCGGGTGTCCTCGCAGGCAACGTAGTCGGCCATCACGAGCGCGTCGCGGACCCGCTTGCTCACGTCATCCATGTTGCCGATCGGGGTCGGGCAGACAGTCAGGCGTCCTGGCATCAGGCGGACCCGGCTTCCATTTGGCCGTAGGCGGCGGCACCGATCATGCCGGCCGCCGGCCCCATTTCGGCCGCGACGACGCGGGTCCGGTTCATCGGCTTGAGCGCAAACCGCTCGAGTTCGCGACGGGCCGGGGCGATCAGAAGCTCGCCGAACGCAATCGCTCCCCCTCCGAGCACGATCACCTCGGGTTGAAAGATGTTGGCGAACGAAACCAGAGCCTGGCCCAGATAATGGCCGGCCTGGTCGATCGCGCCGATCGCCGCTTCATCTCCCTGCGCGGCGGCCTCGTTGACCGCTTTCGCGTCAATCTTCTGCCCCGCAGCAAGACGCTGGCCGAGCAGCGAGTCCGGATTCCGTTCGGCGGCCTCTTGTCCGTGACGGCCGATCGCGGTGCCGGAGGCCATCGCCTCGACACAGCCGCGGTTCGGGCAATTGCCCTGACAGGGGTGGCCGTCGATCTCGACCACCATGTGGCCGAGTTCCGCTCCGGCACCGGTGGAGCCCCGGTAGATCTCGCCACCGGCCCAGATGCCGCCACCGATTCCGGTGCCGATAGTCAGCAGCAGCGCGTGATCGGCCCCCCGGGCGGCTCCGTAGAGAGCTTCGGCCAGCATCGCCAGGTTGCCGTCGTTGTCGATCGCCACCGGCAGTCCCACCTGTTCGGAGAGCATCTCGCCGATCGGGAGGTCTTCCAAATCGAGATTGACGGTGCTGATCGCATGCCCGGTCTCGTGATCGAGGGTGGCGGGTATTCCGACCCCGACCGAGCCCGAGGCGGGCCGGGCCTCGCGGGCCTTGTTGATCTGCTCCGCGAGCAGGTTCACGACCCTTTCCTGCGAATAACCTTTCGAAGGTACCTCTTCTTTCCACAGGGTTTCCGGCCGCCCATCGACCACGCCGACGGCAAGCTTTGTCCCACCAAGGTCAGCTCCGATCGATTCAACTTCTGCCATCAGCCACCATTTCTAACTCTTCATGCCTTCCTCAGGTAACAGGCCCGATCCGGACCGGCCCGATTACAACGTCTATCGCTCGCGTCGGGGCCTATTCTCGCGCTTCCGCAAGCCCGATCTCGAATCCCTGAGCGGAAAAGAGAAGCGGGCGGGGGATCGCCAGAGAGCGGCCAGGTCCGACCGGCAGGAACTACCCTACGAAGTCCACCGCTCCGGCTCCGGCCGGGGTGGCGACCGGTTCCGATCTTCCGGCTCCGGCGGACGCTTCGGTCGGGGCTCCCGGGGAACCCGCAGCGCTGGGGGTCGCGGCGGCCGTCGCTGGATCAAATGGGTCCTTTTCGCCGTGTTCGGCTGGCTGATAATCAGCTTTCTCGCCTTCGGCATATCCGCCCAGATCCAGTCGATGAAACTTTCCGGCGAAGCCAAGAACGCGCTCGGTGGCAGCCCGTGGATGCTGACCAGCCCCCAGAACATCCTGATCATCGGGACCGATTCCCGGCCTCCGGACACGCTGGAGCCCGGGGCGGCCCAGGAGGAGCGCTGCTACGAGCAGCAGGCCAAGGGCGAAGCGCCCCACGACGGTTGCGCCGGTGCCCGGGCCGACACGCTGATGGTGGTGCGGGCCGGAGGCGCCAAGTTCAAGAAGCTCGGCATCCCCCGCGACAGCTTCGCGGCCATCCCCGGTCAGGATTCACAGAAGATCAACGCCGCCTACGCTTTCGGCGGGGCCGCGCTCCAGGTCCAGACGGTCGAAGATTTCCTCGGCATCGGGATCGATCACGTCGTGATCCTCAACTTCACCGGCTTCGAGGACTTCATCGACGCGATCGGCGGGGTCAAGGTGGACGTGCCGACCCGTCTTTGCGCCGACATCTCCGGCGGCAAGGCCAACGGCGGCTGGTCGATCGATCTCAAACAGGGCAGCAACACCCTCGACGGAGAGACCGCCCTGGCCTACGCCCGGACCCGCAAACCCAGTCCTTGCCCGGGCAATGAGCCGAGCGCCTTCACCGAGGGCTATGACGACCTCGACCGGGCGGCCGCCCAGCAGTTGGTCATGAACGGGATCAAGCAGCGCCTCACCGATCCCCTCCGCCTGCCCTACAACTTCATCAAGGGCCCGATCATCGGCTGGACGGCCCCCAAGGCCTTCGTCTCCGACATGGGCTTCTTCTCCCTCCCCCAGCTCGCACTTTCGACCGTATTCGCCGGTTCCTCAAAACCCGATGTCCTGATCCCGTCGGGCAACGGCCCGGGCGGCTCCCTGGAGATCCCGGAGTCGGAGCGCCAGCGCGCCGCCTCCGAACTGGAGAGTTAGTGGTTCGGTCTCGGTGACTCAGTCAGAGCTCGATGAGCTTTTCGAGCCGGAATCGCTGGCGCTCGAAGGGCTGGACGAGCCGGAATCGGTGCTCGACGAGGAAGAGCCTGAATCCGACGAGTCCGAAGAGCCCGAATCCTTCGTGCTCGATTCCGCCGCCGCCTTGGCCTTGTTGCCCTTGCGGGTTCCGTAATCGGTGTTGTGGAAACCAGAGCCCTTGAAGTGGATGGCCGGCGAATGAAGCACCTTGCGGACCGGGGCGCCGCATTCGACGCACTCGGTCAGGGCGTCTTCCGACATCGACTGCATGACTTCGAAGAGGTGACCGTTTTCACAGCGGTATTCGTAGATCGGCATAGCGCGGCTGATTATCGCAGCGCGCCGCCGTTTCCGTCCCGATACCGTTCGCCCCATGAGCGACTACGCCACCGACAAGAACACCGAAGTGACCATGGAAGAGATCGTTGCCCTCGCCAAGCGGCGCGGCTTCGTCTTCCCGTCTTCGGAGATCTACGGCGGCCTCGGTTCGACCTACGACAACGGGCACTACGGCGTGCTGCTCAACAACAACGTCAAGAACGAGTGGTGGAAGGCGATGCTGGTCGAGCGCGACGACATCGTCGCCCTCGACTCGGCGATTCTCCAGCACCCCAAGGTCTGGGAAGCCTCCGGACACCTAGCCGGCTTCACCGACCCTCTGGTGCAGTGCCTTGGTGACTGCAAGCGACGCTGGCGCGAGGATCACCTCCGCGAGGCGAACGTCGAAAAGGGCGGCAACTACGACGACCCGATCGTCTGCCCCGAATGCGGCGGCGAACTTTCCCCGCCCCGGAACTTCAACCTGATGTTCGAGACCCACATGGGTCCGGTCGCCGATGACGGCAACTCGGTCTACCTGCGGCCCGAAACCGCACAGGGCATCTTCATCAACTTCAAGAACGTCCTCAACTTCGCCCGCAAGAAGCCGCCGTTCGGTATCGCCCAGGTCGGCAAGTCCTTCCGTAACGAGATCACCCCCGGCAACTTCA